>DUQX01000013.1 GCA_012837615.1 Bacillota bacterium | reverse complement strand
GGGTCGCCCCCATGTTCACCACATATTCCCATCTCTAAATCTTTCTTCCGCTCCCTGCCGGAGGTCACTGCTTGGGAGATCAGGCTTCCCACTCCTTCCCTATCCAGCACCATAAAGGGATTATCCGGCAAAACCTTTTGCTGCACGTAAAAGGGCAGGAATTTTCCTTCAGCATCATCGCGGCTGAAACCAAATGTAGTCTGGGTAAGGTCATTAGTCCCAAAGGAGAAGAAATCGGCGTGTTTTGCAATCTGCCCCGCCGTCACGCAGGCGCGCGGAAGCTCGATCATCGTCCCCACAGGGCAGTTAAATTCCACCTGTGCTTCTTTTTTAACTTTTTCGGCCTCGTCCTCCACGATTTCCCGCATTATTTCCAGCTCCCGGGAATGACCCACCAGAGGAATCATAATCTCAGGTTTTACGTTTAGGCCCTCCTTTATTAAAGCAACAACCGCCTGACAGATCGCCCTGACCTGCATCCTGTATATCTCCGGAAATACCAGCCCCAGGCGGCATCCCCTGTGCCCCAACATGGGATTCATCTCATTTAAGGAACGCACCTTCTTTAAGAGGAATTCTTTTTTCTGAAGCAGTAACGGATCATCCCCCTGCTCTTTCAGGAGAGCTACTTCAACAAGGAGCACTTCTAAATTTGGCAAAAACTCATGCAGAGGAGGATCCAGCAACCTGATAGTAACGGGAAGGCCCTCCATCTCCCGGAGTATTTGTTCAAAATCTCCCTGCTGAATAGGCAATAGCCTGGCCAGGCACTTATTCCTTTCCTCCTCTGTCTCCGCAAGGATCATCTCCTGAACTATCGGAAGCCTATCTTGTTCCATAAACATATGTTCAGTCCGGCAAAGGCCAATTCCTTCCGCTCCAAATTCCCTGGCCTTGCGGGCATCTCTGGGGTTGTCGGCGTTGGCCCTCACCCGCAACCTTCTTACCTCATCCGCCCAGGAAAGCAGCTTTTGAAATTCCGGGCTCAATTCCGGAGATACCAGGGGAACCTCGCCAAGATACACATTGCCGGTGGTGCCGTCAATGGATATGATATCCCCCTCCCTAATCACCTGTTCCCCAACCTCGAACAAGCGTGCCTTGAAATCGATCTTAATGGCCTCGCATCCGCTGATGCAGGGTTTCCCCATCCCTCTGGCGACAACGGCGGCATGGCTGGTCATCCCGCCCCGGCTGGTTAAAACCCCCTGTGCCGCCACGATCCCGTGAATATCATCAGGAGTGGTTTCCGAACGCACCAGGATTACCTTTTCACCTCTGGCGCTTTTCGATTCCGCATCGTTAGCATCAAAAACCACCTTCCCCAGCGCGGCCCCGGGAGAAGCGGGCAAACCAGTCACCAGCGGCGTTAAAGCAAAAGACGTGTCGATGCGCTGATGCAGCAGCTGCACCAGCTGTGAAGGTTCCACTCTTAGAAGAGCTTCCTCCTTGTTACAGATCCCCTCTTCAACGAGGTCAACAGCTATTTTCACCGCTGCCCCCGCTGTTCTCTTACCGTTTCTCGTCTGTAAAATAAAAAGCCGGTTCTTTTCTATAGTAAACTCGATATCTTGCATATCGCGATAATGATTTTCCAGTATTGTACAAATATTGCTAAACTGATCGTAAATAGCAGGCATCTTTTCCTTCAGCGCAGACATGGGCAGGGGTGTGCGTATACCCGCAACAACATCCTCTCCCTGGGCGTTAAACAAAAACTCCCCGTAGAGTGTCTTTTCCCCGGTGGAGGGATCGCGCGTAAAGGCAACGCCCGTGCCGCAATCCTCCCCCTGGTTACCGAAAACCATGGACTGGATATTCACAGCGGTTCCCAGGTCATCGGGAATATGGTTCAGCCGGCGATATACTATCGCCCGCTGGTTATTCCAGGAAGCAAAGACGGCTTTAATAGAGTTCAACAACTGCTCAACCGGCTCCTGGGGAAACTTCTGCCTGTTATCTACCTCAATTATCCGTTTAAAACGCTCAACAACTTTTTCCCAACCTTTCTCGCTCAGTGGTTCGCCCGGCTGGATTTTAAATTCTTTTTTGACCTCATCTAGGGCCCTTTCAAAGTAATAATGGTCTATTTTAAGCACTACGTCGGCATACATCTGCAGAAGGCGGCGGTAACAGTCCAGGGCAAACGCCCGGTTCCCCGTCGACTCAGCCAGGGCCTCCACCGTGTGGTCATTTAAGCCCAGATTTAAAATGGTATCCATCATTCCGGGCATCGAGAAATAAGCCCCGGAACGGACTGAAAGCAGAAGGGGATTTTGTCCACATCCTAAAGTCTTACCTGTTTGTTTCTCCAGTTCCCGAAGTGCGTTTGTAACTTCTTCCTCCAGTTCCGGCCACAGCCTTTCCCCCTTCCGGTAATAATCGTTACAGGCCTCTGTCGTTACGGTAAACCCCGGAGGAACCGGCAAACCAAGCCGTGTCATCTCCGCCAGGTTAGCCCCTTTTCCGCCGAGGAGCTTTTTCATTCCCGCATTTCCCTCAGTAAACAAGTAAACCTGTTTTACTCTGCTCATTCCTCTTTATACTCCTTTACGACATTAATAATTTTATCGGCCACCTCTTCCACCGCCTTATGGGATACGTCAAAAACAGCGCAGCCAAGACGACGCATGATTCTTTTGCTGTACTCCAGTTCTTCAAAAATTCGCTCCATTTCAGCATAATTTGCCCTGGATTTTAGCCCCAGGGCAGTCAGTCTTTCCTGGCGAATCTCACGCAGCAGGTCGGGAGCAATTGTTAAACCGATAACTTTATTTCTGGGAAGATTGAAGAGCTCCTGCGGGGGCTCTATTTCCGGGACAAGGGGTAAATTCGCCACTTTGATCTTGCGATGGGCAAGGTACATGCTCAATGGAGTTTTTGAAGTGCGCGAAACCCCTATCAGAACAACATCTGCCTGTAGCAGGCCGAGCGGATCCTTCCCGTCATCATGCTTCACAGCAAACTCCACAGCCGCCACCCTGCGAAAATAATCTTCATCCATACGCCGTATCAACCCGGGCTCCAGCCGCGGATCCACGGACATAATCCTGGAAAAGGCGGCAAACATCGGCCCGAGCAGATCCACTAAAGGAAGGTTATACTTGAAGGCTTCTTTAATAATGGCATCCCGCAACTCAGGCAAAACCAGCGTATAAACGATCATGCTGTTTTTCTTTGAAGCTTCCTTCACAATCTCTTTTAAACGGCCGGAATCAGTCAGAAAAGATTCTTTGTGTATCTCGACATGTCCGGAATTAAACTGGCTTGCCACAGCGGTTACTACAAACTCGGCTGTCTCCCCTACAGAATCGGAGATAATATAGACAACCGGTTTATTATTTTTCTCCAAATTTGCCGGTGCACCTCCTTTTTTTTGCCCCTACGTTTATTGATATTCCACTTTCAAGAAAAAAATCCTTTCTACTTATAATTCATTCTGAGCGGAAAAGACAATTTTTGAAAAATCGGCGAGCTTTTGAAACAACTCTTTTATCTGCAACAGCAAAGCTAACCTGTTGCAACGAACCCTATCGTCATCAACCATGACAAGCACCTGATCAAAAAAGAGATCCAGCGGTTCTTTCAACCCGGCCAGCTCCGCAAGCGCCAGTTCAAAATTGTCCTCTTCAACGGCGCGCTTTACCTTCTCTTTAGCAGCGGTATAACAATCAAAGAGCTTTTTCTCCTGCCCTTCCAGGAAAAGCTCTTCAACCACCGTCCTGCCGGAAGCCTGCCTGGCCAGATTGGCCGCCCTGGTAAAAGCGGCAGCCGCCAAAGCCAAATTCTCATTTCCGCGGTTTGCCTGTAAAAAGCTTACCCGCTTCCAAAGAGGCGCTATTTCATCCAGGGAAGAAGCGATCACCGCCTCCACCAGGTCATAATCCATACCTCTTTCCTGGAAAAGATGGCGTAACCTCTGCAGCACGAAATCCCTGATCTGGGCGGCGAGATCTTCCAGGTCCATCTCCTGCAGCATTTCTCTTCCCCTGTAGAGCTCTAAAGCCCGATGGATCAGCTCCGTCAGCGGCAGATGAAACCCGTGCTCGAGAAGAATCTGCAGCAACCCGAGGCTCTGCCGCCTCAGTGCATACGGATCCTGTGATCCCGTAGGCCTGATCCCCAGAACAAAGCAACCTGCAAGATGGTCCGCTTTATCTGCAAGGGCGAGCAGGGCCCCAGCTTTCGTCATGGGCAAAATGTCACCTGAAAAGCGGGGGAGATAGTGCTCATAAATTGCCTCGGCAACGGCTTCACTTTCCCCGGACTTCAGGGCGTACTCCCTACCCATGATACCCTGCAGTTCCGGAAATTCGCCGACCATGTTCGTCACAAGGTCAGCCTTCGCCAGATATGCTGCGCGCAGGGCGGATTCTTTCTCATTCTCTGAAATGTTCAGGCGATCTCCCAAAAATTCCACCAGAACCTGCAACCGTTCTGTTTTTTCATATACGGTTCCCAGTTCCTCCTGAAAGAGGATGGACTGCAATTTTTTTACCTGTTGCTCCAGTGGCGTTTTCAAGTCTTCCTCATAGAAAAATTGCGCATCTGCCAGCCGCGCTTTTAGGACTCTTTCGTACCCTCCCCTGACAGTTGCCGGCGATGCGGCGCCGTTATTAGAAACAGTAATAAAATATGGGCAGAGGCGGCCTTCCTGATCTTCTACAGGAAAATAACGCTGGTGATGCTGCATAGTCGTCACCAGCACTTCCCGGGGCAGCTGCAGGTACTTTTCCGGAAAGGAGCAGAAGAGCGCCTCCGGTTTTTCTACCAAATAATTGACCTCCTCCAGCAGGGAGGAATCTATGCGGGCCTCGAGTTTGCATGCTGCCGCGGCAGACTTTACCCCTTCCTCGATTAACAATCTCCGCTTGTCCTGATCCAGCACTACCGAAGACTCCTCCATACAAGCAAAATAATGCTCCGGATCGCGGACAGTGATGAAAGCGGGAGCCAAAAAGCGGTGGCCCCTGGTCTCCCTACCCGATCGCAGCCCGCCGTAAGAAAAGGAAATCTCATCAGAACCATACAGGCAGAGAATCCAGCGTATTGGACGGGGGAACCTTATCCTGCTCTCTTCCCAGAACATGTTTTTGGGAAAAGATAAGCCCTTGAGCAGGTCGGGGAGCAGAATACTTAAGACATCTGCCGTCTTTTTCCCGGCAATACTGCGCAAAGCCACGAGGTACTCTTTCTTTCCCGACTTCTCAATTTTTAATTCTTCCACTTTCAGTCCCAGCCTGCCTGCAAATCCCAGGGCAGCCTTGGTAGGTTTTCCTTCCTGATCAAAGGAGACTTCCTTTGACGGACCTTTTATCTTCTCTTCCTGATGAGGTTGATTTTCCGCCAATTCTTTTACTAACAAAACCAAGCGCCGGGGCGTGCCATAAGTAAAAATTTCACGATAAGCAAGACGGTTCTCCTGTAATATCTTCCCGGCGGTTTCCCTCAGTTCCTTCAGCCCGCGGGGCATAAAACGGGCCGGGATCTCCTCACAGCCAATTTCCAGCAGCAGATCTCGAACATCCGGCATTTACTCATCATCTCCTTTCAACAGGGAATAACCCGCCTCTTCCCTCTGCTCCAGGTACAGCTTTCCGCAGCGTCGCGCAAGCTCCCTGATGCGGGCGATAAATCCCGTCCTCTCCGTAACGCTGATTGCACCGCGAGCATCAAGCACGTTAAAGGCGTGGGAACACTTCAGAACATAATCGTAAGCGGGCAGGACCATACCATTTTCGAGAATTCTCTTCGCCTCTTTTTCATAAAGGGAAAACAGCTCAAGAACCAATGATGTATCTGCCTCCTCAAAACAATAGCGGGAATGCTCCTCCTCGGCTTTTTGAAAAACGTCGCCGTAGCTGACCCCGGGGGCCCAGAGCAGTTCAAAAACATTGTCGCATTTTTGGATAAACATGGCAATCCGCTCCAACCCATAAGTAAGCTCCACAGGCACGGCTTGCAAGTCAAAACCGCCGACCTGCTGAAAATATGTGAATTGGGTTATCTCCATACCGTCCAGCCAGACTTCCCAGCCCAGCCCCCATGCTCCCAGGGTGGGGGATTCCCAATCATCTTCGACAAAACGAATATCATGCTCCCGGGGATCTATACCCAGCCAGGAGAGGCTCTCCAGATAAATATCCTGGATTTCCGAGGGGGCCGGCTTGAGAATCACCTGGTACTGATGGTGCTGGTAAAGGCGGTTGGGGTTTTTCCCGTAACGCCCGTCCGCAGGGCGGCGCGAGGGCTCAACGTAAGCGACCTTCCAGGGTTCCGGCCCCAGTGAACGCAAAAAAGTGGCCGGGTTCATTGTCCCCGCTCCCTTTTCCACATCGTAGGGCTGCTGGATAAGGCACCCCTGTCCGGCCCAAAACTCCTGCAGCCTGATGATCAACTCCTGAAAATCCATTATGCTCTACCTCTCTTTCATCCATAATAAATATAAAAGCGCGGAGTAAAAATAAAAAAGCCCCTGACGAAAATCTAGGGACGGGAGCACGGCTCCCGCGGTTCCACCCTATTTCCCAGGAAGGGCTCTTTTTCATGGGACACTGCTTCGGAATTCCTTTCACCAAAAGCGCCCGGCCGGGCTTCCACCGTCCCCAGCTCTCTATAAACGGAGATCTTCCGGCTACTTGTTTCCAGCATCGCACTAGATTAATAATGTGCTTATAAATTAGCAAAAAAAACAACCGGTGTCAAGGCCGGTTCACTGCAAATGCCTGTTGTGATGATCCCGCATTGGTATGCACATCGACCCCCGGTTATCAGTCTAGAAAAATAGCTTCTATCCCTATAGTTACGGCTTTCCACGGTAACTGTTGTTCGGGTTTAATGCCGATTGTTTCTTTTAAGCGGCTGCGAGGATTAACGAACATGGATCTCCAAGGAACAGCGCGTCAGCAAAAGAACCAGCATACTCCAGGAAGTCAACCGGGGAAAAGCCGCCGCGCCGGCAATACCAAGCGCCAGCGGAAACTGGAACAACGTACCTTCCGGCCTGTTAACCCTTATCCTGGCCGCTTTATTTATCTCCCAGAGCCTGGACCAAAATGTTTCCTGGCCCGCTTTCTTCGTGAGTGGGGTAAAGGCAAGCTGTCCATTATCTTCCAGAATCTTAAGTGCTCGCAGCAGGTCACCTCCCGCTTTCTCCATCAGTTCCACTGCTTCCTCATAATTTAATCCGGCCTTTTGCTTTAAAAACTCTACCTGCTCCAGGGTAATCGGCATCCGGGCAACAATCCTTTCGTTCTAAGCCTTTGTTATATTCTGGTTCATTGCCTGCCCTTTTATGCCTCCCTTAAGGGTTAATTTTTTCCAAAAAAGCCAGACCTTGGAAGGAAGACATCTCCACCCAGTACTGCAGAAAATGATGGTTAAAATCCTTCAATTCTTTTTTTTGTGATTCCGAAGCCCTGATCCTAGAAACTTTTGCAGGAGTCATACCAAGCAGGCTGAAGGCCAGAGAGCAGGCCCCTTTAGAAAAGGGAAAAACCGACTCTTCGGCAGGGAGGCATTTCTCACAAAAAATACCCCCGGAGCTATTACTCCAAAAAAAAGGGCCCGCCGTACTGCCACAGTACAGGCAGCCCTTAAGATGGGGATGATAACCGAGCAGGGATAATATTTTCAACTCAAAAAAACGCCCCAGAAGCTCGTTATCCGCTTTATTTTCATCCAGGCAGGACCAACAGTTCAAAAGAAGGCGAAATACCTCCGGGTAAGGCTCCCCCTCCTGCAACAGCTTATCCGTTAATTCGGCAAGGTACATTCCGTAAGCATAAGCCCGAATATCCATCCTGATACTGCGGAAACTTTTCTCTATTTCCAGCTGGCTCACAGTATAAAGAGACCTGCCCCTGTACAGCAAAAAAGAACCGCAGGTGAAATAATCCACCCCCGCAGCAAGCTTACTTTTTACCTTGCGGGCACCCGGAGCAACCGCACTTATTTTTCCATGTTCCAGCGTCAACAGGCTTAACAGCCTGTCTCTTTCCCCAAGCGGACGCGAGCGCAAAACCAGCGCCCTTGCCTTTAACAGCTTCACTAACCTTCACCCCCGGCAACAAAGCAAGAATAGAAACGCGCAAGAAAGGGGACGGTTCTCTGTCACACTCTGTTACTGATATACCACCACGCAAGAAAGGGGACGGTTCCCGTTCTTGCTCAATGTAGCAAAGAGACAGTCCTCTCTACTCACAATTACCTTTCCTTGTCATTCGATAAGAAAAGACGATCCCCTGTCGGGCAAAAAAGCAAGAAAGGGGACGGTTCTCAAACTTGCTCCCTGTTGCTATGCCACAAGAGCAGTTTGCCACAAAGGTTCAGCTCTCCCTGTCAATTTGCCGCACCACGTCACTCGAGAAGGAAAAGCGCGATCCCCACTGCCGCAGCGGCCACCGCCGCCGCTACTCATACCCAAACTGGCGCAGATTGTGTTCCTTCTGCCGCCAGTCTTTTTTTACCTTCACCCAGAGATCCAAAAAGATTGGATTCCCAAAAATTTTTTCCAGCTCCAGGCGCGCTTCTGTACCGATTTCTTTAAGCATGCCGCCTTTCTTACCGATAATAATTCTTTTCTGTGACTCTTTTTCGACATAAATCACAGCCCCTATCACCAGCAGCTCTTTCTGCAGCAATTCTTTCTGTGACTTCGTTGGGCTGTGCAACTTGTGCTGCCCGGATATTCGGGAACGTTTTCCTGTATTTGCCGGGAAACCGTTCTCTGATGTATTGTCCTTTGTAACATTTTCAACTAAATGTGTTGAGGCAAGGTTTTCCTGTAGCATGGCGCCTCGCCGTCCCATCTGCGAACGGTTATCCGTCAGCTTGCTATCGCGCAAGTACATCTCCTCGATCTCCACCGCCACCGAATGAGGGATCTCCTCCCTGGTCAGCTGCAGAATTTTTTCTCTTATGATTTCAGCGGCCAGGAAATCCTGAGGGCGGTCGATAACCGTCTCCGGAGGATAATAACGCGGCCCCTCCGGCAGCATTGCGAAAATCCCCTCCAGCAACTGCCTAACATTTTTCTCTTCCAGGGCGGATATAGTAAATGCCTCCTTAAATTCTCCCAGCTGTTTGTACAGGCGAAGGCGCTCCTCAACCCCATCCGCGATCAGGTCTATTTTGTTCACAACAAGAAATTTCGGGGTATCTATACTGCGCAACAGATCTGCAATATACCTGTCCCCGGGACCCGGGGAAGACGTGGCCTCAACCATGAAAAGGATTAAATCGACCTCTTGCAGGGCATCCAGTGCCGACTTCAACATGTAATCGCCCAGAAGGTGCCTGGGCTTATGTATTCCGGGGGTGTCCAGAAACACAATTTGGAAATTTTCGCTGGTATAGATAGCTTGAATACGATTTCTTGTAGTTTGCGGCTTATCGGAAACAATAAGCGCCTTCCGGCCAAGCAGCGTATTGATCAGCGTAGACTTGCCTACGTTGGGACGACCGATGACAGATACAAAACCCGAGTGAAACATAAAAGCAGCCCCTTTATTATGTGCTGTAATGTTCATCTTTCCTGAGGCGGCGCTTCATTGTAAAAAACAAAAGGATGCGGAAACAGCTCCCGCAGGGTAAAAATGCGAATATTATCCTCTTTACCGGAAACCAGCACCTTGAGTTTCCCACCGCTAAACTCGCTCAATACCTGGCAGCAGGCGCCGCAGGGCACGGGGCCATCTTTATCTTCCGAAACCACGGCAATACGCGAAAAGGAGCGGTAGCCGGCGGTAACAGCCGCAGCCACCGCCGCCCTTTCAGCGCAGATTGTCAAACCCGAAGAAGCGTTTTCAATATTTACTCCCCGGAAAACCCTGCCCACATCCGTCAAAAGGGCAGCCCCGACCCTGTATCCCGAATAAGGAGCATAAGCAAAGGGCAAGACTTCTCTTGCCATTTGCACCAGCTTGCGATCATCCAAACCCGCTCCCCCCCTTAATCCCTTTAAGTTAGCTTCTGTACTGGGGCAAAGTAATATTATCGCTCTTTTCTATTTCAAAACGAAAATTTCGATGAAATTCCAAAGAAAAACGAATAATATCCAGTCCGCTTGCCAGCACATCCGGATCGCCAACCGCCTCGATCACTACCGGGTTGGCAGATATCTCTTTCTGGTTAACCCTGATAACCGGGCCCACACAGCGTATCGGCGAGGTTGCAATAAGCCGTTGCCCGCCGACAGCGACTCCTTTTGCCCCCGAGGCAAAAAGCTCGTTGACCACATCGCGCACATCCGAATCGTGGATAATATCGCTTGCGGTATAACCGTTTTGCGCATCATAAAGCTTGATAACCACCCCCGGCCCTGACATTTCCGCCATGCCAGCTGCTACGCGCATCTCGTGCATGTTTACCCTCAAAGCATCCAGCTCATGAGTAAGCGTTTCAATATAATCCAGGGGGTTATAAGGGACCAGCATACGGCTCCGGCTCTCCTCCACTTCAATCCGGAAGGCCGCCTCCTGTACCATTCCCCCCTCCATATATTGTTCATATATTTTTTCCAAAGTCTCTTCATGAAGTACCGGGGGATCCGCAAAAACCTTATCGCCAGGGATAATCTTTAAAGTAAACTGGACTTTTCCCGATTCCTGCTTTAAATTTTTATCCTGGTTTATCAGGGTTAATATTTTTTCCCGCAGGAGAGCATCCCATTCCTTCAGAATCGTTTCCTGCACCTGGCGCCCATAATTAAAAATTAGGCGCATCAACTCATCGTCGCCCTCCGCCAGATCGATTTCATAACTAAAGGTGGCCAGCGCCTCCTTGACAGACGGTCGTTCCTGCACATTCAGGTCCTGTGCAAAACGCTTGCTGTATTCCAGCATATCCTGTGCTATAACCTTATGTGAAAGAAAGCCCTCCTCGCATCCATCAGTATCGCTCTTATCAGTAAAATGCATAAAGAGAATGTTAAAATTTAACCCTGCGATCACAGTGTTTAAAATCAAAACGATAACAAGCAGGACGACCAGCTTGTTATCGATAAAGGCATGGCCAGAACCCAGTTTCATCGACAACAATTACCTCCTCAATTAATAAACTCTTACCAGAACCCCCTCAATTTTTCAGCAAAAACCATATAGGCCACTATCAGCGAAAAAACAGCAGCAAACAAAACCGCTCCAGCAGCAACATTTTTGGCAGTACGGGCAAGAGGGTGGAAATCTTCCGTGTTCAAATCCACCGCTGCCTCTACGGCAGTGTTTATTAACTCTGTAATAAAAACGAAAAAAATAGCGGTAATAACAAAAAGGAACTCCAATTTCTCCACCCGAAAATAATAGGAAGCTGCAAGAGCCACCAAAGCGCCCAGAACATGCAGGCCCATATTCCTTTCTCTATGAAAAGCCTCAATTATACCGGAAAAAGCATCAATGAAACTATAGATAATTTTTTTCCGCTTCATCATTTTTCCCCGTCAACTCTCTTGGATCTTTTCTCAGATTTTATATTTTTTTAGTACAAGCTCCGCTTTTTCATTCATCTCGCGTTCTTCTTCCGGCGTTTCGTGGTCATATCCCAGCAGATGAAGTATACCATGTAAAGTTAGAAAGGCGACTTCCCGCTTTAAAGAGTGACGGTAAGCTGCAGCCTGCTCCGCTGCCTTTTCCAGGGATACAACAACGTCCCCCAGGATGGAGTCCGCCTCAAAATCCGTCACATCGTCCTGCAGGTTAAACGATAATACATCGGTCGGGGCATCCAAGCCCCGGTAGGTCAGGTTTAAATCCTGAATATAGCTGTTGTCCACCAGAATCACGCTTACCTCGCAATCCAGCGACCGCCCTTCAAGCCGCAAAATGAATTCACCGATCTCCTTCAGCAAAGATAGCAGCGCCCTGGGGACTTCGACCGCCTCCTGCATGTTATTTACCAGCACCGGCATATTTGTTCTTCCCCCTCTCAAGATCTGCCCGAAGTTCTCTTTCAGGATATTCAATCCTATGATGAAAAATACCCGATAAGATATGCACAAAAGTATCCCCGATTTTATCAAGATCCCTTAAAGTTAAGGGTGCCTCATCAAGTTGCCCGTCATTCAACTTTTCTTTTATAATACGCCTGACCATCCCCTCAATCCTGCCGGCAACCGGGCGGGACAAAGAACGCACGGCCGCCTCTACGGAATCTGACAAGAGGATAATAGCAGCCTCCTTACTCTGTGGCAGAGGACCTTCATAACGGAACTCTTCTTCCGGCACGTTTATCTCCTTATCCCTTTCAAGGGCCTGCTGATAGAAAAAAGAAATCATACTCATTCCGTGATGCTGTTTGATAATATCAATAACAGGCAGGGGAAGCCTTGCTTCCCGGGCAAGCTCAACCCCGTCCTTAACGTGAGAGCGAATAATCAAGGCGCTCAGGTTTGGCGAAATCTTATTATGAGGATTATCACCGGCAAACTGGTTTTCGGAAAAGAAGTAAGGACGTTTAATCTTGCCAATATCATGATAAAAAGCCGCCACCCGGCAAAGGAGCGGATCCGCGCCTACCGACTCCGCCGCAGCTTCTGCCAGGTTTCCTACCAGCACGCTGTGGTGGTAGGTGCCCGGCGTCTCCATAAGCATTTTCCTTAACAACGGGCGGCCGGGGTCGGATAGCTCCAGCAAAGTTACGGCGGTTGTCAATCCGAAAGCGCTCTCCAAATAAGGTAATAAGCCGATTGCCATTACCGCGGAAAAAAGACCGTTTCCCAGGCCGGCCAGCACGGCGATACTAAATTCCCTTAAAAAAGCATAATCCAATTGAAAACCCGAGGATAAAATATAAAGGGCTACAATGGAGACCACATTCACCAGAGCAACAAAGATACCCGCCTTGGACAGGTCGGAGCGCCTCTGCAAATTCGCTACGCTATAAATTGCCACAAGGCCGCCAACCAACAATACGATAACATAATTGAATTCCCCGCCGATAACAAACCCCAGCAGCAAAGTGAGGATAATGTTCATCAACATGGCGAGGCGGGGTTCAAAGAGGACTGTAATCAATATACCGCTCATAGCCACCGGCATCAAATAGCCCGAGAAAAAACGGGCAGCCAGTCCAAAAACCAACGTTAATAACAAAATCAACCCTAAAAGCAAAAGATAGGTTGCATTTTCATAGATATCTTTATGAAAAAGATAGAGGTAGACCGCCACCAGAGTAAATATAATCAATAGAATAAAAAAAAGACCGAAATATCCTCCCAGATGAATACGCGGCCCAAGCAGCCCCAGGGCCTCCAGCAGGGCGATATGTCTCTCCGTAATTTTCTCCCCTTCCTGGACAATAAGGGACTTTTTGGGGATGATAACCTGCTCTACTTCCGCCATAGCAGCTTCTTTTTTAGATTGGGTAGCTTCAGCGTTAAAGATCATATTGGGCTGGATCAAAGGGAAAAGAAGCATTTCCGCCCCTTGCCTGATTTCCAGGCCGTAGGGCAGCATGTTTATCTCCTGGGAAACCTGCTTCCTGGCGGACTGAATTCCCTCCTCCTTGACACCTTGCGACATGATCTCTTCATAGAGCGTCTCTAACCTGCGCTGCAGGTCATCAAGACTGTATCCGTTCATTTCCAGAAGCGCATATATAAACTCGTTCGGAAACTGGATGCCCAGCGTCTCCCTTAACAGGGCGGCCTTCTCACCTTCCTCAGTCTCTTCCAGCCCCTTTATCCGGCGGATCTCGGTCATAAAATCAGCAATAGTGGAGCGGCCGTTTTCAAGAACGCCGGGGACCTGGTCATACACCTGGGAAACAGCGGCAGCAGCTTCCTCGCGCAGTATATTTGTTGTATAATAATCGACAATTTCCCTGTTAGCGGTTATCCGCTGCGGGCTGGGCATCCCCAGTTCGACTGAGACTCCGATAGGGCGAATAGAAAAAAAAAGGATCGCATAGATAATCAAAAAAAGAGAAATTGCCAGTAATAATCTCCGGCTTTTTCTTTTTCCAGTCAGAGAAAAGGAATTAATAACATATTTTTTAAATAAAGGCTTGATTTTCATTCCTGCCTTCGCCCCTTACGGCGTTAACCTTTACCGCCAACATTTTCTTTGTAAGATTCGTAAGCTTTAATTATTTTTTGTACAAGCTGATGCCTGACTACATCCTGGTCACTGAGATGAATAAATGCAATTTCCTCAATGCCTTTTAAGATATCCATAACCTCCACCAGGCCGGAAAATTTTCCCTGTGGCAGATCGACCTGCGTTATATCGCCGGTGATTACTGCACGCGAACCGAAACCCATCCGCGTTAAAAACATTTTCATCTGTTCAGTTGTTGTATTCTGGGCCTCATCGAGAATAATAAATGAATCATCAAGAGTTCTTCCCCTCATATAAGCCAGGGGGGCTACTTCTATTACACCCTTCTCTCTGTTCCTTGAATAATTTTCCACACCCATTAAATCGTAAAGGGCATCATACAGCGGCCGCAGGTAGGGATCAACCTTATCATGGAGATCGCCCGGCAAAAAGCCCAGATGCTCCCCCGCTTCTACGGCAGGCCTGGTTAAAACCAACCTCTGCACGAGCTTGTTTTTTAAGGCAAAAACAGCCATGGCCATTGCCAGGTAAGTTTTCCCGGTACCCGCCGGACCAATACAAAAAACAATATCATGGTGCCGCAGTGCATCCAGATATTTTTTTTGACCCAGAGTTTTGGGACAGATCTTTTTTCCTCGATCCGTTACCAGGATTAGGTCGCTAAAAAGTCCCTTGATCTCCTTTATCTGCCCTTTTTGGGCAAGCTTCACAGCATATATAAATTCAGCAGTCGTTAATAAATGCCCTCCCCTGATCAACGACAGGAGCTCCTGGAAAAGCGAATAAACCTTATTGACATCCTCTTCCTCACCACTGAAAGAAAGCTCGTCTCCCCTGGGGATAATACGTACCGCAAAATTTTCCTCAACAAGTGATAGATGCTCATCGAATTTCCCCAATAGCGGCAGTACCTCGTCCATGTTGTTCAGATATATCTTCTGCTCCTCAAACTCTTCTGCCAAGAAAAAACATCCCTCCCTGCAAACATTTAAGATACGGCGATATCCTCCAGCGTTTCGACCACCGCTCTACAGCCAACCGTTCCCAGCTCAAAGAAAAAATATTCGTCCACATGTCGCTTTCTTATGGTAACCCCCCTGGGAAGTAGAGAATTGATCTCTTTTAGGGCGGCGGTCCTGGCTTGCTCCAGTGCTTTATAAGGGGAAACAGGCATTATATCTACCTCATACTCCCAATAAGCATTACTAAATAGTTCGACAGGAAGGCGAAGATTCCTCCATATAAAGGAGCGTTTAATTTTTTCCACTTCATAATTCCTGTAAGGCGACTCTTGCGGCCCCCAGAGATGATAAAGGTTATCTCCAACAAGCATTGAAAAAGAACGGCAGAAATTGCCTGTCTTATTCTTTAATACTCGTTGCAGCGGGGCTTCTGCATAACTCTCATACCAAACGATGGCCTCTACCATTCCCCTGGCCTTTACTTCAACAATATCTCCCGTGCTCACGTCCTGGCCGCTGCCCTCAGCGCCTTCCGTTTCATGCGGAACAGACATTTTTCCGGCGATAAGCAGGTCTCCCTTTTTCACGGTATCTCCCGGTTCTACGACAGCCTCCCCGGCCAAAACCAGAATATCCATCACCAGGCCGTCCTTGGCAGCATAAAGATCCATGCTCTCTTCAACAGGGGGCCACATCAGCCGTTCGACAACCTGAATATCCAGATATACGCCCTTGAGGCTTACGCCCACCCATTTTAACTCTTCTATCTCCAGGAGAAGGGTTCTTTCTATCTCAGATATATCGAGGGTTCCCTTCGGCACGCCGTCCCTGACGCCGCACTTTTCCAATACAGCGATGATCTCCTCGCAAGTCACATTCTTATTACCTTCGATATTAATGCTCCAGACAAATAGCGAAAGGAAATAAATAATAATACAGAAAAGTACTGTTCCGATTATGAGCCCTTTTCTGCGGCATCCCTGTAGAATGATGAAAGGCGCCCCTTTTTTTTGAAGTATTCTTACCCTGCAGGAAGTTTTCCGTAAAAGTGGGCGCAACCTTTTAAAGTCACGGGGCCTGATTTTGACCGTGACCATATCACCCTTATAGCTGAGATCCCAGAAATAAATACCATTTTGGGTTGTAAGATTTAACAGCCTCGGTATTCCCCGTCCTTCCAGGGAAATAACCAGATATCCAGGCCACAGCGCCCCTGGCTCTATCCTGGACAATATTCAAACCACCTTTCATGCGCCGCACCGGCTGTAACACGTTAAGAACCGTCCCCTGACATGTTATGGTTCACTGTCACAAATTACTGGTACTCGATGGACTTAATCACTCCCTCAATGAAAATCTCTTCACCAAAAAAATTTTTTATCGACAGGTTTTTGCCCCTGATTACAATCTCCCCACCCCTTATTTTCAAACGCAATAGCTCTTCGCTGTATTCGATGATCCCTCCGTAATTCTCCAGGTAAAGCTGTATGTTGCCGATCAATGTTAATCTGGGCAGGTTAAAGAGCAGGTCCTTGGGCAGTTCAAAAAAATCAGCAACATTTTCACGCCATTTCTTCCTCTCTTCCCCATGCTCCTTCTTGCCTTCCAAGAGGTTAGACCTCCTTCAACAACAAGCATTTTCATCGCTTCTATATAAATTTATGCTCCAAAAAAAAGGTTATGCAAAAAAAGAAGCCGCCCCTTCCGGGACGACCGTAGTTCAAAATACTTTTTAGATTTATACTAACTAACAAAGGCAGCTCCTTAAGGCGGGCTCTTTTTTACACAATTACAATCTTCCTGTCTGCTACCTGCGGTACTGAAACGGCCTTTTGGCACGGGGCGCGGAGAGCACCTCTGACGCTACTATACCCAGCGCTATCTTCTCGTTTCCCAGCAGATCAACCAGCTGTTCCTGTATATCCCGGTAATCTCTCTTTTCCGCCTCCGCGCGTTGCATGCTCTTATTCAGCGGCCGGACTGTAGAGGATGCTGTCGGGAAACTTTCAGGCATAACTCTTGGCGGCGGTTCGGGCACAGACCCTTTTTTTCGCTCGCTTCCTTTCTTTGACACCGGCTGCTGTATTTCTACCCGGTACTCCGCCGGGTAATATTCCTCCTGCCGGTCATATTCCCATTCATATTGCCGTTCCTGTTCCCGTTCATATTGCGAAGCTGACCTTCTCTTATTTGCCCGCTCAATCTCCGCAGTCAGAATATCATCCAATCTCTTCAATACATCGCCCCTGTTGTCGCCCCTGGACACCGGAGGCCGGGCGGGAGGTTTCCCCGCAGCTCGAAAAGATTTCATAATTGAAGAAAGGATCGACACAATAACAAATACAATTAGCAGTTCCAAGAAATATCGCTCCTTTTCGGAGAATGGTCTTTTTTCCTTTCTTTTATTATATCATCTCCACCCAGGTACGGGAAACCTATGACAAAAATATAATCGTGCCAAGCCTCTATAAGTCGGGATATACTTTGATGGTGAATTCTTTTGACGTTACAAGAGGATCGCCGTCTATTTCCACGATACTTATTTTGAACCTGTAAATGCCTTCATCCAGACCATTCAATACTGTAAAGGGAATGGTTACCCCGTCTTCATCCGTTAAATCGGGCAGGTCATCCAACGTAAACCCTGATGAAGGGCCAAAATATGCTTCACCATCGTCTATCATAAAAGCTCTTTCCTCATCCGAATCTCCGTATTTTATTATTTTACCCTCAAGGTCCCCCTGTGTAACTTCCATCAAGTACCTCAATTGAGTATCTTCGTTTATGTTCTTTACGTTCTTCACCGTCAAACTGAAACCAGAAATATTTTTTTCGGTTTCCACCAGACCGTAAGGTTTCTTAAAAATAAAGGCGGCCGATGGCTTACCTTTCAGGGTTACTTTGTAATAACAGGTGGTGATCGTTTTGTCACCATCTTCGTCTTTTTCCACGACTTCTGCTTTTACAATAATCACGTCACCATTTTCCAGGGGCAGCTCATCCAGCTCATCCTCATCGATTTCATTATCGAGGTCATTTAAATAGACGAACACAGATGTATTTTTCTCATCCAGGGCTTTAATGTCAATCCCCTTAAAGTCTTTGAAATCTGATACATTCAATACAGCACCTTTTTCATCATCATCTTCAGGATCATCCACAACTATGTCGTCGAAATCAAGGACATCTATGCCGCCAATTTTAAAATATTTCAGGATATCATCGCCTATAGTAACCTCATCTTTTTTATCGTTATACTTTACCCTCTTCCCCAGCGCCTCGGCAAGATAGCGCAGCGGGACAAAAGTGCGGTTGCTGATCAGCTGAGCGGGAATATCCAATTCATGTTTCTTGCCGTTTATATAGAAAACCACATCATCGATATAAAATTCAATTGTAATGTCACCTTTAGTGACAGTCACCAGACCTTTTTCTTTATCCCAATCTATTTCTGCCCCAAGCCCCATTATTACCGCACGGACGGGAATCAGTGTACGTCCCTCTTTAATCACCGGCGGTAAATCGGATACTAACTCCCTTCCGCATATTTTTACCTGATGATTTTCGAGAAATCTCATATTTTTCTTCTTTTGCTTCTGGAGCACAAAGGCGGGGGGGCCGGTCTGTTTGTACTTTCCTTCCTCAATTTTTTTTAACTGCCCAGGAGGTATCTTCTTAGAACCATCTTCCAGCCAGGAGGGAGCAGCAAACGCAGAACCCGCAATGCTCAATACAAATACCGCGATTAATATAAAAACGCCAGCTTTTTTTAACATAGACTATCATCTCCCTTTCTTTGCTTATTTTGCTTATTTATCATCCATCTTTCTGGCTTTTATCTTTCTCTGCGCGAGGGACCCTTCCTTGATGAATCCTTGCTCTTTTCTTTCCCTGTAGAATTATTCTTTGTAGAATTATTCTTTTCAGCGCCTTTTCCCTTGCTCTCGGAAAGGATCAATCTATCTTTTAGATTATCCAACCTGGGAGCAATTTTTTTATCCTTCATCCAGCCGGAGTAGGTAGAACTGCTATTAAGCAACCCGGGGGAAACAAACCCTTCTTTACTACGTCCTGGAGGAACAAACGTTTTTTTATCCCGCCCGGGTGGGATAAACAGTTCTTTGTCCTGACCCGGGGGAACAAATGTTCCTTTTTCCCGTCCTGGAGGAGTAAAGCCTTCTTTATCTTGACCCGAAGGAGTAATCGCTTCCTTTTCCCGTCCCGGAGGAATAACCGTTCCTTTGCCTGCCCCCGGAATAGGCTTATCTTCCTCAGCAGGCTTCAAATCCCTGCCAGCTTGCCCAGGGGGCACCCCTTCACGCGGAGGCCCGGGTGTTCTCCCCTGGGGAGCGACACGTTGAGGTGTTTCGACCTCCCATTCGGATCGTTCGGTTGCCTCCCCCTCCTGGCCGCCATGCCGGGCTTTGGCCTCTTGCTTTTCGTTAGCTTGGAGCGCTCCTTCCTTCAACCCGGAACGCTGAGATTTTTCTTCAAGCTTTCTCCCCCGAATATACTCTTCCGGCTCAAATATCTCTTCAAGACGCACCTTGCTCAACAACTCCCGCACCGCCGGAGGCAGGCCGGGCTCCTTTTTCGCAAAAGGTTTTTGAGGTTTATAATCCGCAGGGCGTTCCTCGCCCGGGCTATTTTCTTCATCTTCCTCGATTAAACCTTTCTCCAGCATCTGTTCACCCAACACCAGCACATTAACGGGCATGTCTTCTTCCCTGGCTTCGATAGCCTTCTGCGGCTCCAATGTCGCCACCTTGAGATAAGTGTTCACCTCCATACTCAAAATGCGTTCAGACACCAGGGTTCGTAAGTCATCTTCGCTAACAATAAACCCCTCCGGTGCCGCCAGGGAGATTAAAATTACGTTCTCTTTTTCGGCTGAGAGGTAATTACCCGCATAGGCACCGTCCAAAATCAACGTCAGCGCTTCCCGGATGTTTTGGCCCTGCAATTGAAGCCCCTTGAGGATCTCATGTGCTTCTTCATTCAGCGGATCGGCCTTGATAACTTGCCCCTCGCCGTTCAGCGAAAAGTAGATGCTCGGGTTTATATCCAGGGCGAGGTAAGCCTCCGGCCGGTACAATGCCGAATAAAATGCCAGGCAAAAGGCGAAAACCAGGCTCAAGGCGGCTGCAGCAAAGGCCGGAAGAAAGCGGTTTCTTTTCTTTTCCGCCGGCAATTCCAGTTCAATCTCCGCCCCCGTATTGAAAACCTCCCCGTTACCGGGAAGTTCAAGATATTCGCCTTCCGGAGTGAGCAAAAAAACACGCTCTTCGGTACTCTCAAGGACCAGGCCCCTTACCTTTTTCACTTCGCTCGCAAAGCCCCCTTTCCCCAGATATACTCCGCCAGCCCCTCCATCTCTTCAGAACTTGCAATCAATACGAGCGAAAGGAGATACCTGCGCCATTTCTCGAGCAGTTTCCTTTTCGCGCCGGTTAACAGCTGGATTTCTTTTAACGGAAGCCTCTTTTCCCGGTATATACGCTCAACAAGCATGCTTTCTCCGGCCGTTTTCAACGCAATATCTTTCAAACTGTCCCTGGTATCGCGATGCCGGGGAGAATTTTTCACCAGCGCCGGCAGCGTAAGGCCAAACCGGGAAAGAAGTTCCTTTAAACACTCGATCTCATATGCGCGCTCCTGCTGATCAAGTTCCAGCAGATAGCTGTTTAATGAAGCAGCCATCTGCAAACGATTCAGAGAATCTTCAATCCCGTCTAGCGTACTCAAAGTAGTCGGGTCGGATTTTTGACGGCTTCTGAAATAATCCACCAGGCTGTTTCTGATCAGGGTTTTGGCATAACCGGTAAACCTTTTCCCTGCCGCGGGCTCGTATGTATCAACAGCTTTATTAAAGGCGATCAGGGCAACGCTTAACTCGTCATCGTTATGCCAGTCAAGCCGGGTCTTGCAAACATAAGAAGCATACCCGCGGATGAATTCTTTCTGGGACATTAAGAATTCTTCGCGCAGGCGCTCATTGCCTTGCTGTATTTCCCGGATAATAGCGCTGATGTCCTGCAAGGGTCTGGCCTCCTAATTATCTTATACGAAAAAATCCGGTTCTTTGAGGGGGTAGCATTAAATCCACAAAGTCTTTTTTTGTATTTATTAATCCGGATCAATCCGGATCGGATCGCAAAAAATAGATTGCTACCTTTCCATTATATAACTTATATACATTCAAATTATCTTTAGTCAGGCAAAATAGTACAGCCAAAAATTGTCATTGCCTCACGCCAGGCCAAGCCCCTAATTAAAAAAAGTGCTCTTTTGCAAAGAGCACTTTTTTTATTCTCAACACACCCCTATATACGCTGCGCAGTTATTCGCGGTTCTTATCTTCCTTAGAATCAGATTTTCCATACTTGGAAATGGAATCACGCATCTGCGTATCGGCTAAGATATTCTGCATATTGTAATAATCCATTACACCCAGCTTGCCCTCGCGCAGCGCCTGTGCCATGGCCTCAGGCACTTCCGCTTCGGCTTCCACAACCTTGGCCCGCATCTCCTGCACCGCAGCCTTCATCTCCTGCTCCCTGGCTACCGCCATAGCGCGCCTTTCTTC
>DUQX01000086.1 GCA_012837615.1 Bacillota bacterium | reverse complement strand
GCCAGGTAATGTCCTTCCAGCTTGTTGACGTTCAGATGCAGTCCAGCCTTGGTAGCCTTGATCAAAGGCTCTACCACTTTATGCGGGACAACCCGGCGCAGGCGCATTCCGATCAGGGTTATAATGCCGATGCGCACCCCCGCTGCCAGAGCAGCGATCCACAATCTCAAAGGAATAAAACTAAACAATACCGAAAAAACAATAATTATTAAAACAAATAAAACTAATAATGACAATAGAGCATCCAAATATATCACCCTTTCCCATTAAATATATTACTGCTATTATATTCGGGGTATTCAAGTATTTTCAGGATATTCAAGGTTCTTACAAACGTCTATTATTGCTTTGAACGGACCACAATCCGCCTTCCTTCGACCTTAATAACCTCTATCTCAACCCCGGCAGGAATATAAGTGCCTTCGCTAACCACATCCAACCTGGAACCCTCGATCTCCGCTATTCCGGCAGGCCTCAGAGGGGTAATACTCTTGCCTCTCTTTCCAGCCAAATGGCTATAATCCGCGGAAGAGCTATAACCCTCTTCCCTGGTGGCGGCTTCATATAGAATAAAACGCCGTAATACTCCTTTGCGCTGAAAATATTTAAAAGCCAGATAACCGGCAACGATAGAAACCACGATAGATATGAAGAGCATTCTAAGACCCGCTTCGGCAGAAGCCGCGGACAGGAGAATAGCAGCAAAAACGGAAACGAGCCCACCCAGCCCGAAAATACCAAAACCGGGGATAAAAGCTTCCACCAGAAGCAGCACAATACCGAGGAGAAAAAGAAAAATCGCCGGCCATCCGCTCACCCCGGCAAAAAAATGCCCGCCGAAATAGAGTCCGAAACAGAGGATGCTCAAAAGCCCGGCAATTCCAAAACCCGCCGTGAGCACTTCCAGGATGAGAAAAATAAATGCAAGCGAGAGTATAATTGTAGCGACAGCAGGCTTGATCAACCATCCGGACAGCTTTTCCCATCCGCTAGGTGAAAGCCTGACAGTTTCGGCATCTTCCTGGCCGATTATTCCCAGCAGTTCGTATATATCGGAAACGGTGCCGTCGCTAAAACCGAGGCTTTCTGCCTGCGCCGCCGTAAGGGTGAGCAGCTCTTCCCCGGATACTAGGTCCTCGATCTCTATCTCCCTGCGCACCATCGCCGCTGCCAGCCGGGGATCTTTGCCCTGTTTTTCGGCCGCCCCTCTCATCTCCGCCTCCCAGGCGGAGACCAGCTTCTCGTCCGTGACTTCCGAGCCCAGGATCCTGGGCTCAGCGGCCCCTATCATAGCGCCCGGTGCCATATAGATACCGTCGGTACACAGTGCAAGGTAGGCACCTGCAGAAAGCGCGCGCGGTTTGACATAAGCATATATCGGAGCGCAAAAATCGCTCAAAAGCTCTCCGGCTTTCTGAGCGGTATCGATATACCCCCCCGGAGTATCGAATTCAAGCACTACTGCTACAGCACCAACTGCTTCAGCTTCCTCCAAAGAACGTTCCAAAAAATGCCCCCAACCCGGGTCAATTTCACCCTTGACGGGGACAATATAAACAGATGATGACGCGGAAGATACAACGGGACAAGTATAAAAAGTCGATAAAATCAGCAAAACCAGAAACAAATAAAGCAGGACACCGCTTTTCTTGAACAATAGCACTCCCCCATAAAGTAAAACTTGGTTAACCCAAGTTTAACTCAAGTAATTCTTCAACAATTTTTTTTACTAAAGAACCATCAGCTTTTCCTTTAACCTTGGGCATCAAATAACCCATTAACTTACCCATTTCTTTTTTTGAGAATACTCCAAGCTCAGTTATTGCCGACTGTACCATTTCTTTTATTTCGTCTTCAGAAAGCTGCGGAGGAAGGTAATCGGAGAGGATTTCAATCTCTTCCTTTAGCTCTTTCACTAGGGCAGGCCTGTCAGCTTTTTCATAATCCAACATAGCCTCTTTTCTCCTTTTTAGCTCCCTTTGCACTATCGCTACAGCTTCTCCCTCATTCAGGGGCCCTTTCTTGGCTATCTCAGCGTTCTTTAGCTCGCTTCGCAGAAAACGTATCACGCCCAGCCGAAGCTTATCTCCCGCTTTCATAGCCATTTTTTGGTCATCAAGTAATCTTTGCAAAGGATCCACAGGCAACTCCCCCTACCAGGGTATTAAAGGTATTATCTGTAAAACCTCTTTTTTTTACGTGCAGCCTCAGCTTTCTTTTTACGACGAACACTTGGTTTTTCATAATGCTCCCTTTTGCGCACTTCAGACAGTATGCCTGTCCTCGCACACTGTTTTTTAAATCTTCGAAGAGCATTATCAAGACTCTCGTTTTTGCCGACTTTAACTTCAGACACATGTTTCCCTCCCCTCCGCCTTAAACCTCTAATCGAAGGACCTTCAGAAAACCACACACCTCATTATACCTTCTAGGAAGTTTACTGTCAACGAAATGAAAAATGCTGGACAGCAGCCGCCATGCAGGCCCCAACCGGGTTAAGCGGCTTCATTGGCTTCATCGCTTCATATAGAAATATCCCAAATGCTCTACGTGCTGTCAAACCAATACCAGGGGCCTACGCATAAAAAATCAATTGGATGCTACACCGCCAAGCGGCCTGCCTCCCAAAAGATGAGCATGAAGATGCTGCACTTCCTGGCCGCCTTCCTCGCCACAATTTATAACAAGGCGGTAACCCCTTTCATCAATATTATGCTGCCTGGCAAGCTCTTTGCTTACCAGGGCCAGGCGCCCCATAAGATCCCTGTGTTCAGGTCCGATATCATTTATAGTGGATATGTGTTTGCGCGGTATAATCAGGATATGTACCGGAGCGATGGGGTTAATGTCATGAAAGGCAAAAACTTCTTCATCTTCATAAACAACTTTGGACGGTATTTTTCCACTGATGATTTTACAAAAGATACAGTTTTCCAAGCGACTACCTCCTCGAAGATGGATTCTAAATACCTGCAGAATAACAATTACATCATCGTCATTATATCATTTTTATTTGCTTTGCAAAACAGAATATTTAACAATTTGAACTTCTTCCGCCGCATCTGCTATAATAAGTAAATAGATTGGAAGGAAGGATCGTGTTGAATATAGGCGGAGATATCACCATCAAAGAAGCCTTGGAAATAGTTAACCCCGTTTTTATTGACCTGCGCTCTCCCCATGAATTCAGCCGGGGCTCGATACCGGGATCGATTAATATTCCACTCTTCAACGACGAGGAAAGAGAGATTATTGGCCTCATTTATAAAAAGGACCGGGACAAAGCCCGTATGAAAGGGCTGTCTTTCATAGTACCGAAACTTCACGATTATGTTGGAAAAATAAAAAAAATAGGGCAGGAGAAAACCCCCGTGCTGTACTGTTGGAGAGGCGGCATGCGCAGCAAAAGCGTTCAAGCGCTCCTGGAATCGCTGGAGATCCCCTCCTACAGGTTGAAGGGCGGTTACAAATCTTACAGGCGTTTTATTCTCGACCGTTTAAATAGCTATAAACTAAATAAACCCGTTTATGTGCTGAACGGGCTAACGGGAACCGGAAAAACGGAGGTACTGCATCTGCTGCAAAAAAAAGGTTGCCCTGTTATTGATCTTGAAAAACTTGCCTGTCATCGAGGATCCCTTTTCGGCCATTTGGGAATCACAGAACAGCGCTGCCAAAAGGACTTCGAGGCCCTGCTCTGGAACCATCTGGAAAAACACAAAAGTGCCCCATACCTGCTCATCGAAGGAGAAGGTAAAAGAATCGGTTCGGTCTACCAGCCGGAATTTCTTTACAAAGCCATCCGGGAAGGAAACCATATCCTGCTGAAAGCACCTCTAGAAAATAGGATCGCCAGGATCCTCAAGGAATACACACCGACTTCACCAGAAGAAATAAAAAAAGTGGAGAATTCCATACTGCTCTTGAAGAAGTACCTGGGCTCCGATACTGTTGAAGAACTCCTCTCGTTATTGAAAGACGAGAAATATGATGAACTGGTAAGCCGTCTATGCAGCCAATATTATGATCGCCTTTACAGTGAATCAAGAAAAGAAAAAAATAAATATGTATTGATCGTTGATAGCAGCAACTCCGCAAAGGCCGCTGAGGAAATATATGATTATCTGCTCAAAACTATAATAGAACCAGCACCGGCTGGAAAGTATTGACCGGAGTCCTTCTTCAGTTGTAAAATAGTACATATTCTAGAAAGGAGAGGCGGGTATGAATGTTTATGACCACGCCCATGCCCTGGCAAAGGCAATTAAGCAATCCCCTGAATTCAGGAATTATAAGAAAAACCAGGAAAAGTTGGAAAATGATAAAAGCGCAAAAGAAATGCTTACCGACTTTCGTAAAAGCCAGTGGGAACTGCAGCAGAAAAAAATGTCCGGTGTTGAAGTAGACCCCGAACAGGAAAAGCGCCTTGCACAGGCCATGGAAATAATTAACCTCAATCGGGTTGTAAAAGAGTACCTCGAAGCAGAGTACCGTTTCAGCATATTGCTGGCCGACATCCAAAAAATTATTGCATCTCCGTTTGAAGACCTAATTTCCCAGGAAATATCGGAACAGCAATCCGCCCAACCCCGGCAAAAAGAAGAGCAACAGAAGACAAAGCAGCAGAAGGAAGAGCAGCCCTGATAGCCCAGGGCGTTTTTCCTTCCCTGCCTGTTTTTCCTTAGCATAATGCCGGGGGAGCTATTTCATCATTACTTCTTCCTCTTCTTCATCATCCTCTTCGCTGTTTGCCTGCCAGAAAGGAACCACCCTGCTTAATACCCTGCCCTCAGCGTCAACAAATTTCCATACCGCATCTTCGAAATCTACGGAAACCCGGTCTACTGTTATTACATGATAATAATTATCCATTGGTTCAACCAACACTTTAATTTCCATCTCGCCAAAACCGGGACCCACGTCCATACCCTTAATTTCGCTGTTGACAGCAAAAACAGCTATCTCTTCGGCGGCATTGAAGGGATAATCGGGAAGTGCCATCCCCATCTCCTGCGAAACCCTGAGCCATTCATCGTAATCCGCAACCAGAGTAAAAGAAGTCGGCGAGATAAGATTTCCCCAGTCCATAGTAGTAAAAGCTATACCATCCATTTCGCTTTCAGACGATCCAATTGTTGGTTCTACACGGAAAAAGTTGTCATAAACCGTGAGCCCTACAAGTAATACCAGCAGAACAATAAGTGGAATAAGGCGTCGCGCTTCAACTACAAAAAATTTGCCCCTTTTGCTCATAGATCTTCCCCCCTGAACACTTCTTTTCAAAATTATATGCAGGGGAAAAACTTAATATTCCAGAAATTTTAACGGGATCAGGCTTGCATTATTGCATTCTTTCAAGTAAGAAAACCGTGAAGCTTCGCTTCACCATCAAATGTATAAAAAATGGTACAGCATTATTTTCAGGATAGCAGTATAGTTATGCAATTATGCAAGCCCGGCCCCGTTGTTTGATCAGGACTTCTCTTATTTGGCCGCGCAATTTAGCCGGGCCAGGGGCGCGTACCCGCAGGTAGTTTGTAGTCAAACCTTCAAGCAGTACACCTTTTTCGCCTGGGAGCACCTTTTCAAAAAGAACGTGCAGCCTGCGGCCGATAAACCGCTCCTGAAAATTTTCCTCTAGCTCTTTGCCAAGGTCGATCATCTCGCGGCTGCGTCTCTCCTTGACCTCCGGGCTTACCTGGTTTGCCATGGCCGCCGCCTTCGTTCCAGAGCGCGGAGAATATTTAAACACATGCAGGCGGCTAAAAGCACATTCCCTGACAAAATTAAAACTTCGGCGAAACTGCTCCTCGCTTTCCCCGGGAAACCCCACCATGATATCTGTACTTACCGCCAGATCTGGAAGAGCACCACGCAGCTTCTTCAAAAGGCTGCCGAAATAAGCCGCATCGTAGGGCCGCCCCATTTCCCGCAGTATAGCGTCGTCGCCGCTTTGCAGTGGAATATGCAAGTGCCGGCAAACTTTTTCGTTTTCTTGAACCACCTGAAGGAGCTTATCCCCAAAATCCCAGGGTTCAATCGAGCTGAGCCGCACCCTTTCAATCCCGCCCACTGCAACAGCTTTCTCTAAAAAAGAAGCGAGATCTGTTGGAGGCTTCAGGTCTACACCGTATAAGCCCAGGTGGATCCCGGTAAGGACAACCTCTTTATAACCGGAACGGCCGATCTCCTGCAGGTATTCGAGGGCCTTTTGCAGAGGGAGACTTCGCAGCGGGCCACGCGCCCGGGGTATTATACAATAGGTGCAAAACTGTCTGCAGCCGTCCTGGATCTTTAAAAAGGCCCTGGTCCTTTCCCCTTCCGGTACCCAGGGGAGATCTTCAAAGGCCGCTTCCTTCCCGTAAGCTTCAGCCCTGTCAAAAACGCCCTCCCCGGCCAGCTTTCTTTTTACTAGATCCGGCAGGGATAGGCGGCCTGCAGTTCCAATAACCAAATCGACTTCATCCAAGGAAGAAACTGCCGCGGGGCTCACCTGCGCGTAGCAGCCGGTGACGGCCACCAGCGCCGCCGGGTTGCGCCTTTTTGCCCTGCGGATGATCTGGCGCGACTTGCGCTCCGCCAGATGGGTAACCGTACAGGTATTGATCACATACACATCGGCAGGTTCTTCAAAATCCACGACCTCGAACCCTTCGCGCCGGAATTTTCCCTTCAACGCCTCCGATTCATAATAATTTACCTTGCAACCCAGCGTATGAAAAGCTACCTTCAACGCCACCCTCCGCCACCCCCTTCCAAATTGCAGTCAGCGCTACAGCCCTCAATACTACAAAAACGATTTTCAAAAACCGGCTCCAAATATGCCAGGAACTTATCACCCCATGTCCCCCCAGAGATACATGATAATGGAAAGAACCGCCAGTGGAGCCGTCTCCGCTCTCAGAATGCGCGGTCCCAGGGTTACAGGACACACCCCTCTGCATTGCTTTAATTTCTCCATTTCCCCAGGGGAAATTCCACCCTCCGGCCCGGTAAAAATTGCCAGCGACCTCGGCGACTCCCGCCTCCCTTCCGCAAGCTCCGCAAGGCCCCTGCCCTTTTCTTCTTCCCAGGGAACGATAATCATTTCTTCCCGCCCGAGGCCGAATTCGCGCAGCATATCATCAAAAGTCAGCGGCGCCTTCACCCGGGGGATAAACCGGCGCCTGCACTGCAATGCCGCCGCTCTGGCCACCTTCTGCCAGCGCGTAGCCTTTTCGCGCCCTTTCTTTTCCGTGTACTTCACCACCGACCTCTCTGTCAATACCGGGGCAATTTTTTTTACGCCCAACTCCACCGCATGCCGGATCACCTCATCCAGCTTATCCCCCTTGGTGACCGCCGGGTACAGCGTCACCTTGAGCGGAGGCTCCACCTCTGCCTCGACTTCACCTAAAAGCACAGCCCCGGCATCTCCGGCGCGAATATAATCCAGACGTGCATAGAAAGCCCGCCCCTCACCATCAGAAAGCACAATAATATCGCCCGCTTTTACGCGCGAAGCCTTGAGGTGCTGCAAGATATCTACCAGCGATACAACTTTTTCCCCGAAAGCTTTCGGAGGAAGAAAAAACCAGAAGGACATTGGCTACCACCTTTAAACGTCAAAATATATTGAATAGACAAGCTTGACATACAAACATATGTGCGGTATAATTTAGAAAATATTCGCGTCTAGAAAGGAGCCTCTCGAAAGTGAAATGCAATCTGATAGAGATGAAAAAAGAAATAGCGGCACTTATCCCCGCCTCCCATCCGCAGGGAGGGGAGGCTACTTTACTGATTACCGTTAAAGGCGAAAAAATACTGGATAGGCGTTCTACAAATTGGATCATGAAGCGGCTGGCGGAGTACCACAACATAGACCTCCTTGCAATTAAAAAAAATTACGGGCCGCTTCTGGACAAAAAGAGGTACATCCCTCTCCCTCTTTCCCAAAAACTTGTCTACCTCCCTTTAACGCTAAAAACCAACACCGTCCCAAAGAACGAAAGAATGTCTTATGTTTCCCTGGAACAGATCAGGGGAGTCGAAAAAAAAGAAGACCAAAACATTATCTTTCTGCGCAACGGCATTGAGTTAATATGCTGCAATACTATGCCCACAATAAGAACCAGGTTCCGGGACAGCAGGTTAATTCAAAAAATAATCCTGAGCGAACAGGAAGAAGAAAAAAAATATGTTCTCAACCTAAAGGGAGGCTCCGCTATCATTGCCGAGAGCCCCCTCAATCAGGAAGAAATGGACCGCTTAACAGCAGCGGTGCTTTATTTCTGCAACCGACAAAAAAAATATGACGCAGGCCGCTAAGAGGGTAAAAAGCAAGCAGTCCTGCGCCCCTTGTAAACTGCCCATCATTTAGCTAACAATTTTAAAATGGGGGCTTCCTGTTGGAAGGAAAAACAACAATTTATTCCACCACCTACACTTCGTTTAAAGCGAGAAAATTCTTGCTTAGCCTTTACAGTCATATGCTGCCATATCAAGACCGTTACTTTCCGCCTCCGAGGGTTTCCTTTACACGGCTGATGAAACCTTTCTCTCCCTGCGGTTGAACAAGCTTTAAACCGCTGGCCTCTGCAAATTCGCGGAGAATTTTTTTCTGTCGGGAGTTCAGCCGGCGCGGAACGCCTACTTTTATTTTAACCAGCTGATCCCCCCTGCCAAAGCCTCTCAGCGAAGGCACCCCTTTCCCTCTCAGGCGGAAAACTGCACCGGGCTGAGTTCCTTCCGGAATCCGCAGCTTCGCCTTGCCTTCCAGGGTGGGGACCTCGATTTCAGTACCCAGGGCAGCATAGACAAAATCAAGATCTACTTCGCAAAGAATATTATTATCCTGCCGTTTAAATATTTTATGAGGACGGACGTGAATGATAATATACAAATCCCCGGGCGGACCGCCCCTTGTCCCGGCCTCGCCTTCGCCTGAAATACGCAGCTTGGAGCCGGTGTCCACGCCCGCAGGTATTTTAATCTCAATTTTCCTTTCCGCAAAAACCTTGCCTTCGCCGCCGCACTTGGAACATTTTTCTAAAATGATACGTCCTGTGCCGCCACATTTAACGCAGGGATGCACGCTGACAAAACGGCCGAAAGCGGTGTTTCTGACAACCTGCTGCTGTCCGGTACCGCCGCAAGCGTCACAGTTAATCGGCTCGGTACCTTCTTTGGCGCCCGTGCCTTTGCACCGCGGGCAGTTTTCTGTACGAGGTATTTTTATAAAAGTATTCTTTCCCCTGAACGCTTCTTCCAGGGATATTTCCAGGTCATAGCGCAGATCCGCTCCACGCCGCGGGGCATTGGACTGCGCACTTCTCCTTCCGGAAAAGCCCCCGCCGAAGAAGGAATCGAAAATATCCTCAAAACCGGAGGCAAAGTCCCCGAAGCCACCACCTCCGAATCCTCCAAAGCCCTGATATGCTTCATCCTGGTGGCCGTAACGGTCATAGTGTTCTCTTTTTGCCGGATCGCTGAGGACGTCATAGGCTTCCTTTACTTCCTTAAACTTGGCCTCGCTTTCTTTATCCCCGGGGTTGACATCCGGATGATACTTGCGGGCAAGCTTCCGGTAAGCTTTCTTGATCTCGTCCTGATCAGCATCCCTGCTAACATTGAGAACCTCGTAATAATCTCTTTTATTAGCCATAATTAGTTTTCCGCCCCTTTAAAAACAAACGGCCTTTATTTTTTCTCTTTATCTTCATCGACCACTTCATAATCAGCGTCCACCACATTTTCGTCTTTTCCGCTTCCCGGGCCTTCGCCTTTGCTAAAACCCTCACCTCCTGGCTGCTGTTGCTGTTGTTGCCGCACCTGCTCATAAAGCTTGGAGGAAATTTCATGAAGAAGGCCGCTTAATTTTTCAGAGGCTTCCTTAATTTTACCGAGATCTTCCCCGGCCATAACATCTTTCAGTTCTTTTATAGCCCCATCAATTTTTTCTTTAATGCCGCTTTCTACTTTGTCGCCCAGTTCACGCAGGGTTTTCTCAGTAGAATAGATGAGCGAATCGGCCTGGTTGCGCGCATCGATCAATTCCTTGCGCTTCTCATCCTCTGCAGCATGTTTTTTGGCATCCTCAATCATTTTTTCTATCTCTTCATCGCTCAACCCGGAGGTAGCGGTAATTGTAACCTTCTGTTCTTTTCCTGTACCGAGGTCTTTCGCCGTAACGTTTACAATGCCGTTGGCATCAATATCGAAGGAGACCTCTATCTGAGGCACCCCCCTGGGAGCGGGCGGTATACCGTCCAAAATAAAGCGGCCCAGGGTCTTATTTCCCGCCGCCATGGGACGTTCACCCTGCAGGACATGTATCTCAACGCTAGTCTGGTTATCGGCAGCGGTAGAAAAAATCTGCTTTTTAGAGGTGGGTATAGTCGTGTTTTTTTCAATAATTTTCGTGAATACTCCACCGAGGGTTTCAATACCCAGCGAAAGAGGGGTTACATCGAGCAGCAGGACATCCTTCACTTCACCTGCCAGGACCCCTGCCTGTATGGCCGCCCCCATAGCAACCACCTCGTCCGGGTTGACGCCCTTGTGAGGCTCCTTCCCCAGAATATCCTTTAACATTTTTTGAACCAAGGGAACCCTTGTAGACCCGCCAACCAGGATTACCTTATCGATATCCGCGGCAGACAGATTAGCATCCGAAAGCGATTGACGCACAGGCCCGGCCGTCTTCTCCACCAGATCGCTGATCAGGCTTTCAAATTTGGCCCGCGTGAGATCTACATCGAGGTGCTTGGGGCCGTCGGCAGTGGCGGTGATAAAGGGAAGATTGATATTGGTGCTCGTAACGCTGGACAGTTCGATTTTTGCCTTTTCGGCAGCATCCTTCAGCCGTTGGGCAGCCATTTTGTCCTTGCTCAGATCCACACCGTTCTCTTTTTTAAACTCAGAGATCAGATAATCCACAATCCGCTCATCAAAGTCATCGCCGCCAAGGCGGTTGTTGCCGCTGGTGGCTTTAACTTCAAATACCCCGTCACCGAGTTCCAGGATGGAAACATCAAAAGTCCCTCCACCCAGATCATATACTAAAATAGTTTGGGCATCGCCATTATCAAGGCCGTAAGCCAGAGCAGCAGCGGTCGGCTCATTGATAATACGCAGCACTTCCAGCCCGGCTATCCTGCCGGCATCCTTGGTAGCCTGCCTCTGGCTGTCGGTAAAGTATGCCGGAACAGTAATAACGGCTTTATCGACTTTTTCACCCAAATAGCTCTCAGCATCGGCCTTTAGCTTTTGCAAAATCATCGCCGAAAACTCCTGCGGCGAATAATCCTTGCCGTCAATTTTAACCTTGTAATTCGTTCCCATTTCTCTTTTTATAGAAAGAATAGTGCGGTCAGGATTGGTAATAGCCTGTCTTTTGGCTACCTGGCCTACTATTCTTTCCCCTTCCTTGGTAAAAGCAACAACTGAAGGGGTTAATCTACTGCCCTCTGCATTTGGAATTATCTCCGGCTCTCCGCCTTCCAAAACAGCTACAGTAGAGTTTGTCGTTCCCAGGTCAATACCCACCACTTTTGACATAGTTCCAGCCTCCTTAAATTGGATCAGTATATTTTAAAAAGCTTTGCCTCCCATAGAAAGGCATACTCAGACAAGCTAAGAAATACAACTTGTTAAAAATGATCAACGCTAAAGGCTATTCAACAGCTACCTTTACCATACTCGCCCTTAATACCCGGCCATTCATTATATAACCTTTTTGGAACTCCTCTAAAACAGTATTAGCGGGAAAATCCTGGCTGCTCGCTTCAGTCGCCACCGCTTCGTGATAGTTCGGATCAAAAGGCTTACCCTTGCAATCGATGGCAGTAACCCCTTCTTTCTCCAGGATATCCAGCAAATTCTTCAAAATTAGCTCCAAGCCTTCAATAATACTATGAGGGTTTGCATCATGGGAGGAACATGCCCTCTCCATATTATCTATTACAGGAAGCAGCTTTTTAACAAGATTAAAGTTTGCATATTGAGTTTGTTCTTCTTTTTCCGTACGGACACGTTTCCGGTAATTATCGAAATCAGCCTGCAAACGCAGCAGCCTGTTTGACAGCTCATTTATCTCCTCTTCCCGGGCAGCGATTGTTTGCCTAAGTTCTTCCAGCAACGCTTCGGCGGATTCCTCCTCGCTACCGCCGTCGGCCGCATCCTCCTTCCAATTTTCGGGCTCGCCGGCTTCGCTGATGGGGGATACCTCTTCGCCCTCCTGTGAAACAGCAGGTTCCTCTGAACCCTGGGCAGAAAAAGCCTCTTTTTCCTGCAGCGTCTCTTCTTCTTGATTTAAACGTTGCTGTTCTTCACCGGCATGCTCCATATCCTTTTTTTCTTCTTTTTTTTCCGCCAATTAAGCTCACTCCTTGTAGCCCCTTAGCTATAATCTTTCCAGATGACTGACAACCTGCTCCACAACGGCAACCGTTTTTGCATAATCCATGCGTGTCGGCCCAAGCACGCCAATAGTGCCTACCACTTCTTTACCCAGGCAGTACGTAGCCATAACCAGGCTGCACTCCTGGACTTCTTCTAGAATATTTTCCCTACCTATCTTAATTACTATTCCCTCTACCCCCGCCACCGGCCTTGACAGCAAAGATGCGAGCAATGAATTTTGCTCAAAAAGTGAAAGCAGGGACTTAACCTTCTCAATATCTCCAAACTCCGGCTGATTGAGAATATTAGTTGTACCGCCTAAGAAAACCCGCCTTTCGTCCTCTGCCAAGCTTTCCTCAAGCAAAGTAAAAGTCTCTTCGAGAAACTGAATATGGTGGTAAAGATCCCGACGAAGTTCAACGATGAGTTTGGATGTGATTTTATCGATAGTCAACCCTTCCAACCGCATATTGAGGTAAGATACAATGCGGTTCAGTTCGCCCGGAGAAAGAGTATGCGGCAGGTTAATTACCTTACTTTTTACAAAACCGGTATCGGCTACAAGTACCAGCAGTCCCCTGCGTTGATCGACCGGCATAATCTGTAGTTTTTTAAATGCGCTTTTCTTTAATTGCGGGCCCAGAATTAACGCCGTATAATTAGTAAGTAAGGATAGAAGATTTGAAGTATGTTTGATAATCTCTTCGATCTCTTTTAATTTTTCAAACTCGTATGCCTGACTAATCTTGGCTCTTTCCTCTTCCTTCAAATCAGTAGCTTCCATCAAATCGTCCACGTAATAGCGATAACCTTTTTGTGAAGGTATTCTACCTGCAGATGTATGGGGCTGAATTAAAAACCCCAATTCTTCCAGGTCGGCCATTTCGTTGCGAATGGTCGCCGGGCTTAAACCTATTTTATAGCGCCTGGCCAGGGTGCGGGAGCCGACAGGTTGGGCTGTCTTGATATAATCTGTAACCACTGCCAGAAGAATATGTTTCTTCCGCTCGCTGAGCACCATCCTCTTCACCCCTTTTAAAAATTAGCACTCCAACATTGAGAGTGCTAACTATACATTTTTACCATACCACCCACTTATTAATTTGTCAAGATTAATCTTGGCCCAGGGCATAAAAATATTATTTAAATTTAAGCAAAGAGCTTCAAAAAATAATTCACCATCTGTGGATCAAACTGGGTACCGGAACAGCGTTTAATTTCGGAGATCGCTTCCTCATGACTGAACGCCCTCCTGTAAGGCCGTTCACTTATCATGGCGTTATAAGCCTCAACCACGGCAATAATGCGACAGGGTGCAGGTATTTCATAGGCTTTCAGGCCATAAGGATATCCTTCACCATTCCACCATTCATGATGAGCAAGGATATAGTTTGCTACCAATTCAATCTCGGAAGATGAAAGCGCAATATGATAACCAATTATAGGATGCTTCTGCATCACTTCCCGCTCCTGGGGAAGCAGCATGCCCCTTTTATAAATAATGTTATCGGGAATTACAACCTTTCCGATATCATGCACCAGCGCAAGGACGGCAACGGCAGCAATATCCTTCCGGCTCAGGCCGGCTTCCCTGGCCATGGCGACCGCCATCTCCTGGATATTGCATCCATACCCGGGGGGTATAGATAACTTCTCATGTACATTGTCGAGCATGGAATAGACAACGATACTTTTCGAGTCGGTCGTGTTAATCTTATTATTGTACATATCGCTGTCTGCCTCCTTAAAAGTCTCAATCAGCGGAATGTTCGGGTCCGTATTGGTGCTTACACCCAGAGTGACACTTAGCGGCAGTTCTCCGGGATTGTTACGGTTGTAGTTTTCGATAGAATCTTTGATGCGCCGGCATGCCTCCCGGGCTACGGCCTCAGAAGTTAGGGGCAAAAGAATAACAAACTCATCCCCCCCGATCCTGGCAACCATATCCGATGAACGGAACGGCATCTTAATAGTATCTGCAACAGCTTTTAAAAGTTTGTCTCCCTTCCCGTGTCCAAAGGTGTCATTAATCACCTTCAGATCATCCACATCGCATACTATAATACTAACCGGGCGAAAACGGGGGTTCTCCAGCCTGCGCATCTCTTCCTCAAAGAATGCCCGGTTGTAAATACCGGTAAGCGGATCATGGGTACTGAGGTATTCCAGCCTCTCTTCCACCTTTTTCCTTTCAGTAATGTCTATTTCCATGCGAATGGCCTCCAGGCAACAGCCTCCTTCGAAGACGGGAAACATACTGGAGTAAACCCATCTTTTTTCCCCATTCGCCGTGACAATCGCAAACTCTCTATTCTCAACCGGAAGGCCGCTAAAGACCCTTTTAAGATCATTTAAAAACCTTTTTTCATCACTGCCTTTTAAAAAAAGTTTATGGAAAGGTTTTTCCAGCACCTCTTTCATGCTCATACCGTACAGTTTTTCCGATACAGGGTTCCAGTGATAGATACAGCCGTTGATATCAAAACCCTGAACCGCAACCAGCGGGGTATGCTCAATAATTGACTCGAAACGCCCCAGGGCTTCAGTCAGAGCTTTCTCCATCCTTTCCCGCTGGGTTATATCTCTGCCAACCCCCACTACTTTGTTGGGTTTCCCATTTTGGTAGCAAACGACATTTCGGAATTCCAGCAGGCGCTCCCGTCCCTTTTGGGTAAAGACTTCTACAACCCCGGTAACATACTTTTTGCTTTTTAAAGACTGCAAATAATTGAAATATTTTTCCTGATACCTGGTCGGCAGAAAATCCAGGATATTTTTGTTGAAAAGATCGTCCGGGGAGTAACCAAGAAATTTTTGCACATAACGGTTGACATAACAAATAGAACCCTGAAGATCATGGATAAAAACCAGGTCCTCTAAATGCTCAAAAAGTTCCAATTCAGGAGTATTTTCTGCCATTTTTAGCTCCCTTTCCGCCGTGTTCAGGCTTGACCCTCTTTTAAAAAATTATAACTTGGCATTTTTAATAGCAACTGCAACCTCCGCAGGGCTATTAAAGCGATTGGTAGGATTTTTTTGCATCAGCTTGAGGATAATTTGTTCAAATTCCACAGGTAACGCCGGATGATATAATCTCGGAGAAAAAATTTTTCTTGAATGGTGAAAAGCCGCCGCAGCCCTGCCGCTACGCTTCCTAAAAGGTAAAAAACCGGTAAGCATTTCAAAAAGGATAATTCCCAGTGAATAGAGATCGGAGCGGTGATCCGCACCAAGGAGATCGGCCTGCAAAGCACCACCCAGGCCTTGAACCCCATGCCTGCCGCCGGGAAAACCATAAGCGAAAAATCTCTCAGGGGCAGCATACATGGAGGCATTTGCCAACGAAGCGCGCTTCTTTAAAAGCCCCGGCGGAAGTTTCCGCCCACCTTCACTCGCAGCCCAGAAAAAGTCAAAATCGGTTAGCTTAAGATCGCCATCCCCGGAAAAAAGAATATTTTCTGGCTTTAAAGCACCGTGGATTATTCTCTCCTTTTGCCTGTATAGATAATCCAGGACTTGACATATTTTAAAAGCGATCTCCGCCGCTTCCGCCAGCGTCAAAGGCGCCCGGTGTCTAATATAACTCTTAAGGTTTCCTCCATCCAGGTACTCCATAGCATAATAAAAACAACCGTTGTAATAACAACTTTCATATACAGTAATTATCCTAGGATGAGAAAAGCTTCTTACAGTTTTCAGCGTTTGCTGGCAATGCCGCAGGATGACCGGGTCTGCAGCGATTTCAGCATCCAACTGCTTGATGGCAACCTTGAGGCCTCCAACCCTCTCTCTCCCCAGCAAAACCTGCCCGAAAGGTCCTTTTCCAAGGATATCCAGGATCTCGTATTTCCTCCAGAAACTTGCCCCCATGCTTCTTTTTCGAATATCCCTTAGCAGTGTGTACTCCGTATCTGCTTGAAGAAAAAGATTATTATAAGCCGCTCGCACAGGCCCGCCGCTGGGGAGCCTGTCTTCAAGAGATTTAATCAAAAAATCGTAAAGATCCGGGAACTCTGATCTTAAGGCCTTTCTTTCTTTCTTGGGGGCATTATGCATGAACCCTGCTGCTGACGAATAATCCCCTTTGCTCAGAGATATTCTCGCCATACCGGCTCTGGCCTTCCAATACAGCGGCGTGGAGGGTTTTATTCCACCATAGCATAGAGCCGCTTCTTCCCAATTTTCTTCTGTCTCCTGGATAAGACCCAGGAGGTAACGCGCGGGATCATAAACCTCCTCATAACGGTAGAGATTCATAATCATTTTTTGAGCGCTATCCAACTCGTTGAGAAGAGCATAAAGGTAGGAAAGATCCAGGGCGATCCACGGATCGCCGCTCAGCTCCGCTGCCTGCTCCAGATAATTTTTGGATTCAAGATACATTCCCCCGCGCAGGTACAGCCTCCCCAGCCTCGACAATATTTTATGATTATGCGGCTCCAGCTTTAGCAGAAGAAGGTAAAAACGAACCCTCTCCATATCCGTATGACAATGGCGTAGAGCATCCCTGTAAAAAAAGTTAGATTCTTTTTCCCGATCAGGCGAATATTCCAGGATACGGCCCAATCTCTCATAAAGGTCCAGATCTTCGGAATCATTTTCCAACGCTTTCCGGTAGTAAAATTCTGATTCTGCCAGATAAGCGGGACCCATCATAAAAAAGACACCCGCAGCCTTTTTAAGCAAAATATTATCATTAGGATGCTCCTTCAACAAATGCTGATAAAAAGCCAGCGCTTCATGCAGGTGCCCCTGCTCGGCAAGATAATCCCCCATACCGATAAACAAACGATATATTATAGCCCGAGGATAGGTGCGCAAGAAAAGGCTATACTTTTCTAGCTGCAGCTCATGGAGAATTTTAACAAATAACAAGCTATATTTCCTAACATTTTCAAATCTTGCCGCATCAAATTCCAGTTCAATAACCTGCAAGATATCGATTATTCTCTTTTGCAGGGGGGTAAAACTGATCTTTAGGGCCTTACTTTTTTGCTTTTCTCTGCCCTGAAAGAAGAGGTAAAGGCTGAACTCTGCCCCGAACAGAGCGCCCAAATAACCGGACAAAACACTGCTCACAGAGAAACCTGTTTTATTTCTTTTAACCATATACCTAGAAGTCCCCCATCATTTGCCCTGAAAAATTATAACATTAGAAGCATATTATTACAACTGATCTTTCACATCCTTAAAATCAAAAATTGACAATTTGGCATCTTAAAAAAATACGCAGAAAACAGTGTCAGGCTTGAAATATTCACTTAATGATGAAGATGATCCGGACGGTTTTCAACTATGAGCATGATGGGAACCTTGAGAAGCTTAATAAGTGAGTATTTCAAGCCTGACCCGTCGTCCTTTTTCCCAGGTTTATGGTATAGTATTTATAGTATTAATATCAGTTGCATTTTACTTAAACATCTAATGGATTGGAGTTACAATTTATGTTTATGTATGTCTTTTCAATTGTGCTTATAGTAGCATCAAATATCCTCTACAATGTATCTCAAAAATCAATTCCGGAAAATGCCAACCCTTTTTCTGCATTGTTTATGACATATCTAGTCGCAATTCTATTAACCATTGTTATTTTTATATTTAACAAAACTGATAAAAGTTTTTTCCAATCATTTAAGGACTTAAACTGGACAAGTATAGTCCTTGGCATCTCGATTGTCGGCCTTGAGTTCGGTTATTTAATGGCATACAGGGCAGGCTGGAAAATTAGCTTGGGATCTTTAGTAGCAAATATTGCTCTTGCGATTATGCTTATTCCAATAGGAATGCTTTTTTATAATGAAGGCTTTGACGTTAACAAGATAATTGGAGTGACTTTTTGTGTCATCGGATTAATACTTATAAATAAATAAGAAGGGGGAAACGAGGTCAAACTTGAAATATTCACTTATTACTCACTTATTGACAAAGATAATCCGGACGGTTTTCAACTGGTGTATATGGCAACCTTGAAAGTCCTAAATAAGTGAATATTTTAAGCCTGATACCAGCGAAGGTTATTGTAACCCCCTCGCTCGTAAAATCAAATTGCAAAGCTTGGCCGGGGCCTTCCAGCGCCAAAAGGTGGCAGATACCTTTTTCCGCTATATTCAGCCCCCAGTATAAAATGAGCATAAAGAGCATCATCCCTAGAATAAATACGGCCAGGGTTTTTATTCTCAAGGCAAAACATCCTCTCGAATTTCCTTAGCCATTACTCTTAACAAAAACGGTTCTTTTTATGCTCACGGAAACATACTCCTCATTCGAAAGCACCGGCTACCGCCTCTGCCAGCAAGGGAATGGCTCTGCGCACCTCCGCGGCGGTATTTTCATGACCACCTATTTCTACGAGGATGCTACGGGGGTGCAGATCCTGGTTGTAAACGCAGGCATACCTCCGAATACCGCGGGAAAGGCCGGGATATTTATCATCCAGAACTGTTTGCAAGAATAGATTAAAACGGAGGTTTTCGGTCCATTTGCCATGGCGGGTACCTACGACAAACAATAACCTTCCCGTTTCAAGCCCCTTGATGTTTCCGGTCGTAACTCTCTTAGAAACTCCATCGCGGTGCAGATCAATCACCACCTCGATCTGTGGGTTTTGCTTCAGTATTTTTTCAATGACAGGACGCGCCCTTTCATAAGCGCCATCTCGAACATGATCAAATATCTCTTTGTGATGCAAAACGGAAATATCGTAATTGTTCTCCAGGATATTTGCCAAATAATCACCGAGACATACAACCGTTTTCTCCGGATCATCCGAATATGCCTTTCCGGATACCGGTACAAACGACTCGGAGGCATGGGTATGGTAGATCAGTACAAGCGGCTTATTATTATCGAAAACCAGCGGGCGCTCCCTGGGGGATTGCGGATTCTTATCTATTAAAAAAGAAATTCCCTTATCATCATGCTGGGATAGTTCGCGGGAGGAATCCTGCTCCTCGTTAATATGATTACTACTATAATTACGTTTTGTATCCTCTGTTTCAACAGGTGGATTATTAATCCTTGAAGCATCAATAGCTTGGAAACCGGCTATTTCGTTAATTAGCACCAGCTGCGGGTAACTATGGAAATGTTTTTCCGAATCCGTTGAGCTGTCCCCGAATCCGGAGCCGGCTCCCGCTCCGGATTCGCCTTGTTCCAGCTTCATCCCTGGCACTGACTGATAAAAAATAGCAGGATAGTCCAAACCCAGGCCATCAAAAAAAACGAAAAGAGAGCTCCTGGATGGAATGATCTTACCTGCATTGAACAGGATGGGAAAAAATAAAATAAAAAATATCCATAGTATAAGTATTATTGAGGCAAAATCCCCGGCAAGAATTAGATTTTTTGAGGAACGGAAGCGACAGGTTGCCCTGCCTCTCCGATCACGGTACCTGGAAGTCGGCATAATAATCCCCCCTTAAAAATACCGCATTTATATTAATATGCTAAGGGGGGATCAAAAAATGCCATGCCATTTAATTATAACTAGACTTAATAATTTTTTGTGCAGCTGAATAATCATTTATCTATCGATTCTAGATTATTTTTTCTCTGATAATCTTTTATTGCCTTATGAAGGGCATCCGCGGCCAGGTTGGAACAGTGCAGCTTGGGCGCAGGCAGTCCTCCTAATTCTTCAGCCACATCGTTGTTGGTAACAGCAAGAGCTTCTTCTATTGTTTTATTCTTAACCATCTCCGTAAGGGCACTGCTGCTGGCAATCGCTGCCCCGCAACCGAAGGTTAAAAATTTAATATCCTTAATAATGTTATCCTCAACTTTGATAAAGATTTTCATAATATCTCCGCATTTCATATTACCAACTTCGCCGATACCGCTTGGAGAGTCAATTTCTCCGACATTGCGCGGATTTTGAAAATGGTCTATAACCTTTTCGTTATACATCATTATCTACTTCCCTCCTCCCCATAGAATCTCCACTATTACTCTTTACTTCCTATAATTTCTCTTACTTCCCTTTTTCCTTTACTTCCCTTTCTTTTCCCTTTACCTCTCCTTCTTTTCCCCTCCTACTCCTTATTATCTCTTCTTACTTTCTTATTTCTTCAAAACCGGAGACATCTTTCTTAACCTCTGCACGATTTCCTTCATACTGTTGATCGTATAATCGATCTCCCCGGCAGTATTGCTTTTTCCCAGGGATAAACGCAAAGAACCCTGAGCGGTCTGATGATCGAGACCTATCGCCGTGAGCACATGCGAAGGCTCTAAAGAACCGGAAGTGCAAGCAGAACCGCTGGAAGCGGCTACACCTTTTAAATTCAGGTCCAAAAGCAAAGATTCGCCTTCCACGTATAACACGCTGACATTAACATTTCCCGGCAACCTCTTTTGTGGATGGCCGTTTAGCCTGACATCCTCTATCTCCAGCAGCCCCCGAATAAGACGATCCCTTAGCGCTGCAAGGTTCTTGCTCTTATTTTCAATATCACTGGTAGCAAGTTCTATCGCACGGCCGAGCCCCACTATTCCGGGAAGGTTCTCCGTTCCCGGCCGTAATTTTCTTTCCTGAGCGCCACCGAAACAGAGCTGCCCTATCTTAGTTCCTTTGCGGCAGTATAAAGCACCTACCCCTTTGGGGCCGTAAAATTTATGGGCTGAAAGAGAAAGCATATCTATAGGCTGTTCCTTTAAATTAATAGGCAGATGCCCGATAGCCTGTACTGCGTCTGTATGGAAATAGATGCCCCTCTCGCGACAGATTTCAGCGATTTTCTCGATCGGCTGAATAGTTCCTATTTCGTTGTTGGCTGTCATAACGGTAACAAGAATGGTATCTTCGGTGATACTATCTACCAGCGCATCCAGATCAACGATTCCGTACCGGTCAACGGGAAGGAAGGTAACATCAAAACCAACTTGCCCGAGATAATGCACCGTATCCAGCACAGCATGGTGCTCGATTGAACTGGTGATAATATGCCTCCCCCTGGAAGAAAGAGCCCTCGCCACCCCCTGAATGGCAATGTTATTAGCTTCAGTTGCACCGGATGTGAAAAAAATCTCTTCCGGGGAAGCATTCAGCGCTGCGGCAACTTTCTCCCTGGCCTCGTTGAGGCCTTTTCGTGCTTTGCTTCCGAAAGAATGCACGCTGGAAGGATTTCCATGTATCTCTTTCAGGTAAGGAAGCATAGCCTCCAATACTTCCTCATCCAAAGGTGTTGTAGCTCCGTGATCCAAGTATACTCCCTGCACATTAAAGCCCCCTTCATACTATAAAGCTTCACAAAGTCATACTTTGTCATACTTTTCTACCGCACTTTTTCATACTCCGCTTTTTTGTTTTCAATACTCCAATCAAGCATATCCTGGAGAGAAATGTTATCCAGTAAATTGTCAATATGCTCCCTGAGCTTTTCCCAAACATTTCTTACTAGACAATCTTCTGTTTTGTTGCAGCGGCGGTTTTTGTCCGCCTGCCCGTCTTCAGAAAGGCAATCCACCGGAAAAAGCGGGCCTTCCAGCGCCCGAATTATATCGCCTACATATACATGCTGCGGCAGATGTGCCAATGTATAACCGCCTTTGGCGCCCCTGGTGCTTTTTATAAGACCCTCACGCCTGAGTATGGCAAAAATCTGCTCTAGAAAATGCTGGGAAATATTTTCACTTTGAGAAATCGCCCGGAGAGGAACGGGGCCATTTTCATAATTTAAGGCCAGATAAACCATAGCCCTAACGCCGTATTCTCCCTTTGCTGACAAACGCACCTCACCACCACCTTATACATATTCCTGTAATTCATATTTCTGTAATTATTAATAATGAAAAAAACTGCCAAGGCAACCTCCTGGACCCGCAGGGTTAGAAGCTGGAAATCTCAGACATCCAGACATCCGCAGATACTGCAAAATGCAACAAATTTCAAAGTCAACGATAATTCGGAGTAATTTACTCGGGATTTAATTCAAAAAGAAAAACCCATTTTACTCTAAACACTATCTGCAAACACTATCTGCAAACACTATCTGCCACTATCTGCGCCACACTACAGTTGGCCACACTACAACTGCGCCACAGTTACAGTTAAGTTACATCACAGCTGCGCCACCAAATTACACTTCGCCATTACACCCTTAACTACACCGCTTTACCTTTAACCTTTTTATAACACCTTTTTTAACCCCTCTTTAGAACCACCTACACCTCTAGACCGCTTACATCTCTTCGCCCCTGCATCTCTACCCTTTAAATCCCGACCCGGCAGGTCAATTTTATCTAATTAAAAATACCATGAAATCTTTTCGCCGTCAAGATAAAAATTCGTCGATTTTAAAATTATCTACAATTATTTTCAAAACCAGTTTTCAATTTATCTATAATACAAATACACGTTATTGTAAATAACTATTTTATATTACCGCCATTTCCATTATAATTGAAATAGTGCAGGAGGTGTACAAATATGTCCGAAGAAAAGCTGCGTTTGACAATGATGACTTCGAGCTCCGGGTGAGCCGCCAAGATAGGCCCCGGAGCCCTGGCACAGGTTCTGTGCCGATTGCCTTCAAGCGATGACCCCAACTTTATCAACAGGGACCAGCACTTTGCCGATGCCGGAATTTACCGGATAGCAGACGACCTGGCACTGGTCCAGACGGTAGATTATTTTACCCCCGTCTCAGACGACCCTTATCTGTTCGGGCAAATCGCCGTTGCCAACGCGCTAAGCGATGTTTACGCCGTGGGGGGGAAACCGCTTACGGCAATGAATATTATCTGTTTTCCCTGTCATAAACTCCCACTGGAGGACATGGAGGCAATTCTTCAGGGAGGGCTCTCCAAGATGCAGGAGGCAAACGTGACGCTGGTTGGAGGACACAGCGTCGATGACCCAGAGCCCAAGTACGGATTGTCGGTTACCGGTGTAGTCAACCCGCAGAAGATGATCACAGGCTCCGGTGCAAAACCGGGAGACTATCTGGTTTTAACCAAACCCCTGGGGACGGGAATCATTGTAACCGCCCTGAAGGGAGAGTTCCTGAGCCCGCAGGAGGCCTCCGAAACTTTCCAGGGGATGGCAAAGTTAAATGCCGGCGCATCCAGGGCAATGGTGCGGGCAGGGGCTTCCGCCTGCACAGATGTCAGCGGATTTGGACTGGTGGGACATCTCCAGGAGATGCTTATTTCAAGCAAAGCCGGTGCACGCATTAAAATGAAAAATCTGCCGCTATACCGGAGAGTATCTGAGATGGCCGAGCAAGGCCTTGTCCCCGGCGGTTCTTATCGAAACCTGGAATATTACAAAAAAGACCTGATCGTCAATACAGAAGACAGCGAGCTGCAGGAACAATTGGTATTGCTCGCGGATGCGCAGACCTCTGGCGGCCTGCTCATCTCCATCTCCCCCGCGCGCCTGGAGCAGCTTTTGGCTGAGCTTCACAAAGAAGGCTCACAGGGATATGTCGTCGGTGAAGTTACTTCCGGGCCGAAGGGGAAAATAACAATTAATTAACTTTTTTCAGCTCCTAATTTATTTTTTTCAGCTTGCTCTGGTGCAGGTTTTGATTGGTTTTAGTGCAGGTTTTAATGAAGCACAAAACCAAAAGCACAAAACTGCCTTAATCCAGCGGGAATTAGAGAGTTTTAAGGTTTTGAGGAATCCTGAGGAACTGAAGAATTCTGAGGGACTGAAGGATATTAAGGGATCTTAAGAGATCTTGGAATCTTTGTGAAGGTTTTTAGGTTTTTCAAGAGCTTTTGAGAGGTGGAATATGAAAACTAGGCTGGAATATGATTTTACAACTCTGGAGGGGATTTTCCAAAGGCCGGAACCTCTCAATAGGTTTGCACTAGAGAGGATGGAAGCCGTTAAAGATCTGTTAAGGGACAGAGAAACCTATAACTGTCCCCCATCCTGCAAGAGCTGCTGTTATGGTTCTATTTTAATGTCGTATACCGAATTCACCTATATTATGCTATACCTCCAGGAAAGCTGGCCCTGGGAAAGAATAATGGACTTATTCCAGATGAGAGTCGGGATACTCATGGATAACGATGGGGTCGATACGCTGCTCTGCCCTTTTCTGCAAGAAGAGGCGGAGAAAGAGCATTGCAGCATCTACCAGGCACGGCCGCTAATCTGCCGCGTTTTTGGAACCGCAGCAGCTCCCTGTGGAGAACCCATCACCCCTGCAGACCTGGAAGAAAGCCTTTTTTACCGGGCATATGATCTGTTATATTATGGCAGCAGCCGCGAAAACTTTATTGCCCTCAATCTTCATAAGAACCTAGCGATTTACGAAGCGCCTTTCGCCCTGTGGTGCCTGGCCGATAACAGCAAAGAAACAAGGATAAGCCTGTACAACTTGATTGCAGGAGAAAAAAATTCCTTCAATGCCGTTCTCTATGACCGGGATAAGTGTAATTTTTTCGTTTACCGCAATGGTTATAAAACCGTGCTAAACCAAAAATAAACCATGCTGGGACACGGGGACAGGTCCCTCGTCCCAGTTTCCCGTCGTTAGAATATTTTGGTTAGAAAATATAGGGACAAGGGACCTGTCCCCGTGTCCCAGCCCGTGTCCCGCTCTGCCCTGCCCCGCTACGACCCCGTTTTATATTTCCCATGTAGATTATAATACAAAATAATTGACAATAGCACAGCAACAGCCAATGTCAAATACATTCCACGGTATTCAAGAAACGGAACGAGCAACCCCGTTAGAAACGGCCCTACTCCCATACCCCCATCCATGCAAATAAAAAAAGTCGAAGTAGCTAATCCAACCCGGTGCTTCGGTGATTCTTTTATAGCAATCGCTTGCGAGCAAGACATGATCGTCCCAAAACCAAGAGCAGCCAGTGCCCCTGCAAGCAGCAACACAAAAGCGCTATGAGCCTGGCTGAGCAATAATAAGCTTAATGAAAATAATAATATGGCCGGATAGATAACGACATTATCCCCTTTGAGATCCAGCAATCTACCGGTAAACGGTCTTGAAATAAACAGAAAAATTGCATATACAATAAAAAAGTAAGCAGCCGCATTCTGCTGTTGTATTTCGATCGCATATGAATTGACAAAAGAAACGATACCCGAATAAGCTATCCCCATAATCACCATCATAATTGAAATGGGAAAAGCCTTTTTTTCAAAGAAATCATGTATTCCAAACCTGGCTTTCAACGCCTGGAGGTGTTCTTTAGTTACGTTTGCTTCAGGGATTTTGGAAAAAATAATTATGATTAGGCTAATCGCGGAAAAAAGAGCACAAGCAGTAAAGAGCGCCTCGAAGCCCGCGCGCTGCAAAATAAAAAGGCCAATAAATGGTCCAAACGCAGTTGCGGCGGTTGGGCTTAACGAAAAATAACTTGTCCCTTCCCCTTTACGTTCATCCGGAATCATATCCATTACGGCAGTCGCTGCAGTTGTAGTCGTAATACCGAAAGCTATCCCGTGTATAATACGAACCGCCAGCAATATATTCAAGCTATTGACCGGGAAGTATAACAGGGTGGAAAGCAAAAATAGAACCAGGCTGGAATAAAGCAACTTCCTGCGCCCAATTATTTCAATATATTTTCCCGTTAAAAGGCGTGCAAAAAGAGACGCGATGATAAAGATACCGGCAGCAAGACCAGCCTCACTTTGTGAGGCATTAAACTGTTCGATCACATAAACGGCTAGTGTGGTCATTAATAAATAAAAATTTAAAGCAACGAAAAAATTTGCAAATAGTAATATGATAAAGTCCTTTGTCCATAAATTCGATTTATTCAATTTTATTTATTACCTACCTTATACCTAACTTTGCAACCTCTTAATCCTCTTATGATGGTCCTTTTTTAGCTGCCTCTTTCTCAATGAATTACATCATTACTGATGGGGATTCTTTAAGTTCTTAAAAATATGCACCCCCTCGGGAAATTTCTTGAATCCCAACAGTAAGCCCAAATCGGCGCCTACTATCTTGGAAAGGCTGTTCAATTCCGCTATTATCTCATCCTCATGAAGCCGGGTATCGGGAGCAATAAAGATGCGCTCGTGCTTTGTTTTCATAAAGTTTTCTCTGTCGCTGAAAAGCTCCTCGTAAAGCTTCTCCCCCGGCCTTATACCAGTGACCTTTATTTCAATATCCTTCCCCGGCTGCAGACCTGACAAATAAATCATATCTTTTGCCAGATCCATTATCCTCACCGGCTCGCCCATATCCAGGATAAAGATCATACCCTTTTTGCCCAGCGCCCCTGCCTGGATTACCAACTGTACCGCCTCGGGTATAGTCATAAAATAGCGAGTCATCTCCGGATGGGTCACCGTCAACGGTCCCCCCCTGGCTATCTGTTCCTTGAAAAGGGGCACCACACTGCCCTGGCTTCCCAGCACGTTGCCAAAGCGAACGGCACAAAAAATACAATTGCCGTTTTTACGCGCCCGGTGCTGCATATAAATCTCTGAAGCCCTTTTTGTGGCCCCCATTACACTGACAGGGTTTACCGCCTTATCGGTGGATATAAAAACAAACCTTTCAACACCGTAACACTCGGAAAGATCCACCAGATTTTTAGTCCCCAGCACGTTATTTTGTACCGCCTGCCCGGCGTTTACCTCCATCAAGGGGACATGTTTGTGGGCTGCCGCATGAAAAACAACCTGCGGACGATAAGCTTGAAATACCCCCTCCAGACTCTTAAAATCCTGTACATCCCGCACCAGGGGATAAACCTTGAGCTCGGGGCTTTTCTCCGTTAGCTCCTTGTTTATATAAAATACACCGTTTTCGTTATGATCGAGAAGCAACACCGCCTGCGGTCCCAGCAAAGAAACCTGCCGGCAGAGCTCCGAGCCGATAGAGCCGCCAGCTCCTGTAACCATAATAACTTTCCTGGAAAGGTAACCGGAGATCTCCTGAATATCAACCTGCACCTGCTCCCTTTTTAATAGGTCCTCGATCTCCACCTCTTTCAAATGAGTGAGATTTACCTGACCCCCCAATAACTCAAAGATGCCGGGGATAATTTTCAACTTCACCGGGAGTTCTTTACAGAGGTTGATAATTTTCCGCTGCTCGCTATAGGGAGCCGAAGGCATGGCAATTACGATTTCCTTAATCCCCCTTTCCTCTACAATTACGGGAAGATCGTCCCTTGTTCCCAGCACAGGAAGCCCGTGGATAACCTGCTTCCGTTTATTTGGATCATCATCTATAAAGCCCACCAGCCTTGTCCCCAGCGTGGATTCGTGCTTTTTCAGCTCCCGGGCAGCCATGGCGCCTGCGTCCCCTGCCCCCACAATTAAAACCGGCCGATGCCCGTTGTTATTGCCGTTTATCTTCTTCAGATACTTCGCCAGCACCCTCAAAGAAAAACGGGAACCGCCAATAAAAAACAGCAATAAAACTCCATAGATTATATAGACACTGCGCGGAAGCATAAGGTCAAAATACCAGCTGAAAAGCAAGCTAACAGTGGAACCTGTCCCAACGGTAAAGACGATGAGCAGTAGCTCGTCCACGCTGGCATATCGCCATAGACGCCGGTAAATTCCAGAAAAGAAAAATATTAAAATTTGTACGGCAATTACCGGCCAGAGTAATCTCTCAAAATTATCCATATATTGCAACGGTATATGACCTTCAAAGCGCAGCACCAGGGCAATAAACAGAGATGCACCGATCATAACAGCATCTCCTAAAGCCAGAACAATCTTCTTAAAAGTATTATTAATTCCCAACAATCCCTACTGCCTCCCCCTCAACTATCCGACATATCAGTCGGTTTGACCGGAACCCTTTTTACTCTCAAACGTGATACTACCGGCACTCAACTTTTTTATAACATGTTTCTTCAACTTAAGAGTAAATCCTGCTAAAGTTGGAAGAAAAGATAATAAACCTGAAGACATGCCCCAGGTTTAACTTATTGCTATTTAGCATTTAGCCGTTTGGCTATTTTAAAAATAGAGCTATTGGTGGGAAACAGTCTAAGTATAAGCTGGGGATAGGCAGGGTATAGACAGAGGATAGGTAAGTTGGCCATAAGGCTCCATCTCATAACCACCGCATCTTTCAACCATTATTGTTAACCAGTTATTGTTAATAAGTGAATGATTCAAGCCTATCCCCCGTATTTAGCCAGAAAATATACTGAACAGGCCATAACTGGCAGTCGCGATAATAATGGCTGCAATCAAATTACCGAAAAATATGGCCGGAAACGCCCATTTAACTCGAATATCAAGAAGTGCTGCAATAAGACTTCCAGTCCACACACCCGTACCGGGCAAAGGGATCGCAACAAAGAGTATAAGACCCCAGGCCCCATACTTTTGCACCTTATGCGCTTTGCCATTCTCCAGCGATCTTTCAGTTAATTTATCCACCAATTTCTTAAAATACCTGGTGGTTTTAAGATACTTGAATAGGGGCCTGACCGCATACAGGATAAAAGGTGCAGGAGCGATGCTGCCAATAAAAGACAAAAAAGTAGCATGAAGCGGAGATAATCCAAGGGATATCCCCACCGGAATCGCGCCCCTGAGCTCTATTACCGGGAGTGCTGCAGTTAATAACACCGTAAATTCAACCGACAAAAAATCAAGAAATTCAGTTAGCATAAAATATATACCACCGTCTGCGGGGGCAGGCTTATATTATTTGCATTCTTACATTATTGCATTATTGATTGATTTTTATATTGCCAGGGGAAAAGTCGCAATAACTTTGTAAAAAAATAGACTAAACAGTCGCGATTAGTCAAAGTATGTCATGGTTTATGATGCGCAAACACATCATTTCGCCCTTTTTATATTTTATCACATCTTTACACTATTTTTGGCATAAAAACATGCCGTGAACAGAAATTTTGCAAATGCTTTTTTGTGGGACAGGGGGATATGGGGCAGAACAGGAGGACATTGGAACGGCGGGACATGGTGGGGCATTGGAAGGTGGGACATTGGTGGGACACAGGTGGTGGGACAAGGAACCTGTCAGAGTGTGTGAAAACTCAACAAGGAATTAACATAAATCAACATATATGGGTAGAGAGTAATGCAAAACAGAAAACAGTATACTGATGAATTTAAAGAACAAATCCTTAAGGAATGCCAGGAAACCGGTAATGTAGCCTTGGTAGCCAGGCGCCATGAAATTTCACCCAACACCATCCATACATGGCGCAGCGCTGTCCGCAAAAGAGGTTCTATTAAACCTTTACCCAAGGGTAAAGACCAACGCTTTAAAGCCATGGAGAAGCAACTTAAAGAGGTAAGTGCCCAAAACGACAAGCTAAAACGTCTTCTGGCTGAAAAAGAGCTAGAGCTGGCTATTTTACGGGAGCTTAGAGACTGCCAAAACCCTCGTTAGCCGACAAAGTTACTATTGCAAAAAGGTGGATCGAAAAAGGATACAATAAAGCAGTTGTTCTTAACTTTGTCGGACTAGCTATATCCACCTATTACTACAATACCGTAGGCAAAGTGACCGTAGGCAAAGTGCAAAACCCTAAATAACCTGCAGGGCGTAAACCACCCGGATATTCTCTTAACAATCAGGGTGAGAAAATATCTGATGAATTAATCAAAGAATACCTGTTAGAGCTAGTTTGTGGAGACGGCTTCCCTTACGGCTATAGTAAGCACCGCAAGCACCATTGTCACATGATACCTTGGTTCCAGTAAGCCCAAGTGTTTCCCTAAGCTTAGCTCTTTTCTTTGGTCGTTAAAGTGGTATAATTTGAACATGGAAAAAACACTGCTTCCGGAGATACAATACTCCCCTCAGGAGATTAATCAAAAAAGGGCTCAAGTACGCCGGGAACTCATTGACCGGTCCCCAAACGTTACCGGTGGAAAGCTACAACGTTTGGCAAACTCCGATTTAAAATTGCTCTTCCAGCTGTACGATTCAATTT
>DUQX01000085.1 GCA_012837615.1 Bacillota bacterium | reverse complement strand
TTTTCTTGAATTCATCAAAATCCTTGATAACCCTGGAATCCTCAAATACTTCATCTTGAAGCGCAGGCTCGTACACCACAACTCCAACGCCTCTTGCCTTAATACGCTGCATAACCCCTTGAATGGCGGACTGCCTGAAATTATCGGAGCCTGTTTTCATCGTCAGCCTGTAGATACCAACTATCCCGGGACGTTTGGCCAGTATCCTCTCCGCTATATAATCTTTTCGCGTTTTATTGGCCTCCACAATCGCCTCGATAATCTTATTGGGGACGCCCGCATAATGCGCCAGCAACTGTTTGGTATCCTTCGGAAGGCAGTAACCCCCATAACCGAAAGAAGGATTATTGTAATGGCTTCCTATGCGCGGGTCAAGACATACTCCTTCAATAATTTGCTGCGTATCCAGCCCCCTCGCCTCGGCAAATGAATCCAGCTCGTTGAAAAAAGCCACCCTCATAGCAAGATATGAATTTGCAAACAGCTTTATTGCCTCAGCTTCAGTTGAGTTGGTAAATAGAACTGGAATGTTTTCTTTGAAAGCGCCCTCTACCAGAAGATCGGCAAACTTCCTGGCTCTTTCCGATTGTTCCCCAACAATAATACGCGATGGGTATAAATTATCGTATAAAGCCCGGCCTTCTCTTAAAAATTCCGGCGAGAAGATGATGTTTTCTGTTGCAAACTTTTTCCTTACTTTTTCCGTATAACCTACCGGCACCGTAGATTTAATGACCATAACCGTGTCCGGATTGACGTTTAACACGCCGGCAATAACACCCTCAATACTTCCCGTATCAAAATAATTTTTATCCGGATCATAATTGGTCGGCGTAGAGATAATGACATACTCCGCTTCTTTGAAGGCCTCATAGCTATCCGTTGTTGCCGTTAAGGACAATTCTTTCGTTGCCAAAAATTCCTCAATTTCCGCATCTGCAATGGGAGCCTTTTTCCCGTTTATTAAATCTACTTTTTCCCGGATAATATCCAGCGCAATAACATCATTATGCTGGGCCAAAAGAACCGCATTCGATAAGCCCACATAGCCTATCCCCACAACTGTTATTTTCACTTGCTCGCCTCCCTTTAGTCAATCCGAATATTAGGCCTTGATATTTTTTGAAGTGGCCACGTTAGACAGCGTTTTTACTATTATTTTTACATCCAAATTCAAGGAGCGATTTTTATAATAATACTCATCCAAAAGCACTTTCTCTTCAATGCTAATTTCATCTCTCCCATTGACCTGGGCCCAGCCCGTAACACCCGGCCTCAACTTGTGCACCCCGCATTTTGTCCGCAGTTCAATCAAGTCATCCTGATTATAAAGCGCCGGCCTTGGACCAATAAACGTCATTTCGCCTTTTAAAATATTCCATAACTGAGGGAGCTCATCTAGGCTCGTTTTCCTTAAAACTTTCCCGACCCTGGTTACATAATCCTGCGGATTGTGAAATAAATGTGTCGGTACATCCCGGGGCGTATCTACTCTCATTGTCCTGAACTTGAACATAAAAAATTCCTCGTTGTCTTTTCCAATGCGCTTCTGTGCAAAAAAAACAGGGCCGGCACTATCTACTTTGATTAAAAACATTAGAATAAGAAATAATGGCGATAACAACAGCAGTAAAACGGAAGCAAGCACCAAATCAAAGAAGCGTTTCATAAAACCCAAACCCTTCCTCCTCTTCTAATCAAATGACCCCGGCTTTTTTTAACGCCTCAATTTCAAGTCGAATGCCCTCTGCAAACGATACGGGAGAAAAATTCAAGTCTTTCTCCGCTTCACTGTAATCAAAGACCTTGTCTTCTCTCAGCCTTTTTACCTTCTCAGAGGTTATAAGCCCGTTATAAAATTTCTCTGCAATAAAACCAGCCGCAAGGGCAAGAGAAAAAGGTACTCTTATAAACCTTCTCTTTTTCCCCAGGTTTTCGGCAATCAATTGAAGAACCTCAAAATAGGAAACCGGTTCTTTCCCTGCAACGTTATATGCCTTACCAATCGCAACCTTATCCAAATATGCCCGGGCAATAACGGTTGCAAGATCCTGCGCATAAATCGGCTGCATTAAACCCTCACCATTACCAATTATTGGAACAAGGGCATATTTATTCACAATTTTAACGAGCTTATGAATGTTTCGGTCTCTTTGATTTCCGTAGATCATCGTCGGCCTGATGATTGTATAGTCCAAGCCACTGCCCGCGATTTGTTTTTCCAACACCTGATACTCTTTTGATAACTCGCGGTACTTGCTAAAAACCCCCGTTGTGCTAACAATTAGTATCCTTTTAACTCCTGAAGTATTACAAGCCTCAATAATCTGGGGAGAAAACCGTATATTTACCAGGTGGATAACTCCATCCACCCCGTTAAATGCTGGCAATAAAGAACATGCATCGCTCACATCGCCGTAAATAAAATCAACTTTGTCATCCCGCACCCAGGATATATCACTGTGCTCTCGGACCAAGCACCTTATCAACCCATGGTAACCTGATTCACGTAGTGAACCCAATAAAAACCGCCCAGTCAATCCCGTAATCCCGGTAATTAAAATCAAAATACCGCCCCCCAAAAAACTCCTACAGCCCCATCGCACTGAGGATAACCTTGTTCACCTTATGCACATCGTATTTATCTTCGGCAATTTTCCTGCTCTGTGCCCCCATCTGTCCGATCAGCTCCGGGTTTTGAATGAACTTCTCCATCGCCCCCGCCAAAGCTTCTGCATCCCTT
>DUQX01000084.1 GCA_012837615.1 Bacillota bacterium | reverse complement strand
TGATGTAGGATCGATTAGCAGCAACTGCGGAACGGAAACCCCCAGCTCCCGGCCGATACTTTCCCTTTTTGTTCTCCCCAAAAAAACTCCGTTAATAACCCAGGAATTAATCAAATTATAAAGCATCTTAGTATTGCTCGCAACGCGCCTGGTTTGTTCCATAATCTGGGGGTTATCTTTAAAGTGAGCTTTTATTTTTTTAACTGCTTCCTTGTGACCGGGAGCCCTGGCGACTTTCTCAACAAAATCTAAAAGCACGAATAAATTCTTATCAGGATCTTTTGTAATATAATTTATTGCCCTGTCAAGAGCATATTCGGCTGCAATTTTTTTAACGGAATCAAAAGCCATCTTCCATCCCTCCAATTAAAAGATTTAACAATAGAGCGGATTGTTTTTCATAGGCTTCATCTCCTTTACCACTGCAAAACTGCCCTGGAAAACCAAATCTATACTTATTATGCATATTATACAAAAAAACATACCATTTTGCAAATAATGGAATATACCCTTTGTAACCGCTGAGGAAGGGTTGCATCCTGTTAATTGATCGGTTTCGCCCGGTTAATAACCTGTTCTCAATAACAACAGATAATAAAACTAACCTTGCTAAATGATACGATAATCGTGAGAATATACATTTAAACGTTTGCCGCGGGCAAAGCCAACGAGGGTGAGCCCTGTTTCCCGGGCCAGTTCCACCGCCAGCGATGTGGGAGCGGACCTGGATACGATAAGAGGCAATCCGAGTTTCGCTCCTTTTATTACTATTTCTGATGAGACACGCCCGCTGGATAAGAGGATTTTATCCCCCAGCTCGATATTCTTTAGAATACATTGCCCCACGATTTTATCTACCGCATTGTGCCTTCCGATATCCTCATTGTAATAAAGGATCTCGCCTTTTTCAGCAAGTGCCGCACTATGAACACCCCCGGTACTTTTAAAAAGCTGGGCTTTCTCCTGCATAACGCTGACTAAATTAAATATCTCCCCTGCCCCTACCTGCAGCGGCGATTCTATCCGCTTACTTTGTAGAGAATCCAGGGCGCTGAAAAAAAGCGATCCTTTGCCACACCCGGATGTGATCATTCTTTTTCCATAAAGCTTATCGACAAGGCCATTTATTGATACGGTTTTAATATATACTATCTTCTTTTGGTAGTCTAAATCAATTTGCTCTATATCAGCCGCGCCTGTAATCAAACCTTCGGAACGCAGGAAGCCAACCGCCAGGCAGTCAAGGTTATCGGGCGAGCACAAAAGGGTAATAAATTCACTGCCGTTAAAAAAAATCGTCAGCGGCGTTTCTATAACCACGCGGTCGGTTTCCCTGCTTCTTTCCAAATTTCTGATGCGCACGATCTCCGCTTCGGTAGTATATTTATATTTCATTATTAATTCTTCAGGCCTCCTGTTTATATAATATTTTTTTCTGAGGTATATTTTACCTTAATAATTTACCTTAATAATTAAAAAACACACCTTCTCCATTCAGGATACTGCAGTATGTTAAAAAGAACTGTCCCCATAATAGTATGGGGACAGCCCGCAAGCATCTCATCCACTTAACTGCGCTCCTATCTACTTCACTGTACATGGAATAAAGTACACCAGTTTTATCGTACCCATTCGGTTGCACTGCCCCTGTAGCAGATTTCCATATACAATTACGGCGCCACTTTTTCCAGTTTTACGGCACAGACCTTATACTCGGGAATTTTGGCTATGGGGTCAACTTTATTGCTTGTCAAGCGATTAACGGCAGCCTCATGAAAATGGAAGGTCATAAAGACAACCCCCGGAGGCACGATCTCCGTCACCTGCACCCTCACTTTTACGTCACCCCGCCTCGAGGTTACTTTCACCAGATCCCCGTCGCCAATACCGAATTTTTGGGCATCTTCCCTGCTGATTTGGGCCAACTCTTCCGGTTTGAAGGAATCGATAGCGCCGCTGCGCCGGGTCATGGTCCCTGTATGATAATGGAAAAGGCTGCGCCCTGTGGTAAGCAACAGCGGGTATTCCTCATCGGGCTCTTCAGCAGGGGGCTGGTATTCCACAGGAGTAAAACGGCCTTTCCCCCTCGAAAACTGATTTGCGTGAAGATATGGGGTACCTGGATGTCCCGCATCGGGACAAGGCCACTGCAGCCCTCCCTCTTTCTCCAGCCGTTCGTAGCTTATACCGGCATAGCTGGGAGTTAACCGGGCAATTTCCCGGAAGATTTCCTCCGGACCTCTATAGTTCCATTTCAGGCCAATTCTGGAGGCAAGTTCCTGTAAAATAACCCAATCAGCCCATGCGTCACCGGGAGGGTTAACCGCCTGCCTGACAAGTTGCACACGCCGTTCCGTGTTGGTAAACGTACCCTTTTTTTCGGCAAATGCAGCGGCCGGCAGGACCACATCAGCCCTGGCCGCCGTTTCTGTTAAAAAGATATCCTGCACAACCAGGAAATCCACCTTGTCCAGCGCTTCCAGGACATGGTTCAGGTTAGCATCGCTCAGCGCAGGATTTTCTCCCATAACATAGAGAACCTTAATCTTCCCGTCAAGAATACCGTCAATAATCTCTGTTACGGTCAAACCGGGAACAGTGGGCAGCTTAACCCCCCAGTCCTTTTTAAATTTAGACTGGGCATCTCTGTTATCCACAGGCTGATAACCGGTAAAAACGTTCGGCAGAGCACCCATATCACATGCGCCCTGCACGTTGTTCTGGCCTCTTAAGGGATTAACACCGGCAGAGCGTTTGCCGACATTACCGGTGACCATGGCCAGGTTGGCGATCGCCAGCACGTTATTCGTTCCGCTGCTATGCTGGGTAATACCCATTGTATAAAAGATGGCCGCGTTTTCCGCTTGCGCATAAAGACGGGCTGCCTGGCGAATGTCGTCTGCTGCCACCCCGGTAATCCCTTCCACGTACTCGGGAGTATATTTTTTAACAGCCGCTTCCATTTCAGCGTAGCCCTCGGTTCTCTCCCTAACAAACTCTTCATCTACCAGGCCTTCTTCAATGATAACATGGATCAATCCGTTCAAGAGGGCTTCGTTAGTACCCGGACGCAGTTGTAAGAACAGATCTGCATGCTCGGCCAGATCTATCCGCCGGGGATCGACTACAATAAGCGAAGCGCCTTTCCTTTGGGCCATTTTCATCCTGTAGCCGATTACGGGATGGGTCTCGGTGGTATTGGAACCGATAACCAAAAGCGTACCGGCTTCTTCAATTTCTCCAATGCTGTTTGTCATTGCACCGCTGCCAAAAGCTGTAGCCAGACCGGCTACGGTAGGAGCGTGTCAGAGACGGGCACAGTGATCGATATTATTCGTCCCCAGCGAACGCAAAAGCTTTTGGAAAAGGTAATTTTCCTCGTTTGTAGCCCGGGCAGAGGAAAGCCCTGCCAGTTCTGTGCCCTTAACCCCCTTCAATTTTTCAGCTACAAGGCCCAGGGCTTCATCCCAGGATGATTCCACAAACTCGCCATTTTTCTTGATTAAAGGCACTTTCAGGCGCTCTGGGTTTTTCAGAAAATCAGTCCCAAAATGCCCCTTGACACAGACCTGCCCCCTGTTAACGGGGCTGGAGGGGTCGCCCTTAACCCGTACTATTTCATTGTTTTTAATATACAGCTCCAGACCGCATCCGGTACCGCAATAAGGACAAACCGTTTTTACGGTATCCAGCTCATATGAACGGCCTTTACCTATACTCTGCTTCGGTGTTAAGGCACCTACAGGACAAACATCTACACACATGCCACAAAAAACGCAGGGAGAGGTTTCCAGCGGATCGTTAAAAGCCGTCGCTACCTTAGAATCGAATCCCCTGTTCATGATTTCAATAGCCGCTGCGCCGTTGACCTCCTGACATGTCCGAACACAGAGTCCGCAGAGAATGCATTTATTCATATCCCTGATAAAGAAGGGATTTGTGTCTTCAAGCTCATAATCCTTGCGATCTCCTTTATAATCGCTCTCAGAAACACCGTATAGATAGCAATAATCCTGCAAACGGCAATCACCGTTTTTCTCACAGGTAAGGCAATCCAGGGGATGGTTGGCCAGCAGAAGGTTCAAGTTAACTTCGCGCGCCATACGAACCCTTTCCGTATCTGTATGCACCACCATACCATCTCTTACAGGGGTACAGCAAGAAGCAACCAGGGCGCGCATACCTTCTACCTCAACCACACACATCCGACAGGCACCCACCAGGGTAAGCTGTGGATCATAACAAAAGGTAGGAATAAATATCCCCAGTTTTTCCGCCGCCTGCAGGATCGTTGCTTCTGGTTCTACCTCCACTTTTTGACCATTTATCGTTAAAGATACCATTTTTTTCCCTCCCCTACTTTAGATTATCTTGTTTTTACAGCATCTTTTTTGCAGCGCTCAAAACAGGCGCCACATCTAATGCATTTCGTTTCATCTATAACATGCGGTTCCTTTTTTTCGCCGCTGATAGCTTCGGCAGGGCAAACTTTTACGCAAGCCCGGCAGCCAATACAGAGCTCCGGGTCAATATAATAGCTGAGTAGATCCTTGCAAACGCCTGCAGGGCACCTGCGATCAAAAATATGGGCTTCATACTCGTTCCGGAAATAGCGCAAGGTTGTCAACACCGGGTTGGGAGCAGTCTGCCCCAATCCACAAAGAGCGCTGTCTTTCACGGAAAGAGCCAGCTTCTCTAAGCGCTCGATATCGTCAGGCTCTCCCTTCCCCTGCGTAATACGTTGCAGGATCTCCAGCATGCGCTTTGTCCCTTCACGGCAGGGGGTACATTTGCCACAGGACTCATTCTGGGTAAAAGTTAGGAAAAAACGGGCAAGATCAACCATGCAGGTATCTTCATCCATAACTACCATCCCGCCGGAACCCATCATGGCCCCTTTGGCGGTTAAGGAATCGAAGTCTACAGGAAGATCCAGCAACTCCTCGGGGATACAACCACCTGAAGGCCCCCCAATCTGCACCGCTTTATATTTTTTACCCCCCCTGATACCTCCACCGATATCAAAGACAATCTCCCTCAGGCTGATCCCCATGGGGACTTCACAAAGTCCGGTATTATTTACCTTGCCGGTAATAGCGAATATTTTTGTTCCCTTGCTCCCTTCCGTCCCTACGGAACTATACCATTCCGCTCCGTTGCGCAGGATCAACGGCACATTGGCGAAAGTCTCCACGTTATTGATACAGGTGGGCTTCCCCCAGAGGCCTTTGACAGCCGGAAACGGCGGCCGCGGGCGGGGTATTCCCCTTTCTCCTTCAATAGAAGCTAAAAGAGCGGTCTCTTCACCGCAAACAAAGGCCCCTGCCCCTTCCTTGATATTAATTTTGAAGTTAGTCCCAGAATCTAAAATATTATTGCCTAAAAATCCATATTCCTCTGCCTGGGCGATGGCGATCCGCAAACGGCGTATGGCCAACGGATATTCCGCCCGCACATAAATATACGCCTCATCACTACCGATAGCCCTTCCGGCAATAATTAATCCTTCAAGGACAGCATGGGGGTCCCCTTCCAGGACGCTGCGGTCCATAAACGCTCCGGGGTCACCCTCGTCCGCATTGCAAACCACATACTTTTTATCACCCGGGCTGCGGTAGCCAAATTCCCATTTCATTCCTGTAGGAAAGCCGGCTCCCCCACGGCCTCTTAAACCGGAACTTTTTACCGTATTAATAATATCCATAGGTTCCATATTCAGGGCCTTTTTCATCCCGGAATATCCGCCGCGGATAATATATTCGTCAATATTTTCCGGATCTATAACACCACAGTTCCGCAAAACTTGCCTTTTCTGCTTGCTATAAAAGGGAATATCCATATGGGAAGATACTCTTTTATCAGAAACAGGATCTTTATAAAGCAGTCTTTCTACAACATTTCCCTTAACCAGATGCTCTTCTACCAGTTCCGGAACGTCCTCCACCGCAACCTGACAATAAAAAATATCCTCCGGATAAACGATAAAAATCGGCCCTTTTTCGCAAAAGCCGTGACACCCCGAAAGAATAATACGCACTTTATCTTGCAGGTTGTGCTTTTTAAGCTCCTCATTGAGCGCTTCTTGCACATGCATAGATCCCGAGGAGACACAACCCGTTCCTGCACAGATGAGAATTTGTTTTTCGTACATTTTTTCCCCTCCTTCCACTTGCGCTTACTTTAAAAGTCAAGATAACCGGGGCTATGAGCAAGCCTTTCGATAATTGCTTTACGCTTGGCAGAGCACTCCTCACTTTCATGACATAGAGGGCCTGATAGGCAACATTCTATAAACAACTTACAGGGATTATCTTTACTATGAAAGCACTTATCACAACAGTGATCAATAAATCTTTTCATCTTGTCATCCCCTCTCCTAAACAAAACACTTTATAAATTAATATTCATCCAGAATACCCTTAAGCTTATCCGTCGTTAACCTGCCGTATGTCCGATCGTTAATCATTATTACCGGAGCAAGACCGCATGCGCCAATACAGGCAACTTCCTCATAAGTGAATCTCATATCTTCGGTCGTTTCGCCAACCCCGACCTTTAGGATTTCCTGCATTTCCTCGGCTATATTTGCTCCTCCGCGAACGTGACAGGCTGTCCCACGGCAAACCCTGATAATATTTTTGCCGCGCGGCTTGAGGTGGAACTGGGCATAAAAAGTGGCTACCCCAAAAACCTTGCTCAGCGGAATACGCAGCCTTTTAGCCATATATTCCATTGCCGGACGCGGAAGGTAACCAAACTCAGCCTGGATTCTCTGTAAGACAGGTACAGTAACTCCTTTTTTACCTAAAAAATCCTGCAGCAACGCTTCTACCCGGTCGTAGTCAAAGCTTTCATCCAGAACCTTTGCCGTCTCCCCGTTCAAAACTTTAACCTCCTTTTACGACTTATTTTATTATTATAAAAGAACATCAAAAAAATAAAAGAGGAAATTTATTATATATTCTATGTTGAATATATAGAGTCCTCTTTTTTTATTGAAAGAAAGCATTGTAAGCTAAAAAACTTCTTATATTTAGCGCTATTATGCTTCACAGCTTCATCCCCTTAGGGGATCGCTTTAATATAAAAATTGTATTGTTGCAGAAATTACTGATACGATCCGGCTATACGGATAGCTAATAGGATCGCGCCAAATAGATTAGCATGCCTCCTTCTTTGCCACAATAGAGGCAGGAACCTTTTTCATTTTCCTTTCCGAAAGGAATGCAGCGGATGGTCGCCTTGGTATCATTTTTTATCTCTTCTTCACAGCGCTGGTCGCCACACCAGAAGGCCTGGAACAGACCTCTTTTTTCCTCCAGCTTTTGTTGAAACTCCTCATAAGTGTTCACCATGTGGGTATTGTTATCCCTGAATTCAAGCGCCTGGCGGAAGAGGTTATCCTGGATATCTTTTAACAATAACTGAACCTGTCCGGAAATATCCTCCGATCTGATGAAACTCTTTTCCCCGTTATCCCGGCGCACAGCAGATACCCCCCCAGCCTCCAGATCGCGGGGGCCTACTTCCAAACGCAAGGGGACCCCTTTCATCTCCCACTCATTAAATTTCCAGCCTGCAGAATATTCTTCGCGGTCATCCAGCTCAACACGCAATTCTGCGGAGAGCTCGTCTAGAAGCTCCCGGCACCTCTGCAACACCTCATCCCGTTTCTTCTTTGTAATGATGGGAACCACCACTACCTGTACAGGAGCTACGCGCGGGGGAAGCTTGAGCCCCCGATCGTCGCCGTGAACCATGATTATCGCACCGATTAGTCTGGTAGATACGCCCCATGAAGTCTGCCAGGCATATTTTAACTGCTTGTCTTTGTCCAAAAAAGTAATCTCAAAAACCTTTGCAAAATGCTGCCCCAAGTTGTGCGATGTTCCGGCCTGTAGGGCTTTTCCATCGGCCATAAGGGCTTCAATAGTATAAGTGCGCAGCGCGCCGGCAAATTTCTCCCGTTCCGTTTTTGTACCGCTGATTACAGGCACGGCAAGTTCATTTTCCACAAAGTCCTTATAAACATCCAGCATCTTCCGGGCCTCTGCCTCGGCCTCCTCCGCGGTGCTGTGTACCGTATGACCTTCCTGCCAGAGAAATTCCGAAGTCCGTAGAAAAGGACGCGTGTTCTTTTCCCATCTCACCACATTGCACCACTGGTTAATCAGCAGCGGGAGATCGCGCCAGGACTGGATCCACTTGGCATACATACTGCAGATAATCGCCTCAGAAGTAGGCCTTATGACCAACGGCTCGGCGAGTTTTTCGTTTCCGCCGCGGGTAACCAGTGCTACCTCAGGAGCAAAACCCTCCACATGTTCGGCTTCCTTTTCCAGCAGAGATTGCGGTATGAAAAGGGGAAAATAGGCGTTTTTATGTCCCGTAGCTTTAATGCGTTTGTCAAGGAGATGCTGCATGTTTTCCCAGATTGCGTAACCGTAGGGCCTGATCGCCATACAGCCCTTTACAGGTGCATAGTCCATCAGCTCCGTCTTTAAAACAAGGTCAAGATACCACTGGGAAAAATCCACCTCCTGCGGTGTCACTTCTTTAACAAATTCTTTCTCATTGATTCCCAATGCTCGTAAGAACTCCTTTCCTTTTAGGTTCTTGTGATACTCCTTTCGAAGCTGCCTGTCCCCCCACAAAATTGTAACCAACAATTACCCCATCTCAACAATTACCCCATCTATTGCTTGTATTTCGGCTCTACTCTTTACTACGGACTCAAACACACCATCACAATATTGTAACAACAAATCGAATATTAAGCAACACCCGTAAGCAAACAATCCTCGATAGGGGCAGTCTCTGTTACAAGTGTTTCTGCGTGGTAGAGTGCATAGCAGAGGATGGTTCTTCGTCAATTTGATAAAAATAGCTTGCAAATAGAATATCAGGAACCATCCATGAAAAGCACATTTCTCCGATTACCATAAATTTTTTTGTCATTTATTGTTGAAAGGGATAGATGATGGAGATCGCATGCAGGTCTTCAATTAAATGTTCATCAAGGCGTTTTTGCAAGTCTTCCAGTTTAATCTTTTCCAGCATATCGATGACTTCAAAAAAATCTATCTTACGGAAACGATAGGCCAGGTAGTTGTTGGCGATAAACTCCAAGGAATTAAAGCTGCGCAAAAACTCTCCTCTAAGTTTACGTTTGTGTCTTTCGAAGCTGTCTCTTTTTAGCCCTTCTCTTTTAAAATCCTTTATTCCCATGAGCAGCTCTTCATGAAGCCTTTCAGGATCTTTAGTTCTCCCGCCCAGCAGCGTATAGCCATAGGAAAGTTCGGCCGTATATTCAGAAAAAAAATGCTCGTCGATCAACCCTTCTTCATATAAGCGGGTGTAGAGCTCCTCGCTCCTGCCAAAAATCATCTCCAGGAGAAGCTCGGTAATGAGTTCCCTGAAAAGGAGTTCCCTGCCTTCCAGGTAAGCATATGTATCTTTGAATCCTAGATTAAACACAGGCTGGGAAACCGCCAGCTTTTCAACAACCTTCTTCTCCCTGACAGCCGCTTCTTCCTTAGGGAAAATGCGGTTCATTTTGTTAAAAGGAGGAAACGTGCGCCTGGATATGCTTTCTTCTACCTCGTTAAAGATCTCCCGCGGGGTAACATCACCTATAACAAAAATGGCCATGTTCCGGGGATGGTAAAAGTTATAATAACACTGATAAAGAAGATCTTTTGTAATCTTACCGATACTCTCCACGGTACCAGCAATATCATTACGTACGGGATGCTTTTCATAAAGAGCTTTTAAAAGATTAAAAAAGACACGCCATTCAGGATTATCTTCATACATGCGAATTTCCTGCTGGATAATTCCCTGCTCCTTTGCCACGCTCTCTTCAGTAAAATAGGGAGTTTGCACAAAATCCAACAGCAGCCTGAAATTTTCAAGAAAAAAGTCGGTGCAGGAAAAAAGGTAGGTGGTATGGG
>DUQX01000083.1 GCA_012837615.1 Bacillota bacterium | reverse complement strand
TCCATCCTTAAAAAGAATTTCCACTTTTCTTAGAATCTCTTCGTCAGATAAATAGGCTATAAGGTATCCATCTCCTATTTCAAATTCTTCACTACCAGTATCTGTATAATAGGGAATAAACCTTATCCACCCAATATAATGACTATTTTCTTTAATACTCCAAGTCATTGCTGCATCATCCACTGGTTCTACCTGCCAAAAATCCGGTATTTCTACAGTAAAAAAAGAGCCGGAGCTGGGGATTGTGCAATATCTTCTTCTGTTATGAGTTCGCCGGCCAATCTGATAACACTAAAAAGCTGTCCGGGAAGCTCGGTATTATCTTTAATTTTTTTACTGTATACGCTGACACTGTTATCAGACTCTTCTATGATATATCTCCCCTTCCAATCTTCAGGAAAGACAAGTTCAAAGCCCAAATCATTACTGCAATATATTATAATATTTTTTTCTTTTTCAATGTCGTGGGCACAGCTTATGCACAATCCCAAGGCGGATAATATACTGATAATTACTAAAATCTCAAGGGCTCTTTTCCGTTTCCTCCTTGAATCAAATATATTCTCAAACCTTTTTTTAAGCATTATTTTCCCTCCATAACAGCCCAGAATTAGAGCCCAAAGGCCAACAAATTAATATCATTAAACCACCTTTAATTCCGGTAAATATTCCAACCCGGGATGAATTAATTTGTATGATGCTTACCTCAACAAAAAATATTGATTCCGTTTGTGGCTAAAAAGTAATAAGCTGAATCTGTCCACAAGTACGCCCTTGTTCTATTCTCAAATCATTCTATTATCCACTATCCTCTAGGGTTTTTAAAAGTTAATCTTCCCGTTTCGGCTCTTTCGAACTGTATCTGAAGAAAAGATAGTAGGGGTCAACGTCGTAACCAACAATATATTCCGTTGTGCCGGCATCGCTCATTCCATTCAAATCAGGGGTTCCCACTAGTTCCTTAATTTAATCTGTAGGAAGCTCAATCTTCACATCAATTACATTCACTCTCAATGCAGCATTAAAAATGAAATCCTAACACATTCCAATAATGCAGCCATCCACTAAAACCCAGGGAGGTCAGAGAGAGAATAAAAAAGTGAACCCATGTGCCTGTAGGCCACCGTTTGAAATAGCAAGCCGACCACCTCAAAAGCGGGAGCTCTCCGATTTTTCCGCGAAGCAACTTATAAGACCAAACAGCGACAAAGGCGATAAAGATAAGCAGGAAAATGATAAGCAGCGCCGTCTGCAGGTGGGGAGCTTCGTGCCAGGCCAATTTTTTATAAACACTGTGATAGCCCGCCCCGGAAGCCAGTCCCGCTACGACGCCCTTTTCTTTGAGCAGGAAGGCTATGTCATGCGCCCCCTCCGGTCGGGAAAAAAGCAGCGGCTCCACGGCATACCACAAGCCCGGTTCCTCAAAGCCTCCTAAAAAATCACCCAGCCCCAAAGGCGTAATAGCCAAGGTCGAGTCTTTCTGCGCCGTTACCCTGAGGTTGCCGGTAAAAAGATATTCCAAAAATTTAACCAGGTTGTAATCATTGCAGGCCGTGGGTCAAAGATGTATCGGGCACAATAATCGGCAAAGCTTATCCCGGATACCCTTTCCACCAGATACCCGGCCAGCGCGGTGCCAAAGCTGCCATAAACGATATAACTACCCGGCTCGACTACGGGCGGGGTCAACTCCTCGGCCAAAATATCCCCCAGGGGAACCAGCCTTTCATGATCAAGCGTAAACGTGTTGATGTCCCGCGTACCGAATCCATCGGTATGCTCCAGCAGATGACGCACGCGCACCGGTTCGGGAAAAGGATTGTTAATCGGCCAGTCAATATAAGATCCGACGTCGGCATCCAGATCAATCAGTCCCTGCTCCACCAGCTGTAGCACCGCAGCGATGGTCACAGCCTTGGAAACCGAGGCCACGCGAAAAAGGGTTCTTTCTCCATCCACCGGTATACCGCGCTCCAGATCAGCGTAACCGTAGCCCTGACAGTATATTACCTGGCCGTCTCTAAACAATACCAGGGCTGCCCCCGGCACATGGTTTTCTTCTATCCCTTTTTGAATCACGGTTTCCAGCGACCAGATTAAACCTAGATTATCTGCGGCACCCGCCTTCAGCCCCAGCGTCAACAAGGCGAGCAGCAATGTGATGACCGTCAGGACAGTCCGTGCAACCATAGTTAAATTTAAACTAACTAATTATTATTTCCCTTAAGTAATGAGTGATTTATAATCCAGTAAATAAACATACCTAGTATCGGCAATGAAAAAGATATAGAAGCCCATAAAACCGGCGAAAGATATAAAGAAGATCTTTGTATTTTTATTGCATCGCGATAAACAATAACAGTAAGAGCAAAATGAACAGAAACAACTACTATTCCCCAAAACCAGAGTAAAAATACCAACAATACCATGGTAAATTCCCTCCACAAATTAATTTTATGTAACTGTTCAGCCTAAAAAATAATTTTCATTCTGTGCAAATATGGTAATAATTTTCAAACGTTCCCATATTTTTATGATAACATTATAACATGGTAAGAACAACGTCTACACCGAATTTTATGGCATCTAAAACTTCATGAAATATGAGCAATTCCTGGAGGTATACAATACTGGCCCGAAGGCGACGTATGAACTTTTTTTGAGCATATTGAAGGTAAACGCTTTGCTGTTAGAGCGAACAGAACAACTGGAAAAACGGGTTCAGGAATTAGAAGCTCAGCTTAATATAAACAATCGCAATAGTAGTAAGCCTCCTTCTGTCGATGAATTTATCAAACCTAAGATTCAGCGTAAAAAAAGCGGTAAACCATCGGGCGGACAAAAAGGGCCAAAGGCCTTGCAAATGTCAGCTCCGCCTGACCACCGCATTATTCATACGATAAAAGATTGTTTTGGCTGTAGCCATGCCCTGGAAGCGGTACCGGCTGATAATATTGAGAAACGTCAGGTATTTGATCTTCCTGCGCTACCAACAGGGAAGACGGAACGAAAAGCAGGATGGTAAAGAGCAGGCACCTGTTAAAGCTTGAACAGTGGGCTCCGCCCGTAAAAAATCGCAGAAAAAGAGCGGAAAGCATGATCATTGCCGTATAAATTACCGTTCCGAAGATGGCGGAAACCAACAAAGTCAGGGCCAATTCTATTGTTATGCTTAGGACGATGCTCAGGCCGTATTCTAGTTTTGCTTTTTCAACCTGGTTCATACTTTGGTTACGGAATAGAGTATCTGTTAATTTCTTGGAGGTTCTTTCGATATTCAGCATAATTATTCCACCAGCTTGTAAATGGGTATTTCGATCTTCAAGTGAAAACGCTCTTCTTTTACTTCATAGCCGATTTCTCCTCGAAGATTTTTAACGGTTCTTTTGATGATGGAGAGCCCCTCCCCCCTTGTGCTTCCCTTTTTGGAGGTCTGTTGACTGCATTCGGGGAACTATGGGGAGGGTTCCCGCGGTCTTGAGACAATCTGTTACCGGGCAGTTTTGTAGAAGCAATGACAATCAGCCGGTTTTTGTCCGTCCAGCAACTGCTCTTTATATAGTAAAAAAGAGTTATTAATTAAACTCAACTATTAAACATTTTAATCCTTCTATCAAATAATTCTGGGCAGAAATGCGATCATCGGCTGATAATCTAACTAAATAATAATAATTAATACCATCGTTTAATGCGTTTGTTAAATTAATTTTATTATTAGCTTTTAAGTTATAGCAAATGATATTTCCATTCCCATCGCCATGAATTTCCTTTTCGTTAATTATTAAAAAATTTTTGTATAAATCGATATAAAATATCGAGCGGTTCTCTTTTAACTCAATATAATAATAATTTTCTTTTGCATGGTTATAAATATAAACAATGTTATTATGTTGTTGCCCAAACCAAACAGTAAAAATATCGTTAGAAATAATATTTCGCAGATCACTTTTAACCGGAAATAATATTTCGCTTTTTTCTTCTGATTCGAGGTTTATAATATTTAAATAAGTATGTACAGAGTCTCTAGTTAAAAAACTAACATTATTGTTTCTAATATGCGCTCTAACAAAAGGTGACCAGATAAAACAGTCGTTGTGTATATTTTTAATTATATCTTTTTCTAAGTCATAGATTATTAAATAACATTTAGGGTTGCCATTTTCTTCCCTTGCTTCATACCAAGATAAGTACGAATCTGTTAACGAAAGACAAATTTCATTTAAAAGATCTTCCTCATTAAAGGTTTTAATAATATTAATACTATTATCATCAAGATTCATTTTGCATATATCTTTATAAACCTTGTAAGGCTCATCAATATAAAAATAACTTAAAACCCAAAAAAGATTTTTCTTGTTTACTCGTATTTCATTTAACCATGTTACTCCGTCCCCTTTGTCATAATCAAATAGCAAATCAACATGCTTATTTAAAATATTGTATCGGTATACTTCAACTTTATCGGCTAATATGCTTTGAGAAGGCATATGGCTTACTACGTAATAAATATTATTTTCATAAATTGTAAGCTCCTCAATATTAATACTGTAGTCAGTATTTTTATCTTGATTATTTTCAGGTAATATGTATTCATTTATAGTGATTTCACAATTTCTTTTTTGCGGTAAGATTATTTCATTAAATTTATCTGTAGCATTGATAAACTCAACTTGAGGATCTAAATCTGAAAAATTATTTGTATAAACATCGCTACTAGGTAAATAGTTGCAACCCGAAAGAAATAAAGGGAATAAAATAATTAAAATAAATGTTGTAACCTCCAAACTATTCTTTTTCATTTACTATACCTCACGAATTTTATAATAATAGGAATTCCCAAAAGCCTTTTATATGCTTTAATGTGGAAATTCCTATTATTAGCAATATATTTTAATAATGAATCATATAGGACTTGTCATTTGTAGGATTACTAATTGAAGAATAAGCCTCTGCTGAAGATAAGTAATGATAACCAAAATAACTATCATCGTAATGTGGATCAACTAAAGAAACGTTACAGTTACTTCCATTCCAAAGGATATAGTCTACATTTACATAATGAGTTGTGGAATAATCGTAATACGACAAATATTGTGTTCGCACACGAAGGATAACCGGACGATCAAAGTATAGGCTCCCCGTAACGCGTTGATTAAATTTAGGAAGAGTATCCAAATTAGAAGATGTCGCCCGGGTCCATATATAATATTTATCATTTATATATTTGTTTAGTTCCTCTGTAAGTTTATAGACATGTGTAAAGTCAGGCATCATGTTGTTTACTAATGTATCTTGCTTTTGAGCGTTGGTACTTCCAGAAACCATCCATTCTTTACCAAGCCCATATAGTGTCTGTAACACACATGCAGCACCACACCAATTTTTTTCTGCTTGTTTAATAGAAGGCACAATGCAATAATATGCATCTCCATATTGTCCATGAGTGCCAAATTCTTTTTCTTCAATATACTGTTCCAGTCGCCTTTCCACAATACGATTAATCATCTCTTCCCCTGATCCTCTGCCTTTAGAAGTAATTAGCTTTAAAAATTCAGGGTCATTTTCATATTCAATCCTTACTTCACTTTCAATTTGTTTCTTTATTGTTATAATATTTTCATCTGTATAATCGGTTTGGGCAAATATGACGCTTGCTCCTAAACTAAGGCAAAAAATAGCAATAAAACAAACAGTTATTTTACTACTTCTTATTCTCATTTTACTGTGATCCTCCTTTAAATTATATCAATATTTTTTATACTTTTATACAAAGATATTAAGATACGCAATAAACGATATGGCTATTTTCCCAACTCCTCCGGCACCTTCGGCTATAAAACCAGCCCACACACATGGGCGAGGCCACACCTACCGTCCCGATAAAAACCAACAGCGATCCTAGCACCCCAACTATATTCCCCAGCGAATTTCAATGGAATCACCCCTTTGAATATTTTTTAAATTTTACCATGGGATTTTGCGAAATAGTTACTTTTGGAATGAAAGTGTCATTTTAGGGAACGGAATGACCCAGTTTTTTCCATTGTTTCGTCTGCTTTGTTTACTAAGATCTTTCCGGGGTAAGTGAGCATAAAGCTTTGTATGGATAATCCAAATCCAATGGCAAGCAGAAAGCCGATGCAGCCCCCGCTGTCCATGATGGCGATCCCTGAAGCAAGATATTCAGCATAATTATTCCACCAGCTTGTAAATGGGTATTTCGATCTTCAAGTGAAAACGCTCTTCTTTAACTTCATAGCCGATTTCTCCTCGAAGATTTTTAACGGTTCTTTTGTTGATGGAGAGCCCCTCCCCCCTTGTGCTTCCCTTTTTGGAGGTATAACCTTCTTTTAAGAGCTTTTTCCCTAGGTCCATGCTGGTGTCGTATGTATTTGTTACCGTAAATATGTAATCAAAAGCATCAGGGGAAATTTGCATTGTTATGCTCCTTGAACCCTTGACATTCTCGCAAGCTTCAATGGCATTGTCGAGTACATTGGCCAATATGGCAGCCAGTTCGATAATATGCTCTTGACTGCATTCGAGCTCTGTCAGGCATTTATAATCAATAGCAATGTTTTTCCTTTTTGCTTCTGTAAATTTAGAGTAAAGGAGCGTATCCAGTTCTTTTAATCCAGTATCTACTGAAACAATGCTCTTATCGATCACATTGAGGTAAGAAGAAAGGTAATTTTTAAGCCTTTCCATCTCATTCGTTTGTGCCAGCCCGGAGATGATGCTTAAGTGGTTTTTCAAATCATGTCGGTGCCGGCGGTAAAGACGGTTCTGCTCTTCAATATGTTTAAATTTTAAGCTTTCCATTTCTAAACGATGTGCCCGTATGCTGTCCAGGTGCAAATGACGTATGACAAAGATAGCGGCAATATTGAGAAAAAATACGGAGATAGAGAGAAACATTTCCATATTTTCCAGGTTTGAAGACTGAAAAACATTAAACCTGTTCATGAACATGTTATTAATTAGTACTGTTAATAGGATAAGCTGGAGCGCATAAATAATGCTAGCCGTTTTATAATAATTTTTAGTCATGAAGGGTACCTGCTTACTCTTCTGTAAATAATGAGAAGTTGTATTTGGTTATCAGAAAAGCTACCAGCGTTGCTGCTGTTAATTGAGGGATAAACCACAAAAACCGTAGCACAATGTTATCGATTATAATCGCAGGGTCTAGCCGGAAAATGGTTTGAAGGGCCTTTATGTTTAAAAACTCGATCATTAGGTAGACGGACATTGCTATGAAAACTGATGTTAATCTTTTGGAAAGGGGGCTTATTTTAAAAATACTGAGTAAGGCCATCAGAACAGAGGTATAGGCGATGACGTTTAAGATGTAGCTCCCCGTTAAAGGACGAATGGCTGCCGAAAGAAGCCCCATAAGCACCCCTAGAGCAACTATTTTTTTAAAATCCATTTTTGTGCCGGTAAACCCGCAGGTCAACCAGGAAATAGCTACGGCTTCCGGAACGGAGAAAATTAGAGTGTCCAGAATCATTTTTTTCGTTCCTATCTTTCGTTAAGTCCTTTGCCTTTACGACGAAATTCCCCGTATAAATAGCCGGATAGGTAGGCTTTGCAATTCTTGTTCCGAAAAGAAATTTCATATGATGTTCTTGAAAAGGGTTTTATATAATTTATTTTCTGGATAT
>DUQX01000082.1 GCA_012837615.1 Bacillota bacterium | reverse complement strand
TTACAGGGGGGATCCTGTTCTCTGTTGCAGTTCAAGGCTTGGGCAAAAAGAAGTGCCAGGCTTTTTTTACCATATCCTTCCGGGCCTGAAAACAAGTAAGCATGGGCCGTCTGCCCGCTACCAAGAGTTCGCTTTAATGCCTTGATAACCAGATCTTGGCCGATTATTTCCTCAAACCCCATGACAAAATCTCCCCTTCCTTATCTTACAGGAGATTTTTTTTGCGCAAAAGAGATTCTGTTTTTTGCCATATTCTTTCATGAATGGCAGCGGTGCTGCCCTCCGCCTCTATCACGATAAAACGCTCTGGATGGTTCGCAGCGAGCGCTAAATAACCCCGGCGCACCCTGCGGTGAAAATCCAGCTCCTTTTGTTCCACGCGGTCGCCCTGCCATTTTCCATTTTTATCTCTTTCCTGCAAGCGCTTCAAACCATTTTCAACATCCAAATCCAACAAAAAGGTGATCTCCGGCAAAAGGCCTTCTGTAGCCCACAGGTTAATTTTTTCAATAATTTCCGGTCTCTCTCCCCCGCCAAAACCCTGGTATACTATATTTGAATCAAGATAGCGGTCGCTGATGACAACCCGCCCCATTTTTAAGGAAGGATTAATGGACTGCCTGACCAGCTGCGCCCTGGCAGCGCTATAAAGCAGAATTTCACAGGCAACGGTCATCTCCGCATATTCAGGGTTAAGCAGAATTTTCCTGATCCCTTCTCCAACAGGGGTTCCTCCCGGCTCCCTTGTTAACAAAACCTCGATACCACAATTTTCAAGCCTGGTTTTCAACAGCATGGCTTGCGTTGTCTTTCCGGCACCGTCCGGGCCTTCTATACTTAAAAAAAGCCCGTTCTTTACTTTTTTTATATTTTCAGGCATGGCCCTCTAAAACTTACCTTTCCGGTTTATTACTTTATTTTATCATATTATCTGTTCCTGAAACAACTTTAACTGTTTTTAGTGTGGGGTCAGCTGCACCCTGAAAGATAGCTTTTCCGTCTCTTACCTTCAGCAAGTAGGATAAGGTGTCTTCCTCAATCCTTTCACCGGGCGCTAAGAGAGGTATTCCTGGAGGCGACAGTACAACCATTTCAGCGCTAATTCTTCCTGCAGAATCCTCAAGGGAGATGTTAGATGAAGGGGCAGCAAGCGCTTCGCGCGGGGTTAAAGAAAACGGAGAAAACTCGCTGCATATTACACCTCCCCTAGCAGATGATCCTTTGCCCGAACCCCGGAATAATGAGGGAGAAAAACTGCATATTTTCCCTCGAAAAGCGGTGTTTAAACTAAGATCATCCCTGGCCATTGTAAATCGCTTGGATACGGCATCGGGAGATAAACCGATCTGGGATGGCCCAGCGATTGCCAGCAGATAACCATCCGCATGTATTTCTACTTGGATTCCGTATTTTTGGGCTAGCCTTTCCGCAAGGAGACTGCCTCCCCCGCCGGGCAGCAGCAGGGTAATACGGCAAGGATCAAGACCCAATCCGTATTTCCCTGTCATCCGGGACGAGAGAATAAGAAATCCGTTTTTTACCAGATCACAGCGCAGATACCGGGCCCATTTCCAGGCAGCGTTGAACAGTTTTTCTCCTTTTATAGCCATCTGCCTTCTAATCAGATCCAGGGAGATCATTACCGGATAAGGAGGACTGCTTGTCTGCAACGCTCCCAGCCAAAATCTAATTTTGGAAGAATTTATATTTCTGCCCAGGTGCAACAGCGCTCCCGGCGTAAGGGCTCCCAGCGACTTATGGGCGCTGTGCAGCCAGATATCCACTTCAGCCGCAGCGCTGTGGGATAATTTTTCCCTGTAAAAGGGGAGATGCCCGCCGTGCGCCTCATCGACAGCAAAAATCACGCCGTAATCGGCAGCCGCTTTCTTTATCGATTTTAAATCTGCGGTTACTCCCCAGTATGAAGGAGAGGTAAGCAATAAAAGCCTGGCATCGGGATGTTGAGCCAGAGCTTTTCTGACGCTATCCAGGGAAACATTTAAAGGGAAACCGGTAGGCTTGTCCATTTCAACAGGTAGATAAATGGGCAGAGCACCGGAAAGCGCAATGCCATGCAGCACCGCCTTATGCGCTAAACGGCTCAATAATACCTTATCACCCGGGCGGCAAAAAGACAGGATAAGAGCAAGAAGCCCACCGGTGACGCCATTGACGAGGAAAAAAGTTTCCTCCGCGTTGAAGAGCTGCGCAGCGAGCTTCTGAGCTTTTTTAAGAGCACCGCGGGGAAGATGCAGATCATCCAGGGGGCCTAGCTCAGTTAAATCTAACCGCATCAAGGAATGAAAACCCTTGCGGAAAAGGTCCGGAGCACCGGGCCCCCTGCCGTGCAGGGGAACATGCAGCGGGATTCTCTCCTCCCTAAGGTATTTCTTTACTGCAGAGTACAGGGGAGCATACACCTGGCCCGCTTTTCTCTGAGGGTTTTTCCTGCTGATATTCAATTAGATCCGGCTCCTTCCAGAGCTTTTTAATCTTCTCCAAAAAAACCAGGTATTTAAGGTCGAAAGGCAAAGTAGATACTATTTCCCTTTCACAATCGAGGCAAATAAATAACATCAAAATACTAATTCCGGCATTTTTTTGCCGGTTACAAACCAAACATTTCCGCATCCCAGCCCGTATTCCAGTCATAATTACCACCAACCAGTACAAAATGGTAATATATCTTATGCGAATGTATCGATTATGTCTCTAATTTTTACCGCAAAGTGTAATTTGGGGCTTCTTTGGTAATCTGCACATCATGTGGGTGGCCTTCAATTAAACCGGCGTTGGTAATGCGGATAAATTTAGTTTTCGTCTGCAGCTCCTCAATATTACGCACCCCGCAGTATCCCATACCGGCCCGCAGGCCTCCGACCATTTGAAAAACCATATCCGCCACAGTACCGCGATAGGGTACCCGGCCTTCAATTCCCTCTGCAACCAGCTTTTGATCATCTTCCTGAAAATACCTGTCCCGTCCTCCTTCTTTCATAGCACCAATAGAGCCCATCCCCCTGTAAACTTTATAGCTGCGGCCCTGGAATATTTCTATTTCTCCCGGGCTTTCTTCGGTTCCCGCAAAGAGACTACCGATCATTACCACGTCAGCTCCTGCAGCCAGAGCTTTAGTAATATCCCCTGAATATTTAATCCCCCCATCGGCTATTACCGGAATCTGCCGGCTGTGTGCCACTCTGGATACGTCACTAACCGCAGTAATCTGGGGAACTCCTATCCCGGCAATTACCCTGGTTGTACAGATTGATCCCGGCCCCACACCCACTTTAAGAGCATCGGCACCGGCATGAATAAGATCGCGGGCCGCATCAGCAGTGGCAATATTACCGGCAATAACCATTGCATCAGGATATTCCCGCTTAATTGTTTTTACCGTCTGGAGAACCAACTCGGCATGCCCGTGGGCGGTATCAACTACCAGCACATCCGCTCCCGCCTCTAACAGAGCGGCAACCCTGGAAAGAGTGTCCTTTGCCACCCCGACTGCAGCAGCTACCAGCAGCCTCCCCTTAACATCCTTAGCCGAACGCGGATAAGCAATGGTTTTTTCTATATCTTTAATGGTTATTAATCCTTTAAGCATATAATTTTCATCTACAATCGGCAATTTTTCAATCTTATGCCGGGCAAGAATCTCCTGCGCTTCGTCCAGTGTTGTTCCCTCAGGAGCGGTAATCAGCTTATCCTTGGTCATGACGTCCTTAATCAAGCGGCTGAAATCTTTTTCAAACCGAAGGTCGCGGTTGGTCAAAATACCCACAAGTTTACCTTCTACTGTAATTGGAACGCCTGATATACGGTAACGTTCCATCAGTGCAGCCGCGTCGTTAATGGTATGCATCGGCGAAAGGTGAAAGGGATTTGTGATAACCCCATGCTCCGACCGCTTCACCCTGTCAACCTCTTCCGCCTGCCTTTCAATGCTCATATTGCGGTGTATTACACCTATTCCGCCCTCTCTCGCCACAGCTACCGCCATACGCATCTCGGTTACAGTATCCATGCCGGCGCTCATAATAGGAATATTTAACTTTATATTGGAAGTAAGCTTGGTGCTTATATCTACATCGCGAGGTAAAACTTTTGACCGAGCCGGCACCAACAATACGTCATCAAACGTTATTCCTTCACTAATAAAACGCTCATCCACAATACTTCGCCCCCCTATCTATCTCCAGCAAACTTTTTCTAATCATAGCAGATCCGGTTACCCTGTGTCAATGCGAGCGTTCTAAGAGGAGGGTGAGGTTTTTTTGCACCCTGACAAAAGCCGGCAGCTTTCACCGGTCACACTTATCAAAAATCCAGTATATCCAGCTCTATTTCTTTCTTGCTGCGCACGTAACATAGCATTTATTGCTGAGCCGGGCCCAATCTAAATTTTTTTGGAGTCCTGCACTACAGAAGACCTGGAAACAGGAACCTGTTGTCCTCATATATAAGAAGACAACAGGTTCTAAAAAAGTAAATTCTTTTCAGATAGCTCTATACTATCAGTGAAACAATACTTAGATCTCAGAGGCCATTAGTCAATTAGCTATTTACCTTTTTTTTCCTTAGCTTCTCTGACTTCCTTCAAACCGCGCCAAATTTTTTCCGGGGTAAGGGGCAGTTCGGCGACCCGGACTCCTATGGCATCGTAGACAGCGTTGGCAACGCAACCCAGTGTGGGAGTCGTCGCACCTTCCCCCACTTCTTTTACGCCCCACGGCCCATTGGGCTCAAAAGTATCCAGAACCAGAGAATCAACATACGGCATATCCAGTGCGGTCGGCAGCCGATACTCAGCAAAGTTTCCGTTGAGCACTCTTCCTTTTTCGTCAAAGACTACCTTTTCCCAGATGGTTTCACCGATGCCCATAGAAAATGCGCCATGCACCTGGCCGTGCAGCAATTGCGGGTTCACTACGAAACCGCTGTCATGCACATCCCACGTGCCAACAACTTTTGTCAAACCTGTCTCCATATCAACTTCAACTTCGGCAACCTGAGTCGCACTGCTATAGGCCGGTGAAGTACCCACTGCCGCACCTTTATGCGTGCCGCCGAGTTTACCCGGGTGGTAGTAGCCTCTTCCGATCAATACGCCATGTTTCACGAAATAAGCACGGGCCACCTCAGCAAAAGTAATATTAACAGCCGGTTCCTGTTTCACAAAAACGATTCCTTCCTCGCAATCCAGTTCTTCCGGAGTTAACTTACCGAAGCGATAGCCGCCGTC
>DUQX01000012.1 GCA_012837615.1 Bacillota bacterium | reverse complement strand
TACTTTTTCCCCTCACAAAAGATTTCAAGATCAAATTATTTCCCTATGGTTTTAAAACAACGGATTCGTACTTATTTATTAGTATAAATGCTGCCTTATAAAAAAGCAATCATCCATAAAACTATGGGGGATGCAGAAGGCAGGGGTTCTTTTTTTTTAGCGCCTGGAATAAAAAATTAATAGCGAGGTGTTAATTATTATGAAGAAATCCAGGCTGTGGTCCCTTTCCCCCCTGCAGGAAATCTACAGACAGCTCCGGGTTAATCCTGAAACCGGGCTGTCTGAGGAAGAAGCAGGCAGGCGGTTGGCAAAATGGGGAAACAATACCATTCAGGAAAAAAAACAAAAGGGCACGGCAGAAATCTTCCTGGATCAGTTCAGGGATTTTATGGTTCTGGTTCTTCTGGGGGCTACTTTTATCTCCGGTCTGCTGAAGGAGTATAGCGACGCTTTAACGATTCTGGTAATAGTAATTTTAAATGCGATCCTGGGTTTTGTTCAGGAATATAGAGCAGAACGCTCCTTTGCTGCTCTGAAAAAGCTTACGGCTCCGCAGGGTAGGGTTCTTAGGGGAGGGACGGTCAAGGTAATACCTGCCGAGAAGGTAGTTCCCGGTGATGTGGTCTGTATTCAGGCGGGGGATCGTATTTGTGCCGATCTCCGCCTGGTTACCGCGGACAACCTGATGGTTGACGAATCACCTCTCACGGGGGAATCGGCAGCGGTGGAAAAAGAGCCGGTTCCTTTAAACCACGCGCCCTCCTCTCCCGGGGATGCCGGCAACATGGTTTTTAGCGGAACGTTGGTTCTGAACGGTTCGGGCAGAGGCGTAGTTGTTGCTACAGGGATGGAAACGGAGATGGGACATATTGCCTCTTTGATACAGGAAGCGGAAATAAACAGCACTCCCCTGCAGAAAAGATTGGCCAAGATGGGAAAAATCCTGGTTGCCGCCTGCCTGTTTTTCTGTTTATTTGTGGTGCTTCTCGGCCTGTGGAGAGGGGAGGAGCTGTACAGTATGCTGATGGCGGGGATATCGCTGGCGGTTGCCGCTATTCCCGAGGGCCTTCCCGCTATTGTGACCATATCGCTTGCTTTGGGAGTCCAACGCATGGCCAGGCACAGGGCTATTGTCCGCCGCCTGCCCGCGGTAGAAACACTGGGCTGTACAACGGTAATCTGTTCCGATAAAACAGGTACCATTACACAAAATAAGATGGCCGTAAAAAATATTTATGCCAACGGGATTTTCTGGGAGGTAAGTGGGGAAGGTAAAAATAAAGACTTTTTTTTCCGCGGAACAAAGGGAGTAATTTCTACCGAAGAACCGCATTTCTACAAAACACTTTTGATCGGCGTACTGTGTAATAACGCAACCTTGTATCGCCAAAGAGGCAGAAGCAATATATGGTTCAACAGTAAGCCGGCGGAGGAGAAAAACCAGGGTGACCCTACGGAGGTGGCACTTTTGGAATGCGCTGCGGGGGCGGATCTCTGGAAAGAAAACCTGCAAAAAAAATATCCCAGGATAAAGGAATATCCCTTCAGCTCGGCGAGGAAGTGCATGTCGGTTGTCTGCCGGGAAGGCGATACGCTTACCGTTTTTATTAAAGGTGCACCGGAACGTATCCTGGCAAAATCGACCTATATTTACATGGATGGTAAAGTAAAGCCTTTGCTGGCAGGTGAGCGCAGCAGAATAAATAAACAGGTGGAACTGATGGCTGCCGGTGCCTTGAGAACACTGGCGGTGGCTTATAGGCCGCTGCAGAGCTTTACTGATTCATTAAAAGCGGATGAGATCGAAAACGATCTAATCTTTGTGGGTTTTTTAGGTATGATCGATCCTCCCCGCCCGGCCGTTTATAAGGCAATTAAGAAGTGCGAAAAAGCGGGGATCCGCATTGTGATGATTACCGGCGATCACCGCAATACGGCGGTTGCAGTAGCCAAGCTGGTCGGCATTCTTAAGCGCGGTGGGGAGGTTGTTACAGGAGCCGAGCTTGATCAAATGAGCGATGAAGAGCTTTTCCGGAGAATTGAAAAAATCAGTGTTTTTGCCAGGGTCAATCCTGAGCACAAACTGCGCATAGTCCGATGTTTGAAGGCCAGAGGGCATATTGTTGCCATGACAGGGGATGGGGTAAATGATGCGCCTGCCGTGAAAGAAGCGGATATCGGCATAGCTATGGGATCTTCCGGGACAGAGGTAACTAAGGAAGCCGCTTCACTGGTTCTGGCTGACGATAATTTTAGAACGATCGTCGCAGCGGTAGAAGAAGGGCGTAGCATATACGACAATATTCGAAAATTCATCAGGTTCCTTTTGGGTTGTAACCTGGGGGAGATCCTAACCATGTTTTTGGCGATGCTGTGCGGATTGCCCCTTCCTTTAAGACCGATTCAGATTCTCTGGGTGAATCTGGTTACGGATGGATTACCGGCGATGGCTCTGGGGGTGGAGCCTGCAGAAAAAAATGTTATGTCCAGGCCGCCGCGTTTGCCAAACGAAAATATGTTCGGCAAAGGGCTCTGGAAGAAAATTTTAGCCAAGGGGAGCGTAATTGGCATTACTTCAATAGCTGTATTTGCCCTTTCTTACTATGATTCATCCGATCTTATTTATGCTCAGACTATGGCACTTTCAACCCTTATCCTCACACAGCTCCTGCATGTTTTTGAATGTCGTTCAGAATATTTGACGGTATGGGAAACAGGGCTTACTGGTAATTTAAAGCTCTTCGGGGCAGTTGTTGTCTCGTTTTTTCTCCTGCTCTTTATTTTGTACCTTCCTTTTCCCCGGGGAGTATTTCAAACCTATTCCCTTGGGGGAAAGGATTGGGTTATTGTTTTTACGGCTTCGTTCATCCCTTACTTTTGCAGCTTTATTTTTTGGTGGAGTCGTAAGATAATTTGAAGAGATCCAGTGTAAAATAAACTTTAAATGATTTAAGGAGATATTTTTTCCCTTAGAATTGGGGAACTACTCTTTTTCACTTGATTATGCTTTTATTTATGATAAAATAGGGGTAAACATTGAGCAATATTTTATATAGAATTCAAAAAAGGGGAATAACTTTGGCCAGAAGTATGACCGGATACGGAAGGGGAGAGGGTATAGAGGGTATTTACCGTATCGTTGTTGAAATAAGAGCCGTTAATCATCGCCATTTTGACCCTGTTATTAGGGGACCGAGAGAGTTATTACCCTTGGAGGATAAAATAAGGCGTGTTTTACAGGAGAAAATTTCCAGGGGTAGGGTTGAGGTATATACAACCCTGGAAAATGTGCAGAATAAAAGAAAAAATGTTGTTATCGATGAAGAGCTTGCCGCATCTTATGTTCATTCCCTGCAAAGACTGGGCCATACCTTTAATCTGCCCCAGGGAAATCTTACCGCCCTTGAACTGGCGCGGTTCCCGGACGTTTTACATATAGAGGAAAACGAGCTTGATTTGGATTCTTTTGTCCCTGTGCTGGAAACCGCTGTAAAAATGGCTGTGGAACAGCTCTTCAATCACAGGCTGGAGGAAGGCCGCAGGTTAGAAAACGATATTCAGCAGAGATTAAACAAACTGGAAGGTTTTGTAAAAATATTCCGTGAGAGGTGCCCGCTTTTTCTGGAAGAGTACCGCCAGAAACTGAGCACCCGTCTTGAAGAACTGCACAACGGCAAGGAATACGATAAACAGCGATTTTTTACGGAAATAGCCTTTTTCGCTGAAAAGTGCAATATAGACGAGGAAATAGTTCGCCTGGAGAGCCACCTACAGACTTTTGGCAATGAGCTGGTAAAAGATGGTGTTGTGGGGCGTAAGCTAGATTTTCTTTTGCAGGAGATGAACCGGGAAGTGAATACCATTGCTTCCAAAACCAATGATCTGGAGATTTCATGGTTAGTGGTGGAGGCGAAAAGTGAAATTGAAAAAATAAGGGAACAGGTGCAAAATATCGAATAAGCAGCTGCCGGAGGTGAAATGTTTTGTCTTATTAAGTAAAAATACTCCCTGCTTCCCTTTGTTGGAGTGCCGGCCACTATTCCTATAAGCATGCTTGTGTTCTTCAGATTAGCCAAAACATGAAAGGAGGAAGCGGTTTTGTTTTCAGCCTGGAAGGGCTAGGGTTCTAAGCCGCATAGATTAATGAATATCAAACTTATAAATATCGGATTTGGTAATATTGTATCAGCAAATCGCATTATAGCTATTGTTAGTCCGGAATCTGCTCCTATTAAACGGATTATCGGGGAGGCCAGGGATAGAGGCATGTTGGTAGATGCTACATATGGAAGAAGAACACGTGCAGTTATTATTACGGATAGCGGGCACGTAATCCTGTCTGCCGTACAGCCCGAAACAGTAAAACATCGTTTACAGGTAAAAGAACCTGCGGCAGAAGAAGTAAGCCCTTAGATATATTTTTTCTATACTTCAGGAGGAAGCTATGGATAAAGGGTTGTTACTGGTCTTATCCGGACCTTCGGGGACAGGTAAGGGCACTGTGTGTGAGGAACTCTGCCAGCAACAAAATTCTTTGTGCAATTCCATCTCTGTGACCTCTCGTTTTCCCCGGAAGGGGGAAAAAGACGGTGTGCATTATCACTTTTTACCTGAAGCCCAGTTTGAAAAATTAATTGAGGAAGGTGCACTGTTGGAGTGGGCCAGGGTTTACGGTAATTATTACGGTACCCCGCTAAAGCAGGTTGAGGAAAAAAGAGCGCAGGGTCTAGATGTTATCCTGGAGATTGATACTCAGGGAGCAAAACAAATACGTGAGCGGGTAAAGGAAGCGATTTTAATATTTTTGTTACCCCCATCTTTGAAAGAGCTCTGGAACCGCATAAAGGGGCGGGGAACTGAAAAACCCGAGGTTATGAAGGAGAGATTTTTGGCCGCCCATGGCGAACTAAAGGAAATATCGAATTATAATTATGTGGTATTCAATAATAATGTATCCGAGGCGGTAGATAAAATTAAGGCGATTATCACAGCAGAAAAATGCCGTGTGGCTAGAAATAAAGAGAAGCTGGCCAAGCTATCCGAAGAGAGGTGGTTAATTTGATCTATCCTTCCATCGATGAGATGCTAAAAACCGTTGACAGCAGGTATTCCCTAGCGGTCCTGGCCGCCAAAAGAGCGCGCCAGCTTCGGGAAAGAAATATAGCAAAGGAAGAGGCAGGTTTGTTTAAGGAGGTCACTTCTGCCCTGGAAGACATTGCTTCTGGCAGAATAACCTTTGAAAGAACGAAAGACGGTATAAAATAACATTTTATGAGGCGGGTATTTGCGGGTATCTGTAAAATCTTTTTTATCCGCTTGATGCAGGCGGGTTTTCCCGGGTGCTCGCGAAGCCCGCTTTGCATAGACAAATTAAAAGTAGTAAATTATCTTTAGGGCTGCTATTGAGGTTGCAAATAACAACTGTGAGCGTGGAGCAATGCTAAAAAACAAATTAATTCTCCTGGGTATTACCGGGGGGATAGCTGCTTATAAAAGTGCCGAGTTGGCCAGGCTTCTGATTAAAGAGGGGGCGTCTGTCCAGGTAGTCATGACAAAAAGCGCAGAAGCTTTTATTACTCCTCTTACTATGAAAACCATTACGGGACGCCCTGTGTTTAGCTCTTTCTTTAATCCGGACGAACCGGGGCATTTTTCCGCAACGGTTCATATCGATCTCGCCCGCGAACCGCATATAGCGGTTATTGCTCCCGCGACTGCAAATATCCTGGGGAAAATGGCCGCCGGCATTGCGGATGATCTGCTCTCCACCGTGCTGATGGCCGTTAATACAGCAGAGTGCCCGATTATCCTTGCGCCTTCGATGAATACCTCCATGCTTCACAACCCTGCGGTGAGGAATAATATTGCTGTTTTGCGCGGGAGAGGCTATATTGTGGCGGATCCTCAGGAGGGCTTCCTGGCATGCGGTGAAGTGGGAGAGGGACGCATGATCGAACCGTCCGGGTTGCTGGAGATCATCAAGAAAAAAATTCGGAAGGCGGGAGATTTTAGCGGGCTTACCGTGCTTATCACCGCCGGCCCGACCAGGGAGGCGCTTGATCCCGTTCGCTTTTTGAGCAACCATTCCAGCGGTCGTATGGGTTATGCCCTGGCGCGAGCGGCCCAAGAAAGGGGCGCGCACGTAATACTGGTCAGCGGGCCGACCGCTCTTGAAACTCCTCCGGGTGTGGATTTCTATCCCGTGGTATCAGCGCAGGATATGTACGAAGTTGTTATGGACAAGCTGTCTGCTGCAGATATCGTAATTAAATCTGCTGCTGTGGCCGATTACAGGCCTGAAAAGACCTCCGCTCAAAAAATCAAAAAAGGCGGCGGAGAGATGACCCTCAAACTTGTCCGCAATCCCGATATATTAAAAGAAATTGGAAAGAATAAGCGTAACATCTTTGTCGTAGGATTTGCTGCTGAGACCGAGAATGTTTTGGACAACGGTAAAAAGAAAATTGTTGACAAAAACTTGGATATGATTGTTGCCAATGACCTTACCCAAGAGGGCGCCGGTTTTTGTGCGGAAACAAACATAGTTCATTTATTATACCGTGACGGCAGGGAGGAAAAGGTGCCGCTTATGTCCAAGTATGAGCTTTCCCACCTGATACTTGATCGTATTAGGGAAATAAAGCATAGTTAATAAATAGCGTTATTTTTTATTTTGG
>DUQX01000081.1 GCA_012837615.1 Bacillota bacterium | reverse complement strand
TTGGCAGCCGGCTGATCCTCCCACCCTCTTCATCCACCGCTATGAATAACGGCAGCCTGTTGTCTTTATTGACAGCCTTTAAGCCGGCGGTTAAGCTTGTCAACTGATCTTCATCTTCAATATTTCTTTCGAACAATATCAGCCCGCCGATCTGATGCTCCCTGATCATGGACTCTACGTGGTCATCAACCCCGGGGCCTTCAAACCCGACAAAAACCATCTGCCCGACCTTCTCTTCCAAAGTCATCTCTTGGAGCATCTTGAGCATTTCTTTATTAAGCTTTTCTACAGGGTCCCCTTCATCATCTCCCGGGTTTTTTCCCCCGAGATCCCGGGAAGTTTGTCCCTCTCCCAGGCTTTCTATATCCCCGAAAGCAGGTGTAGTATCCTGCAAGTTACAGCTGCTTGTTAACATAACTATTAAAAGCAGCCATAAAAAAATAAGCAATAATTTATTTTTCCTCACGAACTTTCACCTCATGCTTAAAAAGCCTATTTTGGGCAACTTACCTTTTCATATTCATACCTTCTATTATACTTCATTTTCAACCCGACAACTGTTCCAACTTTTTCCATAGCCCCAGGCTAAAAAATTAGCGTTCCTTCCCAAAGATAAGGTGCTCCATAATCAACACCGCTAAAACCCCTACCACAAACCCATTTCCGAGAAGAGGCCTCAAAAATACAGGAAATGTGTTTAAGATATGATCCGGCAAAAAAGAGATAATAATGCTCAACATGAGGGGAAGTCCAATCACCAGTCCGTTTTCAAAATGAAAACCCTCCCGGGTATCAAGAACCATAGTTAACCCCGCAGCGATCTGGGAGCACATGATGTAGATAAATATGCCGCCAACCACCACCGATGGAATGCCGCTAATAAATGTTATTGCCGGCGGGAAAAAAGATATAACCAGCAAAAACACTCCGGCAGGGACAAGGGCAAATCGTGAAGCGCATCCTGTCGAAGCAATCACGCCGGGACTGAGGGAATAATTAACCATACCGATCACACCCCAGAGCCCCGCCAGGAAATTAAATATCCCTGTAAGTGAAAGCCCCCTTGTAACCCGCATCGACATATCCTCCAGCTTTAGCACTTCACCCACAGAGAAAATCGACCCCAGGTCATTAATGGATAAAGCCAAAAAGCATACAAGAAATGAAAGAATGACTCCCGGTTCAAAGCTCAAATTGATCTTTGTCTTTAATAAAAAATCAGCAGTGATTGTGGACTGAGCAGTATGCGTCATTTCAAAGCCCTGGGGGAAAAACAGGTGATATACTATTGTTCCGGCAATAAGCGCCCACATAATGAGCGTCGATTTCCAAAAGCCCGTAATAAACCTGCTCACGGCAAAGATACAGAACACAAAGAAGAGGGCAAAGCACAAATTTAACCAGGCAAGTCCCCCGGGGGTGGAGGGTATGCACAGTTCTATAATCATAGGCGTAAGAGTAAAAGCAATCATAATAAGGATAACCGCCACCACCGGGGCTGTAAATAGTTTTTTTAAATGGTTAAACAGCCCTGCAACGCTCACCACAAAAAGAGCGAGACCACCGATGGCAATAGCGGTATAGGTTGAACTTATTTCGCTGCTGCCGCTGGCAGCGATACCCACAAGGAGTATTGTTGCCGGCCCCACTACCAGCGGCAAACGGTGCCCCCATAATAACTGCAACAAAAGGGAAACCCCAATAATAAAAAAGACTTTCTGAACATAAATTATCTGCTCTGCTGATTGGCTATAGTGCAGGACGGCCACCACTTTCCCCACGATAACAATTGTAGGGATCATAATTGCCAGCCACTGCAATCCCAGCAACATTAATTCTCCGAAAGAGGGCATTTCGTCAAGACCGTATTTGATTTTTACCGGATCCATTTCTGGAACTTCCCTTCCTATAATGTCTGCTAATACCTACTGTGCCTATCCTTTCGAGGGCCTTTTCCCCTGCTATCCCAAGTAAAGAATATTCATTAATTACTTCTATTTCTGTATTTCAAACCCTCTTTTCTTATTATAACTAAACAAGATATCCTTTCTGAAGGAGAGAAAAAAGGAATTAATGCAATAAAACAATCAGTATTATTATTTTAAGATATATTACACCGAATTACCATGTTTGACATAGAAAAAAGATTTGGTATAATAATTTTGTTAGCAGCATGAATAAGTGAGTGCTAACAAGTTAAGCTGCTCTTAAAACTTAATAAATGAACAAAAATATAGGAACCTTCTGATTAATCAATAACGTTTCGCTAATCGGGAGTGATTTCTGTATAATTGTTTTGCCCTCCAAACAAACGCTCCCGCTTGTGCCGGGAGTGTTTTTTATCCCTATGGAATGTTCGTTTCTATGGAAACAGTGGATGTTCTCAAATCTTCTTAGAGCCAATTTTTAAAGTAAAAAAATATTTATTTATCAAGGAGGAGATTCTTATTGTCTAAGGTAAAGATAGCTATTGCAGGTGTCGGAAACTGTGCCAGCTCATTATTGCAGGGGATCGAAATGTATAAAAACTCCCCGGAAAACATCATCGGACTTATGCAT
>DUQX01000080.1 GCA_012837615.1 Bacillota bacterium | reverse complement strand
TTCGGGACCAAGAGGCCGCGGGTTCAAATCCCGCCGCTCCGACCATTAATAATAGCAGGGAGTAATTCCCTGCTATTATTACATAAAGGCACTATAACATAATAATTATATATTAAGTTAACGCTTATTTATAAAATTACATCCGGTACTAATGCAAGCCCGGACCGAGAAACCTTCTGCTCGGAAAAGGAATTCTTTGTTGGCGGAAATGTCATATGCATAGATTATTATACTAGTGTCCACGAATAGTGCCCACGAACTGATACTCTTTATTTTCGGGCATGCAGGTATTCCCTTCCCCAATTTATTTACCCTTGAGTCCCCCATTTCGAAACCGTTTTTCAGGATAACGAGTTGCCTGTCTTTTGCATTGCTATATTATATGCATCTTCCTTTTCAACAATTTTTTCCAGAGCTTTTGGTAAAAGGCCGGAAAGAGAAGTAAATAGCAATGTGTTTTGCATCCCCTCCAGCGAGAAAACTCTCCCGGCGCAAATCATTCAGCACCTTTTATGAAGAAAACAGAGAAATTTTTATGGCACATATTGCTCTGTAATGCTTTGAACATACCCATCTTTTGTCACAACCCAAAATGGCGGTGCAAAATCTGAAAACTGCTCCAGATGCTTAACGAACTCCTCTATAGTAACAGATTTATGAGTTACTTCCTCCCCCAGAACTATAATTCTGTACTCGGTGTCTTCTGTTACTTGATGAAACATAGGGTAGTTATGAGGATTGTGGATATAGAATCCATTGGGCATATCTCTATCAGGATCTATATTGAGTTCCTCCAGTCTTTCGGTATCATCGAATGTCAGCCATTCAATTTGATCCAGATGAAAAGAGGGTTTAGAGTATTCATCAATTTCAAAGTTAGAAATAAACCCAATGAAACGGCTCTCCGGCGTTTGCATAAAATTCTCCGCTGTGGCCGAATATTGAGGAACAAGGTCATCAATTGAAACTTGCCATTGTCCCAGGTCATTTTTTATAAATTCATTGGCAACCTGCAAGGGGTCTATAAGCCATGGTTTATGTCCCTGATCGACTTCATTTTGCAGTTCCTTATAATATTCTGCTATCATGATATCGGTTTCCGGTGTAATATAATACACAGATCCGTTTCCATCCATCCAGCGCTCTACACACCAGATTCCATGCTCTCCCTGAACAACGGGTTGGGATAAAAGCAGTTGGCAGGTTTCCCCTGTTGACAGGGGAAATTTTACAACAATATGGTCTCCGCTGTATGTTTCCCGTGGTAACAATCCTTTATTTTCTAGGAAAATGCGAAGCGCAGTTTCCTGCCCTGCCAGTGTAGATAAATCAGCATCACCACTCCAGATAGGTCCTAAATACTGCAGTGTTGAATTTTCATAAGAAAAAACCAACATCGGTTTACCCATACTAGCCTCCTCCGTAATCCAACCGTCAACTTCATTCATACCCCCCGCCAGCCTAATCTTACTGATATCCCCGGGCTTCAAACGGTATTCGAGGCTCCAAATTTCCAATGTGGTAGCTGGCAGCAATTCATCAAAGGATGCTATCCTTTCAAGCCTTGTAATTTTCCTATCAATAATCTTAAAATAATTATCATCGGTATCATAAGTTGCAATTGTTTCCTCAATAAATTGATTAGCATAATCTTCTATCGACAGTTGTTTTTTCTGGGGATTACTCATAAGCCCTACACTAATTGCCGCCACAGCAATAACTGCCACAATGACAACCCAAAACGCGGGCTTTTTGTAGTTCAATATATTAATAATGCGTCCCCTGGTATTGTTCTCACCAAAAGCAAGGGGAGAACCACCTAGAATTCGCCTGCCTGTAGATAGGGACAGAAGGGATGTGGAATAATCCTTTTTAATTTCATAACCCATTTGTTTAATGACGCTTTCATCACAGGACAGTTCCATATCCTTACTCATAAGAAAGAATGCAACCCAGACTAAGGGATTAAACCAGTGAACGCACACTGCAAAAAACGCAAAGGGCTTTATAATATGATCGAACCTTCTAATATGAGTTTGTTCATGCTTAATGATGTAGACACTTTCGTTTTCAGAAAGGCCGATTGGAAGATAAATCTTGGGCCTGATTATGCCGAAAATAAAGGGAGTTTTAATGCCATTTATCTCATACACATTATCGTAAACCGGCTTTGCAGGTTTTAATTTAAGATACAGTTTTACAGCTGTATAAATACTATATACAAGTAATAACAAAAGTCCGAAAACCCACAGTATTGCACCCAGGGAAACCCATATCTGTACGGGATTTACACTGGCAGCCACTTCAGGTGCGGGCAGGGAATTATTCACTGCTTGATTCATCGCTATGATGCTGTCAGTATGTATCGGTGTCTGGGAATACATAATATCAGCAGGCGATGTTTGTCTGCTGCTGACCGGTATCAAACTAAATATGCTATCAAAGGAAAATGGGCTTACAAGTCTAAATAAAACCACAAACCAGAGCGCATAGGAGAAAACCTTAGGCGCTTTTTTAAACAGCAGTCGCGCTACGATAACAACCAAAATAACATAGCTTGCTGTTATGCTCATATTTAAAACCTGCAAAAATAAATTATCCACGACTATCTCTCCTTCTCCCTATGCTTATCAATCAACCTCTGCAATTCATCAATTTCCTTATCACTCATTTTTCTACTTCTTGTAAATGCAGCTATGAACTTCGGCAGTGAACCCTCAAATGTTTCTTCCACAAATAGCTTGCTTTGCTCGGCATAAAAATCATCTTTTTTTATTAGAGATATTACCACACCATTATTGTTTTTAAATATTCCTTTACTCTCAAGACGTTTTAACATGGTATACGTGGTTGATTTTTTCCAATTAAATTCCGCTTCGCACAGCCGTACCAATTTTCCTGATGGTATAGGCTCATGAACCCAAATAATGTCTGCAAATTTTGCCTCCATATCGGTAAGCCTGTATTTTTTCACTCTCTAAACTCCTTCCGGTCTACAAGTATTAGACTGACGCTACCTTTAGTTTACAACCTGTAGACCGCCTTGTCAAGTGCTGGGAAAAACAATTTTCCTGAAATGTTTTTAATAATCTTCTGCCCCAAAAAAGGGTATTATATTTGATATTACAAAACAGGTAATATATAAAATTGCGAAATACTTCTGTTATTAAATCTTATATTTGTATGTTATAATCTTAGTATAGATAGCAAGAAGGGGATTTAATTAAACTTGGAGCGATTAGTGTGAAAAGCTACCCTATAATTATTGAGAACCACGTTAAGCACCGTTCCTGACAACATTAATCTTTTTTCATCTCATCATCTGTTACTTTGATACCTTTTGGATATTTATTCTTATCCAGTTCGCAATTTACTTAGTACAGGTCGTCAGGAAACTAGAAATCAATGAAAATTCATTTATACTTATGCATTTAAAGGCTCTTTTGTATTCCGGTATTAAGTAAAAGAAAGAGCTATAGGAAAAAAGGGATGAAGATTATTGTTACGTAAGTTTAAAGTTCTCCTCGAGCATAACGAGGATGAAGAGGGTTATACGGTTACTGTTCCTGCTCTGCCGGGGTGCATCACTGAAGGAAACACGGTGGAAGAGGCTCTGGAAAACGCCAGGGAAGCCATTACTGGGTTTCTTGAGGCTTTAAGAATACCAGGGAAGCAGTTGCCTAAAAAAGAACCCCGGCTGCTATTCGGAGAGGTTGAAGTGCATGACTCCCCGGCTCCCTAGAATAAGCGGCAAAGATGTAAAAAGAGCGCCGCTCAAAGCCGGCTTTCGGGAAGTGCATACCAGGGGCAGCCATCACTATCTGGAACCGGTCGGGGGCGGGAAGTTAGTTACAGTTCCGATCCATGGGACAAAGACCCTAAAGCAAAAAACGCTAAAGAGCATCCTGGGTCAGGCAGGGTTAACTGCGGATGAACTAGTAAGGCTGTTATAGGCCAGAGTATGACCCGGGTTAATCCTATCAAAGGAAAATAGTTTTTTTTTAGAAAAAGTGAATATTTCAAGCCCGGCCCCCTATACAGAAAGAATGCAATTAGCAAGCCTGGCCCCTATTTTTTATTTTTTTTGGCATTTTTTGCAGTGGAAAAAGAGGTGACTTCAAAATCCGGCCTATTGGGAAAAGGCGGCATATAGCTGGAATCCGTCTCCATAATATCCGTTATTGTATCAGTTATTTGCTTTTTAGCCACTGAGAAATGATTGACAGGTTAATAGATAAGATTTATAATGAATACATGATAATGAGAATCCTTCTCTTTAATTACTCTGTTAGATTACATATAAGAAGGTAATAATATGCCGCAAATACCATTGACAGAAATGAAACCGGGACAATCGGGAACAATTACTGCAATTGCCGGAGGACAGGGGTTAAGGGCAAGACTGCAACCTCTAGGAATCAGGCCGGGGAAAAAAATAACCAAGCTGAGTTCGGTTTTCCATCAGGGACCGGTTACCATCAGCGTGGATAACTACCAGATAGCAATTGGTTATGGAAAGGCAATCAGAATCCTGGTGGAGGTAAAAGAAAAGTGAGAAAAATCGTCCTTGTAGGCAACCCCAACGTAGGCAAAAGCGTTATCTTTTCCCAGCTTACCGGCGCCCGCGTGATGATCTCCAACTACCCCGGCACAACAGTGGAATTTACCCGGGGGGAACTTAAAACAAAGGCCGAAACTTTTGAAATTCTCGACTCTCCGGGGACTTACAGCCTAACCCCCACTTGCCGGGCAGAAGAGGTAACAGCGGAGCTTGTCGATCAGGCGGATATCATCGTTAATATAGTAAACGCCACAAACCTGGAAAGAAACCTCTTTCTCACCACGCAGCTGCTGGAGCGAGGTATACCGATGGTAATAGCCTTAAATATGTTCGACGAAGCGGCCCAGAAGGGAATCAAAATAAACCCGGAAAAGCTGGAGGAACTCCTGGGGGTTCCGGTGGTGCCCACCATTGCCATCAGCGGGGAGGGGGTAAAAGATATTGTCAGATCTATTGCATCTGCCAGGAAAGTTGAAAGAAATCCCTCCTCGGACGCTGAAAGGTGGTCTGAAGTAGGAAGCCTGGTGGGAAAAGTCCAGGTTGTATCGCACCGCCACCGCACCTGGATCGAGGTACTGCAGGATGCCAGCTTAAGGCCGCTGACAGGAATACCCCTGGCAGCCCTGGTATTGTATTTAACCTTTAAAATTGTCATTGGAGCGGGAGAATTTATCCACGATGTATTATTCAACAGGATAGTTTTTGGAATGCTTTACGGGCCGCTAATGAACAAACTGAGCGCTTTGCTGGGAGAAGGTTTCTGGCATGACGTTCTTATCGGCCAGCTCGTAGAAGGTGAGATCTGTTTTGAAGAATCCATGGGTATGCTTACTACAGGGGTTTTTGTGTCCTTTGGGCTTGTTTTGCCCTTTCTCGTTACCTTTTACCTGCTGCTTGGCATCCTTGAAGATTCTGGCTATCTTCCCCGACTGGCGGTGATGGCTGACAGGCTGATGCACCGCATCGGGCTTCATGGTTATGCCATCGTACCGATGATTTTAGGCCTGGGCTGCAATGTTCCCGCAGCTTTAGCGGCACGCAACCTGGAAAGCAAGAGAGAGCGCTTTATCGCCTGCACTATAATGGCAATCACCGTCCCCTGCATGGCACAGACAGCCCTTATTTTTGGACTTGTCGGCAGGTACGGCGGGGCCTATCTGGCCGTGATTTTTGCCACACTCTTTTTAATCTGGGCGGTGCTGGGCATGGTGACAGACCGTTTTATGCCAGGGTACACGCCTTCCATGGTGCTCGAGATTCCCCCTTACAGGATACCGCACCTCAGCTCGCAGCTCAAAAAGCTCGCCATGCGGCTTAACCACTTCTTCTGCCATGCCGTACCTTATATCTTCGGGGGGATATTTTTCATCAATATCCTCTACACCGCCGGCATCATAGATTTTCTGGCAGCCCTTTTTGAACCGGTGGTTAAAGGATTGCTGGGCCTTCCGGGAGAAGCGGTTACAACGCTGCTCATCGGGTTTCTGCGCAAAGACGTGGCTGTGGCCATGCTGGAACCCCTCAACCTCACCCCAGGGCAGTTTGTAGTCGGAACAATTGTGCTGGCGACCTATTTCCCCTGTGCCGCTACCTTCAGCATCCTGGTCAGGGAACTGGGCGTCAAGGACATGCTTGTATCAGCAGCGCTGATGATCGTTACCTCGTTAACAGCCGGAACGGTCCTGAACCTGCTCCTGGACAGGCTTCTTCCCCCGCTGCACCTGGCAGCAGTTTTCGTCCTGCTGGCACTTTTGCTGATTATCGCTGCGGGAGGCACCTCCGATCGGCGGGAACTCCGCGATTACGAGAGCTACCTATTAAAAGGAAACAGAACACAAAAAGCAGGTTTGGATTAAACCCGCCTTATATATTAACGCTTGCCACTTGGGCAGTCTAAAGTCAGAGAGGAATTGGCTTCACCACGTTAAGGTTATTATACTTAAATCCTCTCCCGATCATTGCTTCCGGACATTGCGACTAGGCTATTTATCAAGCATTTTTTTATATGCTTAGGTAACTTTGACAAAGACTTCTTCCAGGGAGGGGCGGATCATTTTCGCTTCAAAAACAAGCAGGCCATTTTCTTCAAAAAACCTCATAAAAGGCATAAGAGAAACCGGGGAAGCGGAATTTTCCCATCAACGATAAAAGCCACTCTGTGACAAAGCCTTTCCGCTTCTTCAATGTAGTGCGTGGTTAAAAAAATAGTGATGTCTTTTTTGTTCAAATCCAGGCTCAACTTGCGTATTTGCCTTGCGCTTGCAACATCTATACCGGTCGTCGGTTCGTCCAGAAAAAGAATTTTGGGCTCATGAATGATGCCGGCCGCAATCGTAAGCTTTCTTTTCATCCCTTTGGAGTAAGCCTTAAAGGGCCTCTTTCCGGCCTCTGCCAGCCCAAATTGGCGGAGAAGCCTTTCCGCCCTTTCTTCGCGTATATGTTTTTCCATACCGTAAAGAGCGGCACAAAAGGTTAGATTTTGAAACCCGTCCATTTCGTCATAAAGGTTGCTTTCATCCGGAACGATACCCATCAACCGCTGAGCCTTTTTGGTGTTGTGGGTATAATCAATCCCCGATAAATAAACGGAACCGGAGGTTACCCGAGCCAGCCCGGTCAACATATTAATAGTTGTGGTTTTACCAGCCCCGTTGGGTCCGAGAAATCCGAAGATTTCCCCTTCAACAACATTAAAATCCAGGTTGTTTACGGCCGTAAAATCACCGTATTTTTTGGTTAGACTGACCGCCTCCAAAATATTCACTTGCTATCTCCCCTATTTCCGTCGTCTAGTCCTTCTATTCTATCGAAACATTTTTTCCGACAAGATAAAGATTTTTCACCCGCTAACCCCTGTTGACAGATAAATTCCGGGCTGATCTGCCGGTTGGGTAGCTCTTTCAGGTCGGCAAGAATTTGCTTGAAAGTCTCTTTTTCCACCCTGTAATGCGTCCAGTAACTGCGCTTCTCCCCTTTAACCAGCCCCGCCTTTCTTAAAATTTGCAGCTGCTGGGAAACAGCTGCTTCGGAAATTTCTAAATGTCTTGCCAGGGCACCCACACATAAATCATAATTTAAAAGAACCACGATAATTTTTAGACGTGTCTCATCTGCTAACGCCTTTAACCTGGTTAATAACCGATCCATAAGCATCACCAAACTGATTAAGATTATACTTAATTAAATTCTAATTTCCTTAAACCATTTTGTCAAGATCTAAAACATCTCCCTGATATCTCTTTTATTCATTACCCGGCAGTCGGGTGCTGATTAATGAATTGAACCTTCGATCAATTAAACCAGGTCCTTCGCAGAAGCCTAAATATTTATATCATCCTATACATACTATACATTCCTGTGTTTTTTTGTAAGAATCTTGTTCTCTGTTAAGTCTTTCCCTGAGCTGTCCTGTGATGCACTGTTATTTTGTCCATAACCCTACCTTTACTATTTTCCTAATTCCTTTAACCAATTGATGCATTTCGCTACGGCTTGAGGATCTTTGCGCAGCTGGTGGCCGGCCCCCGGCAGCGTCAATAGCGGTTCAGGCTCCCCGGCAGGAGCCTGCCGAGCCCCCGTTCCCGCCTTTCTGTTTGCTTCCACTGCTTCATTGAGCTTTTGCGCATGTTCATAGGGGACCACATCGTCCCCCGTTCCATGAACCAGCAGCAGAGGGCGCGGCGCTATTTTATGAATTTCTTCAAGAGGATTTACGGAATAAATATCTTCCAGCCAGCTCTCCGGATCGGCAGGAAAAGAAGAATCCCTGATGATGCCGGTTTCGCGAAAGCGTTCGAGGATAGCCTGCAGGTTCTTCCGGGGAAATAAACTCCTGAACTCCGCGGGACTGGCGGCAAGCACTACCCCCCTGACACGGGGATCAACAGCAGCTACACAGCAGGAAACCGCCGCTCCGGCGCTAAAACCCCAGAGGTAAAAACCCCCTTGAAGTAATTCCTTCTGTTCCCAGTGATCCAGCACACCCCACAGGTCCCTCGTCCAACCCTTCAGGTTAAAATTGCCCCCGCTCTCCCCCGTCCCCCGGAAATTAAAATGAAAACACGGGAAACCTTCGTCAAAACAGCGCTCTGCAAGCGCAGGGTAACCGCCGTCTACAACAGGCTCTTCTTCCTGCCCGCGCTCCTTTTCGTCCGGGGAAGGTTCGCCTCTGGGAATACCGTGGCAGAGGATCAGTAAGGGCTCCTTTTTCCAATCCTCCCCTTCAGGCTCTAAAGCGGGCAAGTAAGCACGCCCTTTTAAAGCAATACCGTCCACTTCAATTGTTAAATCCTTCAGTCGCATTTTCTCAGCTCCTTTGCGGTAAGTATTTAGTTATTTCCTTTTCCCCGGAAAGTGATATTAATCTGAACCGAAAATCGACTTTATGCAGTGAAATCAAAAGGTTGTTTTCTCAAAATAACTAAACGAGGTAAAATCAGTACGCTGCTTTTGCCACCTGCAGCCATGGGATAAGAGGAAAAAGAAGCTACAGCTTTCCCGTTGCTGTCAAATTTCACCTCTCCTGCATACAGTATATAAAGGCGGGCTGAAACTTGCAAGACTACTCCCACTAAGATTTTACTCATAGCCCCGCCCGCTTTAATAGGCAACGGTTTAACAGGAGCATAGGAAAAAATATCAGTTATCGTAATCAAGGATTCGGCGGAGCTGAGCGGCTCCGCAGCGGCCAAATATTATATTCAAGCGATTTTAATGTTACCGGAATCGACAGCGACATGCGCGGACATTTTTTCAGGGGTGCTGGCCTGAAGGGACGAATATCCTTTTTTGAAAACAAGTTAGAGAAAATAAAAAAAACCTTCAAGCTCATCCTAAAGTACATGATGTACAGGGGCTCAAAAGCCGGCAAAAAGGACTTTATTGTATAGGTGCTGTTCGTAATGCTAAGAAATTACTATCAGCAGAGATAAAATCAGTAAATCTACTATCCAGTAGTATATTTCCCTAATCTCAAACTTCCAAAGATCCCCCACCGACCAAAACAAACTGATTCCTTCAAAAAATGTATCTGATTTAATTTACCGGATTATAGCTAAAATGTGTGTCGGAGAACCGTCCCTTAACTTGCGTAGCTAAAATGTGTGTCAGAGAACCGTCCCTTAACTTGCGTTAACTTGAAATGAAATGTGTGTCAAAGAACCGTCCCCTAATTTGCTTAGGCAAGGTTCTTTAATAGATCCAAAGATGAGAGCATTTTCCCTGTTCCCAGAACAACGCTATCCAGCGGGTTCTCCGCCAGTGATACAGCTATTTTTGTTTCTTTGGCGATAGCCTGAGGGAGGTCTTTTAAAAGAGCACCGCCACCGGTCATAATGATTCCATTTACGATTATATCGTTTATCAGTTCCGCTGGAGTATCTTCAATTGTCTTTTTTATTGATTTTACAATGGATGCAACCAGTTCGGAAAGCACATCTGCAATTTCCCAGGAATCTAATAAAAGCCTTCCAGGCATTCTTCTTACCAGATCTGTACCTCTGACCTCCAGCTGCTGCTTACTCGCCGTATGCAAAGCAGAACCAATTTTAATCTTTATCTCTTCCGCCGTTCTCTCACCCACCAGGAAGCTGTATTTTTTTCGAATATAATGGCGGATAGCACTATTAAACTGCTCTCCGCCCAGCCTCACGCAATTCTTGCTGACAATGCCGCCAAGAGTAATTACCGCCGCTTCAGAGGTGCCGCCGCCGATGTCTACTATTATATTTGCTTCATTTTCCTCTATAGGCAAATTGATACCCATGGCCCCTGCAATGGAATTTTCAACGAGATATACCGCCTTGGCTCCCGCCTGCCTTGCAGCTTCCAATACAGCCCTTTTTTCTATTTCTGTAACATCCAGAGAGACGCTTACCACAGCATGCAGCGGAAAGAGGGAACGCACGGGGCATACCCTGGAAATAAATTCCCGGAGCATTACTTTTGTAATATTAAAATTGGAGACTACTCCATCCTGCATCGGCCTTATTAAAGCAATATAATCAGGAGCACGGCCAGTCATTTGTTGTGCCTTTGTCCCTACGGCCAGCACCCGCCCCGTATCCTTTCGTATAGCTACAACGGAGGGTTCTTTTAATACAATCCCTCTTCCTTTTACATAGATAAGAGTATTGGCTGTGCCTAAATCAATACCGATCTTTCTAGAAAAAAACCAAGGAACAGATGCCATAAAGATTTCTCTTCCCTTCCACCTTCCTTTTCATTAAAATTATACCACCCGTGCAAATGGGAGCAACAAGTAAATATTACCACGCCTGTAGCATAAGGATCCGGTGGAAGGTTAAAAATTGCTGATGCCGGGGAAATATGTGTTAATTGTGTCAACCGGGCTAATCCGGTTAATTATACCAATTGCAGTAAACAGGAGATGACAATAGCGGGGAAAATAACACAAGGAACGGTTCTTTTGAATGTTAATTTGAGTAATTAATTTATTGAATCTCAGTTTCAATTTGCAATTTTTCGCATGATAGCTCAAACGGGTTAATACTTTTGATGTACTTATCACTAAAGTAGGAGGCTTTAAAAAGATTTCTCCCTTTTTCTTCAATACTTTTTACAAAAGGAAGTTTTAATTCCGTTTCTTGTTTTGTCATTACCGGTAAACCGAAATAGTTATTCGTATAATTTAAATTACCTTTTTCCTTCGTGCGGGCTTGAATAAAATCAATATGATTTCTAATCCTTTCCAAATTGTATTTATTTAGTTCGTTTTTTTCTTTAACGATTCTATCCTTTATCGATGTTGAAAAACTGTGATCTATTTCATACCCGATAGAATCCCTTCCTGCCGCTATCGCGGCCAGGGTGGTTGTTCCGGTGCCCAAAAAAGGATCGAGCACGGTATCTCCGAACACAGAATACATATTCACCAGGCGGAAAGGCAGCAGAAAAGGGAAAGCAGCACTTCTGTTTCGGAGCGCTTTATCATTAAGCTGTTGCCTGATCCCTTTGAAATCCCAGATATCTGAAAACCAAATGTTCCTTTCTTCCCAAAAGAAGCTGCTTAGCATACGATTGTGCTTTTCCTCCGGTGTTGCAAAAACTCTCTTTGTCCCTTTTCTAAAGATCAAAATATACTCATGTTCTAATGTAACATATGCCCCCGCCGGAAGCATTCCAGAACCCATGAATTTATTGGGTGCGTTGGTTTGCTTTCGCCATAATATAAGGGGTAAAACGTCAAAGCCAATCTCAAAAAACTTGCTTTGTACCCGGGAATGATTTGCAAATAACTGGAATCGCTTACCGATGGTCCGGGTTGCGTCTCCGATATTAATACATGCAATAGCTCCATTTTTCAATACTCTGAAGAGCTCGCGCCATGTATCATCAAGAACGCGATGCATTGCTTCAAAGGCATTATAATAATCACCCCTTTGGAAAAACTTGCCAATATCGGGATCAATTTGTATAAAGAGTTCATCCCACATTTTAATCATAGGATATGGAGGTGAAGTAACTACCAGATCGATGCTATTATCGCTCAGTGTGCTCAGCTTTCTGGCATCTTGATAAATAATAGTGTGCTTCGTATACAATTTAAACTCCTTTTTTCCCATTTCCGGATATCCAAATAATAATAATGACTCCAACCATTGCAATGCATGCTATAGCTATGGTAGCAATAGCGTGCGAACTTATACTCGACGTTACAATAACTGATGTTGGTCCATCTACCCCGCCAATGACGCCGATGCCCATGCATATCACCCTTTTTTTTAATTAATAATCTTTGCCCCTGCACGATAATTTTCAAAAGAAAAGGGATAGCCAATTTTATCGAGAAAGGCTTACAGTAAAATACCTTAACAGCTTAATGACGTGGCAGGGGAGGACTCCTTAAAAAATATATATAAAGGAAGGATTATCGTGAAAACAGCGAAAAAAAATTATATTTTTATTGTTGATCACATCCCCGCGAATACCCCGTACAACCGCCGCCCGGGGCTACCCCTGGTCCCGGAATATATTACCGTACACTCTACCGGCAACCCCGGTTCTACAGCCCGGCAGGAGCGGGCCTGGCTCATCAATCCCGCCAACAAGAGGACCGCCTCGTGGCACATCTGCATCGACGAGCGTGAAGCTGTTGAAGCCATCCCCTTGGGCGAGGTGGCCTGGCATGCCGGAGACGGGGGAAACGGCCCCGGCAACCGCAAATCAATAGCCATAGAAATTTGCGAAAGCGGCGACCGGGTAAAGACCCTGGAAAATGCGGCTGAGCTTGTAGCAGAGTTGCTTCGCCGCCTGAACCTGGGGACAGAGCGCCTGCGCCGCCACTGGGACTGGAGCAGAAAGGCCTGTCCGCGCATTCTCATGGCAGATAACTGGGCCGGATGGGAAAAGTTCAAGCTCGAAGTTGAAAAGCGTCTGAACAACCCGGAAAGCACCTCAGGCTCGACAAACCTTACAGGCACGGCAAAACCGAAAAACCCTGCAAACTTAACAAATACGGGAAGCAAACCCGCCGTCAGAGAAACCTTACCGCAGATCCAGCACCGCGTGGAGGGCACCTTGGACGGCCGTCCCCTTAAATTTGAGGCCTATCTTATCAACAATACCACCTACGTCCCCCTGCGCCCCCTGATCGAAGCCCTGGGATTGCAGCTTAAGTGGATGGAGGGAAAATACCACATCGTTACCGCGGCCAGCAATCAGAATAAATAACTTTTTTACTATTTCCTCCTTGGCGGTATCATCCCGCATTTTTGAGGCATTGCAGGAAATTCCAAGCGAAAAAAGCCGTAAAAAAGATCGTAAGTAGAACCCCCGCAACCTTCGTGGTTGCGGGGGTTTGTCGGTGTTTCTGCTGGTGGGGCTGCCGAGGATCGAACTCGGGACCTCTTGAATGTGAGTCA
>DUQX01000079.1 GCA_012837615.1 Bacillota bacterium | reverse complement strand
TGCTTCGGGATAAACAAAAGCACTGGAAGCAATTTTTGGCCTTTTCCCTTCAAAAGCATAAACCGGCATTGTTGTTACACCCTTTCCTGATTAATAGTTAATAATTAGGATAGGGGGCGGCTTTTAGGCTTCTGGAGAGGATTTGTCTCACCTTATCCATAAATTTCTCTATCGGTTTGTTGTGGACTCGTATTCCTACTACTCCTCTTCGGATGTAGAAGGAAAATCCCAGGAACTTACGTTTCCAGGGTCTGTCCACTGCGCTTTTCTCCCTTCTGTCCACTATTGCTTCAAGCAGGTTACCGGTATACCCGTTGTCGCTGTTTCTTCCGTTCTTGGACGCCGCGGATACACTCGGCGCTCCCTGCATACCTTCGGGTTCCACCCTATTCTTTGCAGGCCAGCCTTAGTATGAAGTTTTCTGCTTTCTTTGCGTATCCGTCGATTACCGCAAACTTCCAAAAGCCTCCTGACGTTCGGCCCTTCAGCAAATGTTCCGACCACCTGCCTAATATGGCCTCTGCTAACTTCTGGCAGTTCAGCCATACATTACTGTATAGGTTGCCATGTCGAACTTCATCTCCATGACGTACCTGCCAGACCTCCCCGAGTAAGAGCGATAGCCTTCATCCCATGTACCCGCCGCATTTACTGTATGGAGTTCGGGCAGTGTTGGACTTTGTTTTGTTATGCAAACTCGTCCGCTCCAATTCAGCCTCGTATGCGGTTCTTGTTCATCGGGTCGGGACTTTGCCTCCAGCTTCCTTCAGATTCCACGTCACCGTGGACACCCTTGCCTTCGGCTAGTGGTTCCCACTGCCAAGCCCACAGCGGACTTTCACCGCCAAGCTATCGCCCATGCCGGGCACACATACAAAAAAGAACACCCGAGGTGTTCTTTTTTACCTAAAATATTTTGGCATCAGGACGGTTCTGAAGAATCCAGTCCTTCCCCCATTTCGAAACGCACAAACCGGCGTATAACTATATTCTCTCCTATTTTGCCGATAAGCTCTGTCAACAAATCATTTACGGTTTTGTCCTGGTCCTTGATAAACTCCTGCTCTAAAAGACACTTTTCACCATAAAATTTTTCCAACCTGCCCGTTACAATTTTTTCAACAATCTTTTCCGGCTTTCCTTCAGCAAGTGCTTGTTTGGTTAAAATTTCCTTCTCTTTCTCTATTACCTCAGCCGGCACATCTTCACGTTTGAGATAAGTAGGATTTGTTGCAGCTACCTGTAAACAAATATCCCTGACAAAAGCTCGAAAGTCCTCATTTCTTGCTACAAAATCAGTCTCACAGTTTACTTCAACCAACACGCCCACCTTACCCCCCAGGTGAATATATGAATCAACAATCCCCTGGGCAGCTATGCGACCGGCTCTCTTTGCAGCCATGGAAAGACCTTTTTCACGGAGCAACTCTTTTGCCTTTTCTTTATCTCCACCAGCTTCGATCAAGGCTTTTTTACAATCCATCATGCCCACGCCGGTTAAAGCACGAAGTTCTTTTACCATTTCAGCAGTGATCATCTTCCGTTCATCTCCTTGTATCTTACATTGTAGTAAATGAGAAATAATTATGTCTGCCTATACCTCTTCCCCTTCCGCTCCCGAATCCTTAATCTTTTTATCTTCATCTATTTTAACCTCTTTGTACTCTGCATCTGTTTCCTTTTCACTAATAACATCATGCTCCCCGGCAGGAATTGGTTCATCTTGCTTTTCTTCTTCAGCTGCTTCTTCCTGGGCAGCCTGCAAACCCTCTTTACCCTCCAACACCGCTTCGGCAATTTTTGATGTAATTAACTTAACTGCCCTGATGGCATCATCGTTACCCGGTATGATATAATCAATCTCATCGGGATCACAGTTGGTATCTACAATAGATACGATAGGAATCTCAAGCTTACGAGCTTCAGCGACTGCGATTCTTTCCTTCCTTGGATCGACAATAAATACCGCACCGGGAAGCTCTTGCATATCACGGATGCCGCCTAGAAATTTAATTAACTTTTCTTTTTCGTGGTTTAGCCTAATGACTTCTTTTTTGGGCAATACTTCAAACCGGCCCTCTTCTTCCATATTTTCCAGTTCTACAAGCCTGTTAATACGTTTACGTATAGTATTAAAATTAGTGAGCATTCCGCCAAGCCAGCGTTGATTAACATAGGGCATCCCACAGCGAACTGCTTCAACCTCAATAGACTCCTGAGCCTGTTTTTTTGTCCCCACAAAAAGAATTTTTTCTCCCTGCATAGTTATTTTTTTAACAAAATTATAGACAACTTCCATCAGACGAACCGTTTTTTGCAGATCAATAATATAGATACCGTTACGTTCTGTAAAAATATATTCTTTCATTTTGGGGTTCCAACGCCTCGTCTGGTGGCCAAAATGGACTCCAGCCTCCAGGAGTTGTTTCATCGTTACAACAGACATATTTAATTATTCCTCCTTTGGTTAGCCTCCGCCTTAGTCATCGTTATAGAGAACTCGCCTAAGAGCACCTTTCTATAACTATCACAGGCGTGTGTATTCAAGCAATACGTAGTATAACACAGCCGATAGAAAATGACAAGTATCGGTTATAAATCACTCCAACCAAATCGTAATGGGAATAGAATAATATTTTGTCAGGGGAATTGAAACATTCTGCCCATTTAAATCAAAAAACAGGGACTCTAAAACATCGCCCGTTATACTCTGGCTTAGTTCATTGACAAATTTTTCTTCCCCCAGCTCATCAAGCAGCTTATAAACATAATAAATAACATCGTTGCGCAAATCCTTTTCCAGTTCTGCAAGTAACTGATCAGGAAGCTCTATTAAATAACCGCCGATCTCCAGATCACCAATTTTTATAAAGTCCTTCTGTAAATACTTATCTACCAAGGATGGAACTTCAGACCGAACCTCTTTGATGAAAACGGGAAATTCTTCCTGTGCCCGGCGGGACATTTCATTGCTAATCAAGTTGAATATTTTTTCTTTATTAAAATAAACATTTATTCCTTCCGGATTTAAACAGACAATAGAGATAACCAATACAATGCTTAAAAAGAACCCTGCAATTATTCCACTACAGAAGAAGAAAAAAGATCCTGAAGATAACTTCTTCTTTTTTCCCATACTGATCTTTTTATTATTTAAATTCATAAATTTTACCACCGCCTTCATACTATACTAGACTGCCTATGAATAATTTATGCCCGACGAATAAGTGCAAAATATATAAAAAAAACAGCCTCTCGGCTGTTTTCAATGCGGTAATTATCTATGAAACGGTTTTTTCTTCTTAGCCAGCTGTTCCAGCAGGTAGGGGTTGAGAACTTTAATATAGGTCCCTTTCATACCTAGCGAGCGTGATTCGATTACCCCAGCGCTTTCAAACTTGCGGAGTGCATTTACTATGACCGATCTTGTTATTCCCAACTGGTCTGCGATCTTGCTGGCAACGAGGAGGCCTTCATCGCTATCCAGCTCTTCGAAAATATGCTCCACTGCCTCCAATTCAGAGTAGGAAAGCGTTCCGATTGCCAGCTGAACAACGGCTTTATTCCTGGCCTCTTCTTCAATTTTTTCTGCTCTGGATCGTAAAATCTCCATACCTACCACTGTTGCCCCGGTTTCGGCAAGGATTAAATCCTCTGCATTAAAGGTTTCGGTAAAACGGGCCAGAAGTAAGGTACCCAACCTCTTGCCCCCACCCATAATAGGAACAACTGTAACAATTTTGTTTGTAAAGAGACAGTTTTCCGTCTCCACAAAAACACAATCGTTAGTTTTTTGCGGTAAATTTACCCTTGTTTCATCATCGCGCAACAAAAAGTTGTTATAACGTTCCGGGAAAAAACCAGCTTTCAGGACCCTGGTAACCATTATTTCACATTCAAATTCGTCAACCAGGGCATACCCAAGAATTTTCCCTTCACGATCAACAAGATAAGTGTTGGCATGAATAACGTTTTTTAATACTTCCGCTACTTCTAAGAAATCTACCCTCTGACCGGCAGTTTTCTGTAGAATTTTGTTGATACGTCGTGTCTTCTCTAGTAAAGGAGAAGTTATCAACACAGTCACCTCTTTCAGTTCAATTTATATTTTATTTTTAAAAGCGGTAAGAAGCGATTGAACCGCTCTACCTGTCTTCCCAAAAGCTTTTCTGAAATTATAAAATATATCTACTTAAATCTTTATTTTTAACAATATTTTTTAATTTATTCCTTACATATACACTATCTATAACAATTTTTTCTCCTTTTAAATCTGAGCCTTCATAAGATATATCTTCCAGCAATTTTTCCATGACGGTATGCAAGCGCCTTGCACCGATATTTTCCAAATCATCATTTAATGCAGATGCAATATCAGCAATTTCTTCAATACCGTCAGTCGAAAAAACGACCACCACCCCCTCTGTTTCCAGCAAAGCTGAATATTGCTTGAGCAAGGCATTTTCGGGATCGGTTAATATTTTTTTCAGGTCCTCTCTGGATAGGCTTTGCAATTCAACCCTGATAGGAAATCTTCCTTGCAATTCCGGTATGAGGTCTGATGGTTTAGAGAAATGGAATGCCCCTGCCGCGATAAAGAGCATATAATCCGTTTTAACCGGACCATACTTTGTCATAACAGTGGAGCCTTCCACAATAGGCAGTATATCCCTCTGGACCCCCTCCCTGGATACATAATGACCGCTGTGGGAGCTATCGTTACCTGCAATCTTATCGATCTCATCTAAAAAAACAATACCCGTTTGCTCAGCTCTTTCTATTGATTCACTGATAACCTCATCCATATCAATGAGTTTTTCGCCTTCTTCCTGTTGCAAAATCCTTCTTGCCTGTTTTATAGATACTCTTTTCTTTTTTTTCTTTGAAGGGAGCAAATTTCCAAACATATCCTGAATATTTGTACCCATTTCTTCCATACCCAGCCCTGAAAAAACTTCAAACATAGGAACAGAGCGATCTTCTACCTCAATTTCAACCAAATTATCTTCCAATTCACCCCGTTTAAGCTTCTGCAGCATGATCTTTCGTTCTTCCAGTACCCGGGTTATATCCTCATCATGATCGCCCGGACCTTTATTAGATACTGGAGATACTGGGTTTTTCAAATCCGCAGTGTTCCGAAATAATAGATTAAATGGGTTGGCTCCGACTTTGGGCTTTTCCGGTAAAGGGGCAATAAGATCCAGCAATCTCTCTTCGGCCAATTCAGCCGCTTTAACCTCTACCATTTTCATTTTTTCCGCTTTTACGATTCTGATCGAAGTTTCGACAAGTTCCCTAACAATGGAATCCACATCGCGTCCAACATAACCAACCTCAGTAAATTTAGTAGCCTCAACCTTAATAAAAGGAGCATTAACCAAACGCGCCATTCTCCTGGCAATCTCTGTTTTGCCCACTCCGGTTGGGCCAATCATAATAATGTTTTTCGGTATTACTTCATCTTTAATATTACCTTTTAATTTTTTTCTTCGATATCTGTTGCGCAGCGCTATTGCTACACACCTTTTCGCTTCCTCTTGTCCGATAATATATTTATCCAGCTCCTGGACTATTTTCTTTGGCGTAAGTTCAGCTTCAAAATCCATCATTTATCTGCAATAACACCTCCTGCGGGATGCTTATACTCCACCAGAAATGCAGTATTGAAATTAAATCTCCTCAACTGTAATATGATCGTTTGTATAAACGCAAATCTCCGCAGCTATTAAAAGCGACCGACGAACTATTTCTCTTGCCGGCAGCTCTGTATTTCTAAGGAGGGCCCTTGCAGCAGCAAGAGCAAAAGCCCCGCCCGAACCGATAGCAGCAGCTCCATCGTCAGGCTCAATCACTTCGCCTGTGCCCGAGATAAGGAGCAGCCCATCTTTTGCCGCTACGATGAGCAAGGCTTCCAATTTCCTTAAATAACGATCCGTTCGCCATTCCTTTGCCAATTCAACAGCAGCCCGACGTAAATTTCCTTGATAGTTTTCCAACTGCTTTTCAAACTTTTCAAAAAGCGTTAAGGCATCTGCCACCGAGCCGGCAAAGCCTCCGATAACCTTGTTGTTATACAGCTTTCTCACCTTGCGGGCTTGATGCTTAATAATAACATTACCAGAAATTGTTACTTGCCCGTCACCGGCAATAGCGACTTCTTCGCCCTTTTTTACAGCAATAATTGTTGTAGCATGAAACAAAATAGATTTACCCCTTTTAATTTCCAAAAAACAGAAAATCTTTTAATAATTAGGCCCGCGGATGTGCTTTCATATAAGTTCTTTTCAACTCTTCTTTGGTTATATGAGTATATATTTGAGTTGTTGAAACAGAGGCGTGGCCCATTAGTTCCTGGACCACCCTCAAATCTGCTCCCGCATTGAGGAGATGGCTAGCAAACGAGTGCCTTAAGACATGAGGCGACAAATTACGGCCATCGCCAATTTTCAACCCATATTTATGCACCAACCGCCTTATACTTCTTACAGATAACCTCTCTCCAAACCTGTTCAAAAACAACGCCTCGTTCTTTTCTTTACTCTGGTTACATTCTTCCAGGGAAGGGCGGCTTCTGGATAAATATACTGCAAGCGCCTGCAACGCATATGAACCGAGCGGCAATATTCTTTCCTTTGAACCCTTCCCTTTTACCTTCAGAAAACCTTCTTCGGTATTAACAGAGCATAGATCCAAACCCGCCAGCTCGCTTACTCTAATACCTGTCCCATAAAGGACTTCCAAAATAGCCCTATCCCGGCAACCTAAAATCGAATACTTCTCCGGCACCTCCAATAAATCCAGTGCCTCATCAACATATATAAACTTGGGAAGCCTTTTCTCTCTTTTAGGAATAGAAATGAGCTCCCAGGTATTATTTTCTAATATATTTTCATTTTTTAAAAACCTCAGGAATGATTTAATGGACGATACCTTCCTGGCAATAGTGCTGCGAGCGTACTTATTCTCTTTAAGGAAAGCAAGATACTCACGCAGTTTTAAATTATTTACCGTTTTCAAGCTATGGATATCATCGCCCAAAAATTCTAGAAACTTCCTAATGTCGTTATCATAGCTTTTTATGGTCAATATAGCAAAATTTTTTTCAATTTCCAAGTATTCTAGGAAATCCTTCAAATATTTATCCATAACTTAATCCTACTCACTAATATTAGCATATTCGAATTGTTTATGCAAGCTGTTTGTGGAATTTTTTTCGAAATCTCGACAAAATCTCTATACTTCGCTCCGCCAAAAATCGTTTTCTTTTTTGTTTCGTTGTTTTAAATGGCAACCCGGGGAAAAGGCCAAAATTTATATTCATCGGTTGAAAATCCTGCGGATCTGCAGTTGTAATATAATGCGTTAGCGCCCCCATGGCTGTTTCCTCAGGGAAAATAAGGGTCTCTTCACCCCTCGCGCGGCAGCAGGCGTTAATGCCTGCGATTATGCCGGTAGCCGCCGATTCGACATAGCCTTCCACGCCGGTTATCTGCCCGGCAAAAAATATTCCCCGGTGATCTTTCATCTCTAAAGACGGGTTTAGAAGAAGAGGCGAATTAATAAATATATTCCTGTGCATTACGCCATAACGAACAAATTCTGCCTTTTCCAAACCGGGGATCAGAGAAAAAATTCGTTTTTGCTCCGGCCATTTCAAACGGGTTTGGAAACCTACCATATTGTAGAGGGTTCCTTCCCTGTTGTCCTTTCTTAACTGTACCACAGCATACGGTTTGTTTTCTGAAGATGGCGGCGAGATCCCTACCGGCTTTAACGGTCCAAATCTTAAAGTATCTCTCCCTCTCTTTGCCAGAACCTCGATGGGCATACATCCTTCAAAGAATTTTTCTTTTTCAAATTCCTTCCTCTCAGCCGGCTCTCCCTTTATCAACTCGCTCCAGAACAATTCATATTCTTCCTTGTTCATCGGACAGTTCAGATAATCTTCCCCGCCTTTATCGTAGCGGGATGCAAAAAAAGCCTTTTCCATATTAATTGATTCATATGTCAGAATAGGTGCAGCAGCGTCAAAAAAATAAAGCTTTCCCAATCCGGTTAACCTATCAAGGGAGGAAGCAAGCTCCGGTGAAGTAAGGGGGCCTGAGGCAATAATAAGGGGCCTCTCCTCCGGCAAGTCTGTAATCTCTTCATGATAGATATCGACCAACGGATGATTTTCTAAAATCCGCGTAACAAGACGTGCAAATTCTTCCCTGTCTACCGCCAGGGCACCGCCAGCGGGAATACGCGTTTCCAGGGCACACCTTACTATTAACGAATCAAGTAAACGCATCTCCTCTTTAAGTAAGCCAACGGCATTATGCATGGAAATAGCCCGCAATGAATTGCTACAGACCAGTTCTGCAAAAAAAGATCCGTGGTGGGCAGGTGTCATTTTTTTGGGCCTCATTTCATAGAGTAACACCCTTACACCTCTTTTTACCAGCTGCCAGGCAGCCTCTGAACCTGCCAAACCTGCCCCGATCACCGTTACCCGATTAGAAATAGGTCATTCCTCCTATAAATGAAAAATAAGCGGCATATAAGGTCTGTTATAATTTACTTATTTTCAAGTTTTTTTTCTTGAAAGTCACATTCTTTATTAGCACAGCGATATCCCGTATAAGGTCCTTTATATTTTTTTTCTACTAAATAATAGCCACACTTGGGGCACTTCTTATCCAGTGGCTTATTCCACGACACAAATCTGCATTCCGGATAACTGCTGCAGCCATAAAATAGTTTCCCTTTCCTGGTTCTGCGCTCGACTATACTGCCATTACAAAGGGGACATTTTACCCCCGTATCTTTTTTGGGTTGCATCGTATATCTGCATTCCGGAAAACCAGGGCATGCCAGAAAAGGTCCATAACGGCCATGTTTTTTAACAAGGTTTTTTCCACAATGCGGACATACTTCATCTGTTTCTTCGTCCTGTATTTCTATTTTTTTCATCTCATTCTTCGCCACTTGTAAGCGATTTTTGAAAGGAATATAAAACTCATTTAAAATCTTCAAGCGCGATTCTTCTCCCGATTCCACTTTGTCAAGCTTATCTTCAAGTTGGGCTGTAAAATCCTCGTCAATTATCTCCGGAAAAAAATTTTTTAGTATGTCTACAATGATAAATCCCAATTCTGTTGGTTTTAATGCCTTATTTTCCTTAATAACATATCCCCTGCTCTGGATAGTATCAATAGTTGGGGAATAAGTACTGGGCCTTCCTATCCCCTTGTTTTCCAAAGTTTTAACAAGTGATGCTTCCGTAAACCTGGGCGGCGGCTGGGTAAAATGCTGATCCGGTGTTAAGGATATAAGTTTTAATGTTTGTCCTTCTTCCAGGGGCGGTAGCTGTTTTTCTTTCTCTTTTTCTTCGTCCTCTCCTTCAATATATAGTACCATAAAACCTGGAAATTTTACACTGGATCCGCTGGCTCTAAAAATATAATCACCTACACTGATATCTGCCCTGATCTGCTCTATTAGCGCCGTCTCCATCAGGCTGGCCAAAAACCGCTCCCAGATCAGCTTATAAAGCCGGAACTGGTCCCTTTTCAAATATTTTTTTATCACATCCGGAGACCTAAAAACCGACGTGGGCCGGATAGCCTCATGCGCTTCTTGTGCACCTTTCTTGGAAGTAAATTTCCTGGGCTTATCGGGTAAAAATTTATCGCCATATTTCTCATGAATATATTCTCTGGCTTCTTCCTGAGCAAGGGGAGAAACAGATACGGCATCTGTTCTAATGTAAGTAATCAAACCAACGGCATCCCCTTTTTCCCCTATAGGTAATCCTTCATAAAGTTGCTGAGCAAGCATCATTGTTTTTTTTGTGGTGAAGCCGAGCTTGCGCGAAGCTTCTTGCTGCAAGGTGCTGGTTGTAAAAGGTGGCGCGGGATTACGCTTCCTTTCCTGAACTTGAATTTTTTTCACTTTATAGTTCAGGCCTTCAATACTGGCTAATATTTTATTTACTTCTTCTTCACTTTTTAAATCAATTTTTTCTCCATCTTTACCATAGAATTTTGCACTAAAGATACTATTATTATCCGATCCTTTAAAAACACCCTCAATTGACCAGTACTCTTCTGGAATAAACGATTCGATTTCTTTTTCACGATCGCAAATTAACCGTACAGCCACAGACTGAACTCTTCCTGCGCTGAGGCCTTTGCGGACATTTTCCCAAAGCAGAGGGCTGATTAAATAACCTACAAGCCTATCGAGAATACGCCTGGCCTGCTGGGCTTCGATTCTATGGCGATTAATCGGACGGGGTTTTGCAAAAGCATTTTTAACAGCCGTTTTTGTTATCTCATGGAATTCAACCCGGCAGGGATCATCCTCCCCAATCCCAAGCGAATTAGACAAATGCCAGCTTATTGCCTCGCCCTCACGATCGGGGTCAGTTGCCAGGAACACTTTTTCTGCTTTTTTACTAGCTTCTTTTAACTCGTTCAGTATCTTGCCTTTACCCCTGATTGTTATATATTTGGGATTAAAGTCATTTTCAATATCTATACCAAGACGGCTTTTCGGCAAATCTATCAGGTGGCCGATGGAAGCTTTGACCAGGTATTTACTTCCCAGAAATTTGCTTATGGTTCGCGCTTTAGCTGGTGATTCAACAATTACAAGATTCATCCGGACACCTCCAACTAATTTCTTACAAAATACTTCCCCGGCAACTGCTTAATTATTCCTTTTAATTCTAGACCGAGCAATAAAATATTTACTGTAGAAATAGGCATCTTGCTCATTATAACGATTTGTTCCAGGGGAAGAGGCTCATAGGGGATAATTTCCATCAGTTTAATCTCATCCTGATTGAGCTGTCCCCGATCTTCCGCGCCGTTTTCAGCAGTAACTTTTTTATGGGAAATAGTATCATTTTCCGAAAATAATAGCAGCTCCTCCAAAACATCCTCTACTTTTTCTACAAGTTTCGCTCCTTCTTTAATTAGCCTGTGGCAACCCCTGCTGTAAGGGCTGTTAATCCCACCCGGCACAGCAAATACTTCTCTGCCCTGCTCCAGGGCGAAATCGGCTGTAATAAGGGCACCGCTTCTTTCTCCTGCTTCTACAACTATTGTTCCCGCCGAAAGCCCGCTTATAATTCTATTTCTACGGGGAAAATTTTGCGGATAGGGTTCGCTTCCCGGAGGAAATTCACTGATAACTGCTCCAGATTGACGGATTTTTTCCATCAGCATTCTGTTTTCCGGAGGATAACAGATATCCAGCCCGCAACCCATGACAGCCAGAGTTTTCCCTCCAGCACTGAGAACACCTTTATGCGCCCATGTATCAATACCCCTTGCCATGCCGCTGACCACTGTAATCTTATAATTTGACAAAGCCGAAGCAAATTTATAAGCGATCTCTTTTCCATATGCTGTATGACGCCGGCTTCCCACAATAGCCAGACAAGAGGTATCCGAAACATTAAAATCGCCCATGTAATATAAAAGGGGCGGGGGATCATATATTTCCCTTAAAAGGCGGGGATAATTATCATCATCCCATATTATATATGAATAACCTTTTTGTTCAAACTCTGCCCATGATTTTTCCGGATTAATTTCTCTATGTTCCTTTGCAACTTTTTCAGCCAGGGATCTGCCAAATCCTTTTACCTGAATCAATGCCTCGATATTATTTGCAGCCTCCCACGCTTGTTCTGGAGAACCAAAGTGCCGGATCAATCTTCTTATCCTTACAGGACCCAGAGATGGCATCAGATTAAATGCATGATAATACTTGGCCTTATGAGCTCTGTCTTTCGGCAATCTATCTTTTCCCCCTCCCATCGGGCTTATCCTGGAATAAATTTAAACCATGAGCAATAAACCCATGGTTTATGTGTAGAAAATACACATATTAAACGCAAGCCTATACTGTATCTTCATCTGCATTATCATATTCCAAAATTCTCTTTTCCCATGTTCGGATCAATAGTTTGTTTTTACCCATGGAGATAAGGTATTCCGGAAACATCGGCGTTTTACCGTAACCATGCGGTGCATTGACAATATATGTCGGTATAGCCAGGCCGGATGTATATCCCCTCAGTTGTTCCATTATTTCAATACCTTCTTCCACTCTAGTTCGAAAATGCATGGTTCCTTGAACAGCCTTGGCATGAAAAAGGAGATAAGGCTTAACCATAATTTTCAGGAGCTCCTGGTTTAACACTTTCATTAAAAAAGGCTCATTGTTAATTCCCTTTAAAAGAACCGACTGATTGCCGAGAGCTATTCCGCATTTGGCCAGTTTCAAACAGGCCTCCCCGGCATCCGGGGTCACCTCCATAGGATGGTTAAACTGGGTGTTTACATATAAAGGCAGGTGCCTGCTCAACATTTCACACAGCTCGTCTGTTATCCGGTAAGGCAATGTTACGGGAACCCTGCTCCCCAAACGCTTAATTTCAACGTGAGGAATATTATCGAGTTCCGTTAAAATCCAATCGAGAGTTTTTTCGGAAAGCATCATAGCATCTCCGCCGGTAAGCAAAACATCCCTGATCTCTTCATTATTTGCAACATATTTGAGGGCGTCTTCTAAATCTTTTTGGGGAGTATGACAATCAATCTCACCGATATTCCTTCTCCGCTGACAGTGCCGGCAGTAGCTGGCACACTGATTAGTAACATTTATAATAAGACGATCGGGATAACGCCTGGTAATCGCAGGCGCAGGTGAAGTATACTCTTCTGCCATCGGGTCTAGAACCCCGCAATCGTCAGAGCATTCTTTTATAGAAGGTACGGATTGCAATCTGATTGGATCAGCAGGATTATCGGGATCAGCAAGGCTTAGATAATAAGGAACCACCGCCCAGCGGAATTTACTTCCGGCCATAAAGATCTCCTTTTTTTCCTCTGGGCTGAGCTTAATAAATTTTTCAAGCTGCTCTACTTCACAAATCCGGTTCCTCAGCTGCCATTTCCAATCATACCACTGCGTATCTGAAGCTCCGAAAACTTGCTTATAATATTCCTGCCTATTTTTAATTTTTTCCCACTCTTTGTAACCGGTAGGAACAGTTTTTTTATATTCCAAAAAGTCCGCGATTGTATCTTTAAGTTCAGCTGCTCTATTTATAGAAATATTCCTGCTTAAACTATTTGACATCCATTAAACCTCCGCATTATTGACTTGCAAACAAAAAAGAGATATTTTCCAACTATTTTGATTATAGCATAAATGCTAGGAAGTGTAAATGTCCTGCGCGCTGTTTCACGCTGTGAAGATAATCCCCTTAAACATCGATGCTTATTCTTATACATCGATAAACATTGCCCAGTAAGTACGCAGGTTTAAATAACCCTATCTTAACGCGCCTAACCCTCAGTAGCAATCTTTGTAATATGATTATTTTCATCTACAAATAACACTGCCGGCCTGTAATCCTTGAGCTCTTCCCGGGAATATTGAGCATAACTGATAATAATTACCGTATCGCCAGGCTGGACAAGACGTGCTGCCGCCCCGTTGAGGCAGATTACCCCTTTCCCACGCTCCCCCTTGATAACATAAGTTTCCAGACGCGCACCATTGTTGTTGTTAACAACCTGCACCTTTTCGTAGGGAAGGATGTCAGCCTTCTCCATTAATTCCTCATCAATAGTTATACTGCCGATATAATTTAGATTTGCATCTGTCACGGTAGCCCTATGAATTTTTGATTTGCACATTGTTATCCACAAAGCTTACACCTCCAGAATTATATTATCAATTAACCTTGTTTGGCCAAATTTTACGGCAAGGGCAATTAAGCATTCACCATTTACCGTAAGAAGCGGTTTCAGGTTTTCCTTATCGACAATTTCTATATATTCAATTTCGGCCATCCCAGCTTCGGAGATTAAATTAGCCATTGCCTGTTTAATTACCTCGACATTCCTTTCTCCTTCAACAATTAACTCCCGGGCATGTTTTAAACTTTTGTATAACACTCCGGCCTGTTTTCTTTGTTCGGGCGTCAGGTATTTATTGCGTGAGCTCATTGCCAACCCATCAGCTTCTCTTATAGTAGGCAGAACAATAAACTCCAGATCCATATTCAAATCACGGACCATTTTTTTTAGAACAAAGGCTTGCTGGGCATCTTTTTGTCCAAAATATACACGATCGGGGCTGACCAGATTAAAGAGCTTGGTTACCACAGTGGTAACTCCGAGAAAATGTCCCGGCCGGGATGCTCCGCAGAGGCCTTCTGTAAGTTTTTTAACCTCAACGAACGTCCCATAACCGGAAGGATACATCTCCTTCACCGAAGGCGAAAAGATAAGATCACAGCCCACCGAGCGGGCGAGCATTTCGTCCCTGGCAAGATCCCGGGGGTATTCTTCAAAATCTTCTCCCGCCCCGAACTGCAAAGGGTTAACAAAAATACTGATCACCATAAAATCATTTTCTTTTTTAGCGGTTTTCATCAAAGAAAGATGCCCCTCGTGCAAATACCCCATGGTAGGTACAAACCCAATACTCAATCCCTTTTTCTTTACTTCGCGGATCTTCTCCCGTAATCTGGCAATGTCCTTGATTGTTTCCAACAAGCTCTCCCCCCGGAATACTAATTAGAAAAACAGCCACAGCTAACAAAGGTTATTCTTTCAGCGCCTTCTCCAGGACATCCTCCGACATGGTGAAAGTATGTTTTTCTTCAGGATAAGTACCCTTCCTCACTTCGGAAATATAAGCTTCAACACCTTTTTTCATATCATCTCTTGCTGCAGCATATTGTTTTACAAACTTCGGCCTTTTACCCGCATAGATGCCCATAACATCGTGAAAAACCAGAACCTGGCCGTCACAATACGCTCCGGCCCCGATCCCGATTACGGGTATTGATAGCTTTTCAGTTATTACCTTACCCAGCTGCCAGGGTATGCACTCCAGGACGACCATAAACGCGCCGGCATCTTCCAGGGTCAGGGCATCTTTAATCATTTTCCGCGCTACCTGCGGGTCTTTTCCCTGAACTTTATAACCGCCTAGTTGCCCAACCGATTGGGGTGTCAACCCTAAATGGCCCACAACAGGTATACCTGCCGAAGTAATGCTCTTTACAGCCTCAGCTATTTCCACTCCCCCTTCCAGCTTTAGCCCCTGCGCCCCGGTCTCCTGAATTATTCTTCCGGCATTGCGCAGAGCATCCTCACTATTTACCTGATAGGTCAAAAACGGCATATCTACTATTACAAAAGCTCTCTTACTACCCCTGACAACCGCCTTGCCATGGTGAATCATATCGTTTAAGGTAACAGCGAGGGTATTTTCATAGCCAAGCACTACATTTCCCAGGGAATCCCCAACAAGTATAGTCTCTACTCCAGCCTCGTCAGCAATCTGTGCCGTTGGATAATCATAAGCGGTAATCATGGTGATTTTTTCTTTCTTCTGCTTCATTTCCTTTAAATCCAGGGTTGTTAAACGTTTGACAGTCATTTTTTTACCCTCCTAGCAAGTTTTTTATTTTTTCTTCCCCCTCTTTATCCAGCGTGCCCTTTTTCAGGGCAAGATCCACAGTATAGAGCCCCAAAGACCGGTATAGCGGAAGAAGTTCCGGAGACAACCGGTTCATTATGTCGATATGTGAGCGGATGGTAGAACTGTCGCCCCGCGATACCGGTCCCGTGAGAGCCTTTTCAGGTCCCAGCGCTTTAATATTGCCCATTGTGCTAAAAACTAACGGAAAAAGCGCTTCAAATGCTTTTTGGGGAGAAATACCCATTACTTTGTACATCCTCAAAGCCACATCCATAAGAGAGACTAAATAGTTACAAGCCACACACGCCGCCGCATGGTAGAGCGGCTTCATCTCCGTAGGTATGGTAAGCATTTTCCCTTCCATGGCATCAACCAGCTCCCGGGCAAGGGGTAAAGCTTTTTCATCTCCCTCAACCGCAAAAAAGGTGCCCGGCAAGGAACGCAAACCAGCTTTAAGCTCAGGAAAGGTCTGCAAGGGGTGAAATGAAAGAACGAAAGCACCTGCATTCCTGGCGGCAATTAAAATATTCGAACTATGTGCACCGCTGGTATGCAAAACAACCTGTCCCTTTTGAAAACCCTTTTTAGCCGCTATCGATTCGCATACTTCTTCAATAACGCGATCCGGAGTGGTTAATAAAACAACATCCGCTTCAGAAGCGGCCTTCTCCGGCTCACTGTATACAGGGCACCCCAATAAATCTGCGGCCAGTTTCCTGTTCTTTTCCGACCTGGAAAAAGCTGAGGCTATCCTGTACCCTTTTTTGCTCAGG
>DUQX01000078.1 GCA_012837615.1 Bacillota bacterium | reverse complement strand
TACACCGCTCGTTATAAGCGTTACAACAAGGGCCTTGATCCAGCCGGTTAGTTCGTCAATTTTCTTTATTAAATTCTCTAAGCGGATTGCAAATTCTGCGTCCGATTTCTCCAGGGCCACGATGCGCTTCTCATGGTCTTTTACTTGCTCCCGCATTTCTTTGTGCATTTCACATACGGACATCGCTTCACCTCCCGGGGAAATAAAAAACGCCCCTAAAGGCGTTCAAATTCCTTCTTTTCATCTTTACATTGCTTGCGAATTAAAATAGAAATGCTTTCATTGAGATTAGCATTGATACTAAAATCCCAATAGCCGCAGAAAAAACAACAAATATAATTGTACCCGTTTTTGTTTGATACATCTCCCCCAGCCCCAAATATGCACCCGGCCAGACACAGGCATACCTAATTAAGGAATGTGTAGCAAACATATAATTGGGATTTATTATTGGAAAAGAAAGAATAAACAAGCTGTAAAGTAAACCGGGAGCCCTATATTCTGGTATTTTTAACGACGCAGCAATCCACACCCAACCGATAGCAAGGTTAAGCAATATAAATAGGGCCGAATAGTCTCCATTTACAACCCTTAGTATATCTTTGTAAGTTCCCCACCAGAAGGGCATCAACTGCCTAAAAAACCCCTTGCTTGCAACGATATTATTTGTTAGTGGATTACCAAAAACAATGGCCTGGTAAAGAGGGTAGGCAAGTCCTACCGCCACAGCAATTATTAGCACCTTAAAATAAGAAAGCAGTATTTTACTGCTTCTCTTTTCGGCATATTCAATTAACCCAATAATCACAATGGCAGCAACCAAAATCCAACCGGGTGAACGGCTTAGTGCGCCCAACCCAGCCAGAACACCTGCCGCTAACAGATTACGCTCCCTTATATAATACAAAAACCATACTGACAAGCAGAAAAACAAGGACTCTGAATATACTGCTGAAAATACAATGCCTATAGGAGACGCGCAAGCAAACAAAACTGCTTTCTCTTTCCCAAGTTTATAAAGTCCAAAAAGCCCCACTCCGAAAAGAAGGCTTGAAAGTATTATGCTACTTAAAATCGTATTGCCGGACAATTTAATTAGTAGCGGGTATAAGGGATAAAACGGCGTCGTCTGCCTCTTGTAGCCTTCCTGCGCTATACTAAAATAATGGCTTGAATCGTAGAAGAACAACAGATTAGAAAGGCTTTTTTCTTCAATGCTATATGGATACTCGTTATAATAACCAGCTGGAGCAGGCAGTTCATCATGGTAATTATAAACTAAATAACCGCTTCCCAAAAAAATAACCCGTGAAAGCAGAAAACACAGCAGGCAGAAAAAAATAGGGTTTTTAAATGCTAACAGTAATTTTTTCATTTCACCCATCCCAGCTATTGAAAAAAACTTACCACATAATTCCTATTCGCTGCTTGTCACCTCTTTCCCTTTAACATTTTTTCCATATTCCATCTACTTTTACCCACCCCGCGACAACTGGTCGCCAACTGCCACCAACCTTAACATAAGCATTCGATTGTTTCCATTGCCCGTTAACTTTCGCGAAGAACCCCGGCTGCCACTCTCCCCCTCTTACTTCCACATAGCCGATATAAGCATACATAGCAG
>DUQX01000077.1 GCA_012837615.1 Bacillota bacterium | reverse complement strand
TTGCTCCTTTAACCACAGGGGAGAAAAAGGACTGTTAAAAAGAAACATATCTAGAATATAATGGGATAACCATTAATTTACATTTTAATGCTTGACAGTGCTTGAAATTTTTTATGCAACGCTACTGCTTTAAGTTAGTAGATTTGGATAACGAAAGTGCAGTAATTGCTGAAGACACAGTAAGCATAACAGTAGTAACAAACTAAGCCAGTCACGAAACGTTCCTTCCTATACTGTTAGTAATTAAGGAAGAAACCAAAACCTCCAGCAATCCTTGGGGGCAATCAAGCTCTTAGGGGGCTGGGGGTTTCTTTTATACTATGGGTAATGCACCCTCAGGGAAGCAAGCAATTAACCCCTCTCGCGGGGCTTTTTCTTTTTGCCTTCAGAGGGTCTTGGGAGCAATCCTAAGAGCCAGGGGGCTTTCATTTAAACACCAAGTACCATATTAAAGAGATTGCCTTTGATAGATGGGGAGCAGGCAAATGGTGCAAAACTTAGAAGGTGCTGGTTTTACCGTAGTGCCTTTTGGACAGGGCTTTAAGAACATGAGTCCACCTACTAAGGATAAAGAGCAGAGCGCCTAAAAAAGGAATATGGGAATGAGTTATAAAATTATTTATACCGAAGAATCAGAGGATACCAAAACGAACCATGGCACAGTAGGGGTTTGAGAGTTCTTCCCGTGGATAACTATCTTGTATTTTATACAGTAACTGAAGAAGAAAAGACGGTTGCATAGTAAGAATAATGTATGGTGGGCGTAATATAGAATTACAAATACAAAAATATATTTAATAGAAGGTGGGGAAAGTATTGCAGCGGAACACAACATAATTATGCTATAATTAAGGCATAATATTTCCAAAGGAGTTGATATTATGCCTGAAATTCGACCAATAAAGGATTTAAGAGATACAACCAAAATTTCTGAACTCTGTCATAGCAAGCAAGAACCAATCTTTATAACTAAAAACGGCTATGGTGATTTAGTTATTATGAGTATAGACACCTATAGGAGGAAACTTGCCCAAGCGGATCTGTATGAAAAGCTGGCTCAAGCAGAAAGGGAAATTGAAAATGGCGAGCCTCTTCTAGATGCAGAGGATGTCTTTGCGGAATTGAGAAGTAAATATGTTAAAAAGTAACTATCGATTAAAGCTTACCTCCAGAGCTAGTAAAGATTTGGATAAAATATATAACTATATAGCCAATGAGCTGTATGCTAAAGAGGCGGCTAACAACCTTTTAGAAAAAATAGAAGCCAGTATCATGAGATTAAGAGACCACTGAAGATGTGGAAAACCCTATATTTATAATAGCATCGGCTCCAAGTTTTTTTGCTTCCGCTTCCACCTCCGGACAAGATTTATATCTGAATTTTTGAAAACAGGTAGGCTCCTATGATAATCAGGATGGTTACGAACAAGAACAGATCTTCATTGAGCCAAAAGGTGACCATTTATTAGGTCCGGATAAGCGTAAAGAAGACTTTTTGCTCCGCATTAGTAATGAAGGCATACCAGTTAAAGTCTATGCTGATGATAATAAATACCGCGTTTGTGGTCTTCCCTTCTTTAACGTTAATTTCAGGATGGATGATTTTGAGCAGGCTCTAAGGAACAAAGTGCGTTAACTTTACTAATTCCGGATATCCTTTCCTAAGCTTATTCGAAGGGGTTGCTTGTCAGCGACCATTTGGGGTGAGCTTTCTAGGAAGGAGGTATGTTGCCAATGGAATCATTTACAGTTGCCCCCCGTCCCCCGTCTTATCTTTCATTCACCGGGAAGCAATGGGAGGAAAAACTGCAAAAGGCGAAGGAGATGGCGTCTCCATGTATGTTATGCCCCAGGCATTGTAAGGCCATGAGATACCAAAAATCTGAAGGGCCTGCCCTGGGTGTCTGTAAAACCTCCAATAAGGCCATTGTATCCAGCATTGGCCCTCATTTTGGCGAGGAGCCGCCCCTGGTGGGTGCCGGGGGCTCAGGCACTATCTTTTTTTCCTACTGTAATCTAAAGTGCATCTTTTGCCAAAACTACGAACTGGCCCACCTGGGCGAGGGCCGGGAGGTCAGCGACGAAGAGCTTAGCGGGATGATGCTCCAGGTCCAGGCTATGGGTTGCCACAACGTAAATCTGGTTTCCCCCACCCATGTAGTGCCCAATATTTTGGTTGCGGTGAAGCTTGCGGCAGAGCAGGGGCTTAAAATCCCTTTGGTGTACAACACCGGTGGATATGACTCCCTGGATACAATCCGTCTTTTGGATGGTGTGGTGGATATTTATATGCCAGACATGAAGTACGGGGATTTGACTTCTTCCGGGGAGTTTTCCCTGGCGGCGGACTATCCGGAAGTAAATTTTGCTGTTGTAAAGGAAATGCATCGCCAGGTAGGAGATTTGGTGATGGATCGAAAAGGTGTTGCTGTCAGGGGCCTCTTGGTAAGGCATCTGGTTTTGCCCGGCGGGCTGGCCGGCACCGAGAAGGTGTTGGAGTTTATCGCTAAGGAGATATCAAGGGATACTTATGTAAACATTATGGCCCAGTACCGGCCCTATTACCGGGCAACCGGCCATCCTGTGCTGGGGCGGAGGATTACGACCGGGGAATACCGGGATGCCTTAGAAATAGCTTCTAAGATGGGGTTAACCAGAGTACAGGCGCTGTAACTACAGCGGTGTTTTTTGCTCATTTCAGGGAATGATTTCTTAACAATAATGCAGGATTATTGATAATGATGGGCAAATGTTGGAATATAGGGATCGCATGAAAAATATACTAAAACAATATAAGCAACCTTTTCGGAGAGTGCATTACCCGGGAGCTTGCCTGGTGTTACTTGGCTGGTGTTATTTGTTCTCCGCAAAAGGCTGATAATTAAGAATAAGGGTATAAATTTTTTATGTACGGACTGCAAGTGATAAAAGAACTTTATTTAATAATAACTGAGCGCTTATCCTTATTGGAAAAACTATATTTATTATTTTTGTAGCACATATCATTGCGTACAAGGAGGCGCAGTAAGTGCAGCTTACTTTAGCCCATGTGATAAGTTTGATTATTACTTTTCTGATGGTTGTAATTGTCGGTATTTATTCCGGTCGTAGGATTAGTTCCGCTACTGATTTTTCTGTGGGTGGTAGGAAAGCGGGGTTTATGTTGGTAGCCGCTGCAATTATGGGAACGCTTGTCGGCGGGGCGGCAACTATCGGTACAGCGCAGCTGGCCTTTCAGTACGGATTTTCAGCCTGGTGGTTTACCTTAGGAGCGGGGATCGGGTGTTTGTTGCTGGCTTTTCAGGCCAGGCCTTTGCGCGAAGGGAATTACGAAACCGTACCTGAAATATTGGCAGGGGTCTACGGCGATCAGGTGCGAACAGCTGCCTGTATTTTTTCTTCCATAGGTATTTTCTTGAATCTTGTGGGTCAAATGCTAGCTGCTGTGGCCTTACTTACTTCAATGCTGGGGATTAGTTCCTGGCTGGCGGCCGTTGTTGCAGCTGTTTTAATTATTGTTTATGTGGTTTTTGGTGGGGTATGGGGTACCAGTTTGGTTGGTTTGGTTAAACTTATCCTCTTATATAGTCTATTGATTATTGTTGGATGGCAGGCCTATGAGCTGGTTGGAGGGTGGCGACAATTACAAATTGCTTTGCCTGCCTTTCCTTGGTTCAGCCTTTTTGGCCGGGGTGTTACTGTTGACCTGGCTGCCGGTTTTTCTCTGATTGTTGGGGTATTGTCTACTCAAACCTATATCCAGAATATTTTATTCGGCCGGGACACGAATGCGTCTCGCAAGGGCGCAATGCTTGCTGCCATTTTAGTTCCGCTGGCCGGTATTCCTGGGATATTAGTTGGATTATATATGCGCTTAAATTTTGCTGGCCTTCCCCCTGTACAGGCATTTCCGGTTTTTATTCTGACTCACCTCCCTTCCTGGCTGGCGGGAATTGCTCTGGCCACCCTTATAATTACTGTGGTGGGTACCGGTGCAGGTTTGGTACTGGGGATCAGTACGATGCTAACCAAGGATATCTATAGCAATTTTTCCGGCAATACGAAGACAGAAAGAAACCTTTTGGTTTTACGGCTGGTTATCGTTGGAGTAATGTTACTTTGTTTAGGGGTTGTTTTAAGCGGGAATTTGTCCAGTCTTATCCTGGATTGGTCATATCTTTCCATGGGGCTCAGGGGTGCTACTATTTGCTTGCCTTTAGTAGTAGCATTATTATGGCCCCGCAGGGTATCGCCCGTGGCTGGAAAGCTGGCTGTTATTCTTGCTCCGACAGCTGTTCTAGGTTGGAAAATTTGGGGAGGGATAATAGATCCGTTATATCCCGGTTTAGCTGTTAGTGCGTTGATACTGGCGGTGGGAATGTGCAGGTTTAAAACGGATGCCAAAAGCGATTTCTAAAGAGTTATACGCTGAAAAGCAGCTGGTACTCTGCTGGAGAGAATAGGAACAAACATCTTAAGATTAAAGAGATTCCCGATATCAGGCAGCTAATTTTAAAAGGAAAATAATAAAAATGCAGGATTAATGCAGGATTATTGATAATGATGTCAAATATTAGAATATAGGGACTAAATGAAAATATACCGAAACAATAAAGCAACCTTTTCGGGGAGTGTTATTACCTGAGAGCTTGCCTGGAGCCACTTGCCTGGTGCCATTTGTTCTCCGGAAAAGGCTGACAATTAAGTAAGGGTATAAATTTTTTATGTACGGGCTTTTTTATAAAATGAAAGCTATGCAGCAGGATTTAATGTTTTTGAGGAGGTCTCTTTGGGGTAAGAGCGATGGCGGGGAAAAACAGGTTGCCGAAAATATTTCTGCTGGTTACATTTGCTTTAACCTTGATTTTCGTTTCAACTTCTATTGTGCACGGTAACGCTGTAATACCGGATATAGGGGAGCACTGGGTGCATAGCGCAATTCAAAAGATGGTGGATGAGCGTATTATCGCTGGATATCCCAACGGTACTTTTCGGCCATTTACCAGTGCAGAATTTATATCGTTAATTGGCGACGGTGATGCTATTATTTTAAACAATGTAACGGTGGAGGGGACAACTTTTATCCGTGGGGGCGGGAAAAACAGCATTTACATAAACGGCGGCCGATATAACAATATGGTTGTAGAAAATGCTCCGGGTGGAAATATTCGCCTGGTAGCTGCAAATACTGAAGGACTGCAAATAATTATAGCGGAGGAAGCCGCCGGAGCAGAGATAATGCTGGAAGGGGTGTTTGCCGGCGTTGCAATCCGGGCGGACGGCATAGTGTTATCAATCCGGAGCGCAGCAGTTATTGAAACAGTTATTAATGAAATATTTGTGCCGGAAAATATTGCCGGCACAGTGATCAATATTGAGAAAAACTCAACGGTAAAAAAGCTTGTCCTGGATTCAGTCGCAACAGTAAACAATGCTGAAGATACAGTGGAAAACATCAGCGGAAAGAAAGCCGGCGATTCGATTATTTTAAACCTGCCTAAAAGATATGTATCTTTAAACGGTAGAGTGGCAAACGATAGACCGGCATCAACCGTCAAAAAGGAGCCGGAGATAGTGCTGGAAGGTATCGCTGATATGTCGGCCGTCGGGTTGTATGATAACTTTGTAATGTCGGTGAATCCGGGTGATTACGGTAATAGAAACGTAATCACCAAAATCCAGGTGGTAAGCGGAGATGTTAACGGCTTCCAACTGGAATATTTCCTTGATGAGGAGGGCCTTAATCGGGAACGGCGTTGGATAACAGCAGATTTTGATGGGGAGGGGGCCTGCCGGTTTACCCCGGGGTCTGGATGCTCATTGACAGGTAAAACTCTTGACAGCGTTGACCCTGTTGATTTTCGGGTAACCTGGAACGCAGAAGGCACGTACGAGTTTGAAGCAAGTGTCATTGCGGAGACTGCTGAAGGGATTTTCGAAAATGAACTGGCAGCTGCCGGTTTTACTGTACAGGTGATCGGCGGCCTTCCGGCCGGGCCTGTCGTGTTAACCCATTCCATCAATGAAGGTCCCGCAACGGAGGGTGCGCTTACTGTCGAAGCCGGCGATACAGAAGAGGTGGGCTATAAGGTAAACGCTGCCCTGGTTAATGGCATCAGCCATGTAGATAATGTTCTATACATCTGCGGGGTTCAAAGGAAAACTGCAGACGGCTGGGGCGCCGCCTTGCAGGGCGATTTTGTTATTACAAAGATAGACGGAACAGAGGCAGGCGGCGGTAACGGCACACAGGATATTAACGATACGTTTAAAGAGAATGGCGATTGCCTGAGAGGGTACTGGGGCTCTCCTTGGGGCTCTCCTGGGGGGTTTACGCTGAAAGAAGAGATGGGTGCAGGGCTGGCAGTCCGGTTTAATACGTTTGGGGAATACAGATTCTTTACCTGGGCAATCCAGGTGGACAAGGATATCGCTGCCAGCTATAAATGATAATATAAGGGACTAATGAGCCGGCAGAGGATTTCTTTCTTAAATAAATGGCCATATCTGACTGCGTAAGCTAATTAGCAAAAAAATATTATTTACTGAGAGATATGAGGTACAAGAAATGAAAAAGAGACTATTTAAATTATTAATCCTGACATTAGTATTTATGATGATGTCGCCGGTGGCGATGGCGGTGCCGCAGGGTAAGACGGTGTCCAATATCCTGGAGTTTACTATTCAGGTAAAAGCAACCCTGGAAGCACCGGAAATAGATGAACTTGCAGAAGTTTCGGCTGCGGGGCTCTATGATAATTTTGTAGTGTCGGTAGACAGGGGCGAGTGTGGCGATGAGATTGTAATGGCGAAAATCGAAGTTTTGGATGGCAATGCGGATGATCTGGAGCTATCCTATCTTCTTATTGAGGGTGATAACCGCCGGTGGATGCCGCTCGGCACGGATGGCTGCTGGTTCGGCTATCCAGACGGCGAGGCGCTTAATAATCTTGCCGAGCACACCGATTTCAGGATATCCTGGCAGGAGAGCGCAGAGGGAACATATAAGTTTGCCGTGAGCTTCTTTGCCAGAGGCGACAGGGGAACGTTTGATAAGGAATTGGCATCCCGCACTTTTGAAGTTAAGGTAATTCGAGGCGATCCTGTTTTATTAACACATGCTTTTGGGGATGATGATCAACCTGGGGATAGCGATCTAACCGGGGATCCAATTTCGACTACAGTTGATGCGGGGGATGAAATAGACTATACGGTAGAAGCGAATCTGGCAAACGGCGTTCGCCATGTGGACAATCTTCTCTATATTCTAGAGGTGGAAAAAGATAGCATAGCGGAGGGCGATTTTGAAATAACTTCCATAAGCGGCTACGGTGAAGGCGAGACTGAGAATATCAACAATACTTTTGTTGCGGAGGGGAACAGGCTCAAAGGTTACTTGGGACCGGATACGGGTTTCAAATTTGGAGAGAATCCTGCAATACCTTTACCTGTTAGAACTACTTTTACGCTCAGGTTTGCCACCGCAGGTGAATATTTAATAAATGTTTATGCAATCCAGGCGGGGATGTAGAATTCCTTAAAGTTGCTTAAAATGAACAGGGGTATTGCTCCACAATGGAAAGGATGTATAAGCTTCTGGCGCATAAGTTTCTCATGTACAAGCGTCTAGGGATATTTTTGCAGGTTACTATTTTCCTTAGCATACTTTTTCGTGCTATTTCTGTTGTTTATGGGGATAATAGCACCTTTGACGAAGGAAGAGTGCTCGCGAAGTTAACAGCTGAGGTTATCGTTAGAGAGGGGGCGGCTCCGGTTTTCTCCGGTGGCTCCGGTACTGAAGATGACCCTTATATCATTACTACGCCGGAGCAGCTGAATGAGGTGAGGAACTACCTCTCTTCCTGCTTTGAGCTGGGTGTTGACCTTGACCTGGATTGTGAGCCCTTTAATACGGGGGGCGGCTGGATGCCCATCGGAACCGAGGAAGAACCTTTTACGGGCAGGATGGACGGTAACGGATACCTCATTAGCAATCTATACATTCAAAGAACTACTAATAATTACAAACATATCGGCTTATTCGGATACGCCGAAAATGCCGTATTTAAGGGTATACAGCTAAAAAACGTCAAAATAAGCGGTTATTACTATGTTGGAGGATTAGTGGGACATAACGTAACCGGCATAATCAATGAATGTTGCTCAACGGGGAGTATAACCGGATTAGGGTATTGTGTCGGCGGCCTGATCGGTTTCAATGATGCAGGTTCACAGATCAACAACAGCTACTCCAGGTGTAATCTAGAGGGGATTGGTTCTTCTTCCGGCGGATTGGCAGGAAAAAATGATGGTTTGATTACTAACAGCTATGCTACAGGTAACGTGACGGGTAAAAGCGCAGGCGGCCTGGTTTGGGAAAATAACGGCAACGTTTACAACTGTTACGCTGCGGGCTTTGTGAGCGCCACCTCTAAAGAAGAAGGCGGGCTGGCAGGTTCAAAATCCAGTTCGGGTACTACTTATAGCTCTTACTGGGATAAGGATACTACCGGGCAGAGCATAAGCCCCGGCGGGGGAACTCCCCTTACAACCGCTGCCATGAAGCGGCGGGATAGCTTTAAGGGGTGGGATTTTACCGGTGCCTGGCGCATTATTGATGGAGAAACATATCCCTACCTGTGGTGGCAACCTGGTACAGGAATATTTTAACACCCTTTTTCATCTTGTTAAGGTCTACCTCTAATGGTAAAATGGGTTTCAGGATATGAAGAAAATAGTCATAATGACAGAGGGTGGAAAGATTTTATGAGTAGCGATATCAGAGATGTTCATCTTGGAAATCAGCAATCCGAATATAGCCAGCTGAAAACCAGGAAAGAATTAAGGGGGCAGGGGCGGAAGACGGTTGCCTTTTTTGTCCTTGCCATTTTTCTATGGGCAGGCCTTATCTTTGGAGGTTATTTCTTTGCGATGAAACACCTGCAGGAAACAGAGCAAAACTTTTTAAATCAGATAAACGCGTTGCAGCAGGAGAATCAGCGTATACAGGAGGAAATTACCGCTACAATGCAGCTGCTGCACGATGAGCTGGGTAATTTCAGCAGTGAGATTAACGAGGTCCGCAGCGAGATGAGTGTAATCCAGGAGGAACTGGAGCTGACGGGAGAATCACTGACAGGAACTGACCAGACACGCTTGAGTTTGCAGGAACGCATTACAGAATTGGATGCTCAGCTGGCCGCGTTAAAAAGTCAATTAAAGAAATTGGAGGATGCAGTTCGTGCATTATAGAATACATATTTTTATCATCTTTGTGCTGGCTCCTTTTCTGGGGTTGGGGATTGCTTATGCACAGATTCAGCCTTTTGCCCTGAATATTACCGAACCCCTGTCGCTGCAGGAGGGGCTATTTCAGGAAGAGGCTGATCAGATAGCAGGGAAAATGCTTGAGATAAAGGAATCGATCCGGGAAGTAAAGGAGAAGACGGATACAGCGCACCAGCTCATCAGTATGATACGGGAAAATGCGATAAGCGAGATGCTGGCTTACGAACAGCAGCACGACCGCTTGCGCGATTTGCTCGAAGCTTCCAGTGAACAAAGACATGCTACCGGTGATATGGTTGATTTTGTCCTGGCCAATATGCTGGGCGACCCGGTTGGACAAACCTTTGGCGAAAATGCTACAATAAAAGTCTATTCGCTGAAAGAGGCAGGGTACCGGGGATATATGGCCAAGGTACGGCTGCATAATGCAAACGCGTTGAAAATGGTTCTGGCAGGAGACAAGCTCGGCACCATGGGGGAGACGACAAGCGCAGCCGCCAAACGTACCGGTGGTGTATTGGCGGTTAACGCCGGAGGATTTTTCGTCCATGAAGGCAGCCTGTTGCCCATAGGTATTACAGTGATTGATGGTGAGATTATCTCTTTTGAAACTTATGAGCCTGATTGGAGGTTTATCGGTTTTAACCGCAGCGGGCACCTTGTTGGCGGGCGGATCGATACTAAAGAGCAGCTGGCGGAGCTCGACGTTTTGCACGGGTGCAGCTTCTTGCCCACATTGTTAAAAGACGGCAAAAAACAGCCTATCCCGGGAGGATGGGCAAATACAAGGCATCCCCGCACGCTTATCGGCCATTTTGTAAATGAGGATCTCCTTTTTATCGTCATTGACGGGCGGAGGGAAGGCTGGAGCATGGGCGTGACGCTGGAAGAAGCGCAGGACAAGTTGCTGGAGTTCAAGGTTCGCGATGCCTATAACCTGGATGGAGGGGGATCCAGCACTTTTTATTACAACGGGAAAGTTTTGAACCGGCCCTCCGATGGGAAAGAGAGGAATGTCTTAACGAATATCGTTGTCCTCCCATGATAATAGTTGTTGAGTTTTGTAGTTATTAAGTTTTGCTATATTTAGACACCATCTGTGTGTATTTTGCTTTCTTAATTAAAATGATTAAAATGCGGTATACAAACTTACGGAGAAGCGTTTGCCGCCAAAGTATTAATTTAAGTCAAAATTATTTGTATATGCAGGAATTATGGAATACAATGTAGAATAAATATTTTGGAATAGTTTTGATATTCAGGAGGAGGGATGATAAAGGTGAAAATTTTAGTAGCAACCGATGGTTCGGACCATTCTTTAAAAACTCTGGAGAAAGCTATTGAGTTCGCAATTTCCTTAAAAGCTGAAGTAACCGTTCTTTCTGTAGCCCAAAATGTGCCTGTTAATGTCTTCCCGGAAGGCTTTTCAGCAGAAGAATTTGTATCAATTGAAAGGCAGCTGGAGAAGAATACAAAAGAAATTTTAAGTCAAGCTGCACAGAAGCTTCAGCAAAATGGTATAAAAGCAGATACTATACTGGGCAAGGGTAACCCGGCGGATTTTATCTGTAAGGTAGCTGAAGAAGGGGACTACGATCTTATAATCCTGGGTAGCAGGGGATTGGGAGGATTTAAGCAGCTAATTTTGGGAAGTGTTAGCAATAAAGTCGCCCAGTTTTCAAAAAAATCTGTCCTGATTGTGAAATGATGAGGTAGATTAAGGATAATCAGCAAAGGTAATTAAGAGGTTAATTTAACAGGTTAATATAAGAAAAAAAAGGTGTACCAGCTCAATTTTTTGGGCAATGCCTTGGAGATAATAATCAAGCTGGTACATCTCAGCATTTTTTTCTTAATTCTTTATTAAAGATATAACATTGGCCTTAAACCGGCGGGGCGATATTGTCATTGCTGCTCTTCACTTGTGATAGCTTAATTCCTTGCATGAGCTGTCGTGCGATAATTTCCGCTCCGCTTCCTTTTGTTTGGGATACCGGCTTGGCCGTTTTTTTGCTCCAGATAGTTTCCGGCCTGGTCTGCAGAATAAAGATATTCTGCGGAAAGGGTAAGTTCTGATCTACAGCCCATTCAATGTCCTGGGGGGCACCGTAGTGTTTCTCAAGCCGTTTGCCTAGTTTGGCCAGCTCCAGTATTTCATCCGGGGTTAAGCAGGGTGCGTTCTGCCTTTCTTCCTCAATATCCCTGGATACAATGCTGCCTTCCGGGCCGTATATCATCTCCATCACCTTGCGGCAGATATTTTTTTGGGAAAGTTCCAGGGTTACCTTGTCGAGGATATATTTATCCGGGGTGACCTGGCCGCTGACCAGGCTTTCCCCCAATCCCCAGCTGCCTTCAATAAAGATCCTGGACCTGTCGCCGTTGATCGGATCCAGGGTAAACATAACTCCTGAAGATTTCGCGTTAACCATCTTCAGAACGGCTACGCCGATCGGCGAGCTTTCCAGGGCCATTCCCCGCTGGAGGCGGTATGCCATGGCCCTGGCATTAAAGGAGCTGGCCCAAACATGGATAATTTTCTCCATGAGGTCCTTCTCGCCCCGGACGTTGAGGAAAGTATCGAACTGCCCGGGCATGCTTACCGGCCCGCTGGATCTGACCGCAACGGGGACATTTTCCAGACTGCTCTGCTCGTTCAGTTTCTTGTAATAATCCATGATCAGTTCTTGCAGTTCTAAGGGCATGCCCTTGTTCAGGATAAGCTCTTTAATAATATAGGTACTGGCCTCCTCAAACATCCCCACGTCTTTTTCAAGTCTACCCTTGTTTTTATTTAAATAGTCGGTAATGTCCTGTTCAACGCCGCTGTCCCGGAGAAACTTTTTGTAGGCATCCAGTGTTAAGGCAAATCCAGGGGGAACCGGAAGTCCTGCCCTGCGCATCTCACCCAGATGGCTGCATTTCCTGCCGGCGGCAAAAGCATCTCCCGGGGGCAGTTCCTCCAACCATAAAACGTAATTTTGTTTATCCGCCATTTTAAGCTCTCCTTTTTTATTTGCTCAGGATGTAAACCATGCCTGTATCTCCATCAACCCTGATTTTTTGTCCGCTCTTAATCGCTGAGGAGGCGAACCCGGTGCCCACTACTGCCGGAAGTTTGTATTCACGGCAGACAATGGCGGCATGGGACATAATGCCTCCAACATCGGTAACGGCGGCCTTAATTTTATTGAACACCGGGGTCCAGCTGGGGGAAGTCGTCGAAGCTACCAGGATTTCGCCCTCCTGAAGGTCGTTGATCTCTTCGGGGGAGCGGATAATTCTGGCGATCCCCTCTACCACGCCCGCAGAGGCCGGAAATCCTTTTAACTCGCTGACATCTTCGGGAGAGACACTTCCGGCATCCAGCCAGGCGTCTACAGAGCTGCTGGTAATTCCCCAGAGCATTATAGTGAAGGGCTCCGTGATCCGTTCGGGCGTTGCACCGACGGCCGGAGGGGGGATAAACTTGCGGAATTTATCGAGAACGTCTTTTCTCCATTTAATTTCAGGACGCCAGTATTTTTGTCCCCGGGCGGGTACTCCGGTTGCCCAGGAGGAGATGAGATCGTAGAGGGCTTCCTCTATTTCAAAGCGGTTCAGATACCAGATATCTTCAACATCGTCAAAGAAATCATGTTCAACAAATACCTTGCTCAGTTCCCTCATTTTGCTCCAAAACACCCCATGGAACCAGTGTTCGATATAGAAGCAGTGGTCTTCTAAGTACGGATAGGTTTTTAACGTGATACCGAGAAGCGCTTCAAAAGTTGCCTTGTCTTCTTCATTATCAATAAGCTCGGTATACTCTTTAATCAGCATCTCTTTAGTTTTTATAATTTCTTCAACCGGGCGGTCAATATTTTCACCTTTTTCCAGCATGCCGATGTAGTTTTTTATCGCCCCGAACGGGATTTCTATCCGGTCATACCAGGTCCAGTGGTCATGGTACCAGCCGGTGCCGGTGGACATGTGAAACCAGGGGTACTGGTTTTCTTTGAAAAACTTGATCCACTCCCGTCCCTTTTCGCTGCTTTCCAGCTTGGAGAGTGCTTTGTTAAATTTTGCGCTTTTCTTGAAAAAGTCTGCTACCCCGAGCTTGACTGCGAGTTTGGCCAGTTCCCGTAATGTTTCATCGGGTTTAAATAACATAACTTCTACTCCGCCGACCATTTTGGTGAGCGTAGCGTCGGTCATCCCCGGAAAAACCTTTCTACAAAAATCCTGCAAGGTAACAAAAGAAGCGTAACTAAGGTTGAGAAACTCGAAATGGTATTGCCAGGCTTCCAGCCCGTATTCGATCAGCCGTTTATAATTGCGGTAGAGTTCAAAGCCGCTGGTTATCCCCTTGCCCTCAAAAACGCTGGATTCATCTTCAAGATCCTTTGCGGGAGCGCTGAGGTCCATTTCTTCCACTCTTTTAATGACATCGTTTACTTTTTCTTTCCACTTTTCGTAGAGACTATCCCAGTTTTCAAAATAATAGCCGGCCCTTTTGGTATATTCTGCGACTCTTTTTTCAATAACCTCCGGGTCATCGATCGCGACCGGCGCAATATAGATATACCCATTGATGATGCGGTGATCGATTCCCATCGCCGCAGGCACAGAGAACATGCGGCTGTTATTTTGCGAAAGCCCTACGTACCAGGCTTCATCCCAGATGAGGTCGAAAGGATACATGGGCTGGGGATAGTGGAGGCCGTCATAATACCAGAGCATTTTGTTTTCGTATTCCTGCATCTCCTTGTCTTCTGTGGTAAAGGTGTAAAAATAGGGATACATACGCTCCCATCCCTCTGTCCCCGGAACGGTCGGCACCTCGTGGGGGCTTGGAAAAGCGCGCTTTTTGTTCATTTTTATCGACTCCTTTCAATTATGTAAAAGATTGATAAAAAGTAATAATTTAATATAAGTGATAAAGAACTGTATTAATTTTTTTAGGGTGTTTTAAAGATAACGTTTGATAATGTTTATGATGCAATTTTTTGGTCTGTTTCCGGCGGGGCATCTTTTTTGAATAACGGAGCGCCGATGGGAAGCACCGGCATGTTGAACATTTCGTTTAGAAAAAGAGCGCAGGCCATGTATAGCATGCCGATGGCAAAAATAAGAAGACAATACCAGCCGATAGTTCCAGCGGCCGGGCCCAACGCGCCCGCATCGGTTAACCCCACAAGCCATAAACCCAGATCGAGCAAGAGGCAAAGAGTAAATAGAAACCAGCTCACCAGCCCGGTGGCCACAAAAAAGGCTGCCACGTAAACGGCGACGACTAAAAACCCGACCCCTGTTACCGCCGGAGGCACTGCAAAATCTTTAATCCATATCTTGACTATTTCCCCGAATGCAGGTGTAATACATAACATCAGTCCAAACACTAAAAGCGGGGTGGCAAAAAGAAGCCCTCCTCTTTTAAATTCTATAATGCCGCAGATCACCTGCACCAGTCCTCCGAATAATAGCCATCCGATAATGATGGGAGCGCTTTCGGGAGGTATCCATCCCAGATTTAATATCGATAGCGGAATGACGACGGTGCATAAGCCGACAATACCGGCAGTGGCGGGATTTGCCCAGGATACATTGTTATCCATATTTTTATACACCTCCTTTGTTGGTGTTAAATTGAACCAGATTCTAGCCCATTATGGTAATCTGTATAAAAGAAGAGGTGATTTTATAATAGAAGAATGCCTCCTTCCCATTTTCTGCAAAGAAATGTTTTCTTGAATCTGCTTTTCCTTTTAGAAAGATTTTAAATATTTAAATATTTATACTATAATTAAACTCAAGGAGCAAAAACCTGTCAACGGCTAAATTGGCCGAAAATTTAGTCAAAAATTTTTACCACTTTGGACAAATGACGAAAGATAAAGTTTGTAAGAGTTGGGGATGCCGGTGCAGAAGAACAAACGTGGCTCGTAAGGTGCGCATAAAAATGCGTGGTAAAGACGTCCTTTACTTTATGCCTTTACCACGCTATCGATGTTACTGTAAGACATCTTAGATATTTTGACCGGTTCAGTTAATAAAGCTCTGCTTACAGGCTTGTGTTTAGGGGGTATGGCTTGTTAGGGGAATGCTTGTTATAGATCGGGCATGTTTTGTCTGGGTGTGTTTATGCTTTTTCTTTTTCCTTTTCACGTTTTTCTTTTAAGGCACGCCAGACTTTCTCATAAGTAAGCGGCAGGCTTTCTATGCGGACCCCCATAGCATCGTAGATAGCGTTGGCCAGGCAGGCCATGGTGGGCGTGGTGGCTCCCTCGCCGACTTCTTTTACTCCCCAGGGGGCGTTGGGATCGATGCTATCAACCAGTTCGGAAGTTACCGGGGGCATATCCAGCGCTGTGGGCATCCTGTATTCGGCAAGGTTGCCGTTGGCAACATCCCCGTTTTCGTCGAAGAGCACTTCCTCCCAGATCGATTCACCCATGCCCATATAAAAGGCCCCGTGTACCTGGGCGTGCAGCAAAGCCGGGTTGATGACCATTCCGCAGTCGTGGACATCCCAGGCTTCGATTACTTTTATTTCGCCGGTTTCCTCATCGATCTCTACTTCGGCAACCTGTGTCGCCGCGCTGTAAGCAGGGGAGGTGCCCACCGCCGCACCTTTGAATGTGCCTCCCAATTTGGGCGGCTTGTAGGAACCCTGCCCGATTAGCTGCCCGTATTTTACAAAATAGGTCCGCGCGACTTCCTCAAAAGTGAGCGATTCTTCGGGATGTGCCTTGAGAAAGACAATCCCCTGCTTAACATCCAGCTGCTCGGGGACAACGAGCATCATCTCGGCGGCTGTTTTGAGAATTTTGTCTTTAATCTCTTCACCGGCTTTCTTTACAGCCCAGCCGCTCATCAGCGTTTGCCTGCTGGCATAGGCGCCAAAATCGTGTGTAGCCAGGTCGGTATCGCTGGCCACAATTCTCATTTTTTCCAGGGGGTAGCCCATAGCCTCGGCCGCCATCTGCAGGAGTACCGTGTCGCTGCCCTGCCCGATTTCGACCGCGCCGGTGTAAAGCGTGGCCATGGAGCCGTCGTCATGGACTTTGATAATTGCCACAGCTTGCGGCAGGTCGGTGCGGTAACAGGGATAACCCGCGCCGGAGACAAAGCCTCCGTTGCCGACGCCGATGCCCCGGCCGGGGGGCAGTTTGCCTTTTTTATCCCGCCAGCCCGAGATTTCACGGGCTTTTTCCAGCGCTTCCTTTAATGCATAGGAATCTACTCTAAAATCATTAATTGTTACTGTTTTAGGTTTGCGGGCATTGATGATCCGTATTTCCAGGGGATCGATCCCCAGATCTTCAGCGATATGGTCGAGATGGCTTTCAAAGGCAAAACGCGGCTGCGGTTGGCCGTGCCCCCTCTGTGCGCCGCAGCCGGGCAGGTTGGTGACGGCGCGAACCATATCGAACTTGTAGTTGTCAAAATCGTAGAGAACGGTGAGCAACGCCCCGGCATAGTAGGCAGAGGCAACTCCCAGCCCGGTATAGGCGCCGCCGTCCATAACAAAATTGGCGTGTACGCCCAGGATCTTCCCTTCCTTGGTGACGCCCGTGGTCAGCTCCATGTACTGGGCATGGCGGCCGCGGTTGTTGTAAAACATCTCTTTGCGGTCAAAGAGCATCTTTACCGGACGGCCGGTAATTTGCGAAAGCTTGACAGCCGAAAAATCCAATCCGGTGGGGTCAATCTTACCGCCGAAACCGCCCCCGACGTGTGTCTTCAATACGCGTATGTTCCCCATGGGCATGCCGAAGACCCGCGCCAGGTGATACTGCAGATAGTGGACGGACTGGGTGCTGCAGTAGATGGTTACCTTATCGCCTTCCCAGAAAGCTATGGAGGCGTGCGGTTCGAGCGGTGAATGGTAGGTGCGCTGGCCGCTAAAAAAGTCGCGGCGCACATGATAGGCCTCTTCAAAGGCTTTATCCACATCGCCAAAATGCTGGTGGATTTCGGTGTTAACGTTGCCGGGATACTCCTCAAAAATTTGCGGTGCGCCTTCTTTCAGCGCTTCATAGGGGTCAAAAACGGCCGGGAGCACCTCATAATCCACTTTAATGAGCTTGAGCGCCTTGTATGCCGTCTCTTCGTCAACTGCTGCTACTGCGGCAACTTTGTCGCCTACAAAACGCACCTTGTCGATGCAGAAGATAGTTTCGTCCCAGCGGGCCGGACTGAGTCCGTACTTTGTAGAGGGCACATCGCGGTGGGTAATGACGGCTTTCACGCCGGGTAGCTTTTCCGCTTCGGAGGTATCAATATTGAGAATACGGGCATGGGCATGCGGGCTGTGTAAGATCTTTCCTACCAGCATGTTGGGAAACTTGAGGTCGCCTGTATACTTTGCCCGTCCGGTTGCTTTAGCTACTCCGTCGATACGGGGCACACTTTTTCCTATAACTTCATAGTTATCACCCATTTGGTTCACCTCTCCTCTATTGTTGTTCTTCCGCCGCAGACATGATGGCTTTGACGATATTTACATAGCCCGTACAGCGGCACAGGTTGCCGGCAATCGCTTCGCGCACTTCCCCTTCAGTAGGGTGGGGGTTGCGTGTCAAGAGGGCTTTGGCCGACATAATCATGCCGGGTGTGCAATAACCGCATTGTATGGCGGCATTCTCAACAAAAGCTTCCTGCAGTTTATCGGGTTTATCGTTTTGTGCCAGCCCTTCAATTGTTGTAATTTCATGCCCATCTGCCTCTAGCGCCAGGATCAGGCAGGAGTTTACCGGTTTCCCGTCCAGCAGGACGGTGCAGGAGCCGCAATCGCCCAGCTCGCAACCTTTTTTGGTCCCGGTCAAATCAAGATCTTCACGCAGGACATTTACCAGGAGGGTGTTGGCCTTTACGGCCCTGGTATAACTGTCCCCGTTTACTTTTAAAGTAATTAAATAATATTTAGTCCCGCTATGATCTTCAATTTTTTGCATTTCACCTTTCCCCCTTTTAAACATGTCCTTCATTAATTGCTTTTCTTAAAGCCCGCCCGGTTAAAACCCGCACCAGATCGCGCCTGTATTCTTCCGAGCCGCGGATATCGGAAATTGGCTTGCTCTCCTTGGATGCAGCACTGCCGGCTTCTTCAAGAAGTTCATCCGTTATCTCTTTCCCTGTGAGCATTTCCTCAGCCTTTTTTGCCCTTAGCGGTGTGGGGGCAACGGCTCCCAGAACAATACGCGCTTTTCGACAGACATTCCCCTCCATCGCTACCGCAGCGGCCACGCTGGCTACGGCCAGGGCTCCGGAACGCCGCAGGGCAAATTTGATATATGTACTGCCGGTAAAGGGCTGCTCTTCGATAATAAATTCGGTTAATATTTCATCCTGTTCGATGACGCTTTTGTTAGGCCCCGTAAAGAAATCCTCCAGCGGCAAAACCCTTTCCCCTGTAGCCCCTACAAGCTTTATTTTTGCACCGAGAGCTATCAAAAGGGGAGGCAGGTCGGCGGAGGGGACGGCGTTGACAATGTTACCCCCGACTGTGCCGATATTTCTCACCTGGTTGTTGGCCATCTGGCGCGCAGCATTGCACAAAGAGGGGTATTTTTCCTGGAGAACGGGTGAATCGATCAGGTTGTTGTGCGTTGCTTTCGCTCCGATGATTACGTCATTGTTGTTCCCAAGGCGGATCTCCGACAGGCCGCCTAAGTTTTTTAGCGAAACGATGGCCTTTGGAAAGAGTAGTTCCTGCTTCATTTTGGATAATACATCCGTGCCTCCGGCAAATACCTTGGCTTCCGGTCCAAGTTTTTCCAGCAGATCACAGGCTTCGCTCAATGTAGCTGGTGCGTAATATTCAAAATCTGGTAAGTACATATTCAATCCTCCTATCCCCATAATAGTCCTTTCTTATAGGTTATCGATAATACTACGTTAACGTTTTTTGCGTTCTCCTTACCACCTCCAAAATGCAAAAAAGCAGGTAACTGCTCAGCTATGCGCAAGATTGTCAGGTTGTCATCCTGAGCGTTAGCGAAGGATCCTGACTCTTCACTGTGTTCGGAGTGACAGGTGCTATGACTTTTCGCACACCTGACACCTGTCGTTCCCTACCTATGCCCTGATTGTGTTTGCTCTGAGTAGTTACAAAAGCAGATTAATTAACCCAAGTGGGTTACTAAGTAGGTTAAAGGTTTGTTAATTAAAATATTTGCAGCACTTATTACACTATTTAAAACATTCCAATACTTATATATAAAATATCTTACGATTTTTATTCATGTCAATGGCTAAATTAGTTGAAAATTTTTTCCGGTATTTGACCAAAGTGGACAATCTGGACCGCTTGTGAGGCCGCTTGTTGAATAACCGGATTATAAAAATCAAAAACATTTATCGCCCAAAGTGGCTAGGGTGCCCCGGGCATTTTTCCCCCAGTTTGGATATTGCGCTATCAAATTGATTAAGCTAAATTTGTTTCACAGGATAAATAGTATAACAATTAAAAATCTTTTGAAAGGAGAAGCGTGATGGATCTAAGGGATTATATCAACTTGTGTGAAAAAGAAGGCGAGTTAAAAAGGATCGAGACTGAAGTTGATTGGAACCTTGAATTGTCCCATATTTCAAAAATTAACGAAGAAAACAAAGGCCCTGCTTTATTTTTTTCAAAAATAAAGGGTTACAACACGCCTGTTTTTGGAAGCGCCTTTACTACTGTAAAACGCCTGGCTATTGCTCTCGGAAGGCCGATAGACGCATCCCTTTGCGAGCTTTCCAAGAGCTGGATGGAGGCTATCAGCAGTAAATTAATTCCCCCCAGGGTGGTTAAAAGCGGACCCGTATTGGAAAACGTGCTGGAAGGCGATCGGGTTAACCTTTACGACTTTCCGGTACCCAAGTTCTACCCGATGGACGGCGGGCGCTTTATCGGAACCGCTGTGTCGCTTGTTACCAAGGATCCCACTAGCGATTGGATAAACCTGGGTACTTACAGGATGCAGTTGCTCGATGAAAAAACTGTGGGAGTACAGATTATCAAGGGGAAGCATGCGGATTTTCACTTGAACAAGTACCGGGAACTGGGCAAGCCTATGCCGGCGGCGGCGGTAATAGGGGGGGATCCTTTGAATTTTGCTACCAGCAGCGCCATGATCTCACCCGGTGTTTCAGAATATGACGTTATCGGATCGCTGCGCAACGAGCCGGCGGAAGTATTTATCAGCGATCTGACAGGTTTACCCTTACCTGCGAATGCCGAGATTATCCTGGAGGGCGAAATCGATCCGCAGGAGCTCCGCCAGGAAGGTCCTTTTGGTGAATATACCGGTTATTACTCCGGCAAGAAAACGGATGAATGGCCGAAACCGTTTCTTGCAGTAAAACGGGTATACCATCGCAACAACCCAATTTTATGGACCACTTCGGTTGGGAAACCGATTACGGACACGCATATGATCCAGGCTTTAAACCGTACGGCTACTTTGTGGACGGACTTGAATAATATGCGTATCCCCGGCATTAAATCCGTGTATATTCCGCCGGAATCAACCGGTCGCTACTGGGCGATCGTATCCGTAAAACAGATGTACCCCGGACATTCCATACATGTAGGGACAGCGGTTATCTCCACTACCACCGGGCACTACGGGTTAAAGGGAGTAATCGTCGTTGATGACGATATTCCGGCCGATGATTGGACAAAGGTTTTTTGGGCGATGAGCGTGCGTTATGATCCGGTTGCCCGTACAGAGATCATCAAGAGGGGGCGTTCCACCCCGCTTGACCCCTCCCTGCCGATCGATGCCCGGGATATCTGTTCCAGGATTATTATTGATGCCTGTATACCCTACGAGTGGGAAAGGAAACCCATAGAGATTTTCCTCGATCAAGAAATGGCTGAAAAAGTGCGCAGCAAGTGGAAAGAGTATGGTTTTGAAGGGTAAAGGATAATTAGTTTGTAATGCGGGCGGGCTGTTGCCGGAGCCCGGGCCGCGGCCCGGGCTAATCGCTTTCAGCGGGATTAAAGGCAGGGGTTAGCAAAATCCCGGGGTTGCCGGGGAAAGGGGATGAGAAGGATGGATAAAACGATAGTTATCTTAAGCACTCTGGACACCAAAGGCGAAGAAACGAAATATCTCCGTGAACAGATCGAGAAACAGGGTTGCCGGGTGCTTGTAATAGATATCGGCACAAGGGGTACACCGAGTATTCCGGCCGATATCACCCGCGAAGAAGTGCTGGCTGCTGCCGGAAAAGATATTGATCGCGAAGCTCTGAAACAAGACAGACCGCGTCTGATCCAGGCGATGATCGATGGCGCCGGGGAAAAGGTAAGAGAGCTGTACAGTGCAAATAAGCTAAGCGGGATTATCGGTATCGGCGGGGCTACAAATACCCTGATGTGTACGGGGGCAATGAAAGCGCTTCCCTTTGGAATTCCCAAATTGATGGTTTCAAGCAATGCATCGGCCAGGGGCTTTGCCAGCCGTTATTTCGGCGCTTCGGATATTGCCATTATGCATTCGGTGATTGATTTTACCAGTTTGAACGATCTGATGCGGGACGTTCTGGATCGGGCTGCCGGAAGCATTGTGGGGATGGTAAGTAAAAGGGTACCCCATGCCACTTTTGCCGATCTGGAAAAACAGGCAAAACCGCGGGTTGCCATGACCATGTTGAATATGTGTGAAAAGTGTGCCGAGTATGTAAAGCAGCATCTTGAGGGTGAAGGATACCAGGTGATTGGTTTTTCAGCCACCGGCGTGCCCGATATGGCTATGGAAGAGTTAATTGAAAAGGAAGGGATCTTTTCTGCTGTAATTGACCTGGCCCCCGGTGCGGTGGCAGAGGAGCTGCTCGGCGGTACCAGGGCGGCGGGCCCGCACCGGTTGGAAGCGGCGGGGAAAGTAGGTATACCCCAAATAATAGCGCCCTGTCTGGTTAACCTGATGACTCCTCCAAAAAGCAAATACAAGCCGGAGTACCATAGCCGCAAGAAATATGATCTCGATGCATTCCGTTCCTACCTGCGGCTGTCGCCGGAAGAATTCCGTATGATCGCCGAAGTGTATGCCAGGAAGTTAAACCAGGCCAGAGGGCCGGTAAAAATCATTATCCCAACCAAAGGATGGTCCGGCATAGACGGTGAGGGTTCAGTTTTATACGACCCTGAAGAGGACCGTATTTTTGTTGAAGAATTGAAGAAACACCTGCGCAGCGACATTGAAATAAGAGAAGTAGATGCCAATCTTGAAGAAGAGCCCTTTGCCGAAGCAATATTGAAGGCCTTTAAGGAAGTGATGAGCAAAGCAAAAGCATCCTAAAGGGTAAAGCATCCAGAAAGGGTAGAGCATCATAAAGGGTATAACCGGAATCTAAAAATCTGAAATAATAACGGGGGAGGATTGTTTTTTAAATGAGACCGATAAGGTACGATGAAGCTGAAGTGAAAAAGTATACCGGGTTGGGCTGGTGGACAGAAGACCTTTTATCGGATTACTGGGAAAAAAATGCTGAAGAATATCCTGATCGCGAAGCCCTGGTTGATACACTGGGGCGCAGGCTGACATTTGCCCAGGTAAAAGAGCAAATAAAACGGATTGCCCTGGGGTTGATCGATCTCGGACTGGAAAAAGATGACCGTATTGCCATTCAACTGCCAAACTGCGTTGAAGGGTTCTTGTCACGCCTGGCCTGTGAAAAGGCGGGGGTCATTTCCATCGCCTTGATGCAGGTTTATCGTCATGTGGAGCTTGTTGAAATACTTGGCCGGATTGAGGCAAAGGCGGTGGTAATTCCCTGGAAGTATAGAAATTTTGATTATTACAAGATGGTCAGGGAGATCGCCCCGCAGCTTCCGTCTTTAAAGCATATTATTGTGGTTGGCGATGATGTTCCCGAAGGGGCGGTATCGCTTTCAAAAATAATGCAGAGCTCTCTTGAAGATAAATACCCGGAAGATATTTTAGAGCAAAGGAAGATGAATGCCTTTGACGTTTGTTTTCTTAACAGCACTACCGGGACTACCGGGATACCCAAGATAGTGGAGTGGACGGTAGCTGCCCGTTTGTGGAGCGCCAGGACGCATGTCCGCAACTGGCAGCTGAACAGTAATGACATTCTCTGCGCCATTGCTCCCTGGCCGGGTGCGCCGGGCGGCACGCCGACCTATTTTTGCGCCCCCCAGGTTGGAGCAAAAGTAGTCCTGCTCTATGAATATAACCCGAAGGCCGCCCTGGAGATCATTGAAAAGGAAAAAGTGACGGTGCCGTGCCTGGTGCCGGCACAGCTGGGGGCGATGATGCAGGAACCGGTGGAAAGTTATGACCTCTCCTCGCTGCGCTTTATCCGCTGCAGCGGCGGGTACCTTCCTCCGCCGCTGGCCGAGGAGGTCATCCGCCGGATGAAATGTCCGATCCTGATTACCTATGGCTCGCAGGATACCGGTTCGATTTCCGGAACGGCGATGGATGATCCCCCCGAAAAGAAACTTTACACGGTGGGGAAACCGCTGATCGGCAAT
>DUQX01000076.1 GCA_012837615.1 Bacillota bacterium | reverse complement strand
TTCCCAGATTTCCTTGATACTTTTTGAAACAGCTCCGTCACTATATTCCACCACCGGAAGCCCCTGAACCATGGCTTCCGTAACCACCTTATCAAAGGGAATTCTGCCGACAACCGTAACCGATTGCTCGCGGCAGTATTCCTCAATCTTCCTGGTATTTTCCTCATCCAGATCATAGCGGTTGATACATACAAAAGCAGAAACATTAAAATGCCTGCAAACCGAGAGCACCCGCTCCATATCATGTACCCCCGATAAAGTAGGCTCCGTTACAACCAGCGCTGCTGACGCATTTGATAGCGAAGCGATTACAGGGCAGCCGATCCCCGGAGGGCCGTCAGTAATAATTAAATCCCTGCTAGTACCCTGGGCAATCTCTTTTGCCTTGTTGCGAACCAGGGTAACCAGTTTGCCGGAATTCTCCTGCGCCACTCCCAACCGGGCATGGACCAAAGGACCGTAAGGAGTCCGGGAAATAAACCACTCGCCGGAAGTTACTTCTTCAAAGTCAATAGCCCCTTCGGGGCAGGCATGGTAACAGACACCACAACCCTCGCAGGAAAGGGGGTCAACCTGGAATAATTCCGATATGGCCTCAAAACGACAAAGCTTCCGGCAGAGGCCACACAGGTTGCATTTGTCTTCATTGATAAAAGCCTCCCTTGAAGCTTTAAACTCGTGTTTTTCTTGAACCTCAGGCCGCATGATCAGGCTCAGGTTGGCGGCGTCCACATCGCAGTCCGTAAAAACAGCGCCGGAGGATAAAACGGCAAAACAGCCTGCCAGCGAAGTTTTCCCGGTACCGCCCTTACCGCTAATAATAGTTATTTCTTTCATGTTGTATCCACTTCTTTCTTTCCCGGTTTCTGCTTTTCTTTGTTGAGGGCGTCCTCGATCTGCCCCCAGAGGTCTTCAAACATCTCGCGCCACCTGGCAGAATTCGGTACTACAGGCTCACCGCGGGCGTAAAGTTTGGCCAGCTCCTCATCCCAGGGGATATGTTTCAATATCGGTACTCCTTCTTCCCGGCAGAAATCCTCCACGCAGTTATTACCGATATCCGCACGATTAACAAGAACTCCGGTAGGAATATCCAGCTTCCTCAGCATCTGTACGGCAAAGTCCAGATCATTCAAACCAAAAGGGGTGGGCTCCGTAACCAGCAGGCAGAAGTCGCTGCCCTTAACCGAAGTCACAACCGGGCATGATGTTCCCGGAGGAGAATCGATGATTGTGATCCCCTGTGGATCTATTTTATTTTTAAGCGCGCCGATTAAGGGCGGAGACATGGCTTCCCCCGGGTTTAAGCGCCCGTGTAAAAAATCAATGCCGTCACTGCTTCCCTCTTCCATAACACCAATACCGCGCGGGACTTCTTTTATAGCCCCTTCGGGGCACAAATAAGCACATGCCCCGCAGCCATGGCAGAGTTCGGGAAAAACAAGTATATTCTCTTTTAGCACAGCTATGGCATTAAATGCACAAATTTCTGCGCACCGGCCACAGTAGAGACATTTTGCTTCATCTACCACCGGTACCGGAATGTTCACCGTCCCTGCAGGTTGAAAACTTGGCTTAAGAAAAATATGGGCATTGGGCTCCTCGACATCACAATCTACAAGTTGTAATTTTTCCTTTTGACTAATGGCCAGGGCAAGGTTGACAGCTACTGTAGTCTTCCCCGTCCCGCCCTTGCCGCTGGCTACCGCTATAATCATCAATATCTCTCCATTTCTATTATCAAAGTGGACAGCGCGGCTTCCTCCGCCAACGTTTCGCCTAAGCTTTTAACCGCCCGGATAATGAAGCTCGAACTGCAGAGCTGCCCTAAACTTTGAAACGTCACCTATTCATATTTTAAAATTCTGCCTCATTCAATTTTTCTTCTGGCGCGCTTTCCTCTTTAAGGCTGCTTTTTTCCCCGTATGAGGGTAAAGCCAGCAGGGGTAAAACAATATCGCTTATACAGCACGGCAGGACTACAGCCAAAATAATAATAATAAATAAACCGCCAATGGCCCCCATCCAGTTAACCAGGCCGTAAGATAGCAGATACAAAACCGATGCCATACTGCTGATAAAAACGTGGCTGGTGTGGGAAAAAACAGTAGCGCTGGGGATAACTTCCGCCGCAGCCAAACCCGTAATGATCCCGACGAACACAAAAGGCAGGACCATAAACGGGTGCTCCAGTATACAGATGTGCAAATGCATAGAAGCCCCCAGGAACATGCCTCCCAGCCAGGGAATAACAATGTCACTGATCCCGCATACCACCACCGAACCCAAGAACCCCACCACAATCGCTCTGAAAAGGTTCCGCCAGTGTTTCCAGAACATTGCCGTTGTAGCGGCAGCACTCAACAGCATATGCACGGGATGAAACACATGAAATAAATCCCCGGAAACATAAGAAAGTTTGCTCCCATCAATCAGAAAACAGATTGCGCTAAAAATAGCAACCACAATTAAAGCAAAAGCTGCGCTAAAAACACTATAGGGAATATGCTCTTTTAGTTCCTCCAATATATGCTTCATTATATCCAACCCACACACCTTACATTTTTCACCAGTATACCAAAAAAACAAAGTCAATAATAGATCGAAATATCAGTTACGGAGCGCAGCAATCAACCTACGTGGCTTAATAATCGTGTAAAGAGCATCATCAATATCTTTTACCACCAGATCAGCGCTGCGCAAAGCTTCTACAGCACAGCCTTCCGGCCCTAAAACGGCAATTCCGACAGCAGACTCCTTCAACATAGCCGCATCATTTGCGCCATTCCCAACCGCCATTACTTCCCTGGGTCCTAAGCTCTGTATATAATATGCCTTGGCGGTAGAGGTATACCTGTTCCCAACAACCTGGATATTTATTTTCTGGATATTTTCTTTTAAAAGTCTGCTAAGCTTTACCGCCGATCCCAGTGTATCAGCGGTTAAAATGTGAACTTCCAAAAAAGCCGCAACCTTTTTTAAGAGGAAAAGGGTATTCTTATTTATTATTCCATCAACTGCCAAGGTGCCATTTAAATCAAGCACCAATTTAGTCAGTTTAATCCTCTGCCTTTTCCTTCCCGGGATTATCAGTTTTAAAGACATAACGTCACCTAATAAATATTGTTTTGTTATAAAAATAAATAGGAATTCTGGAAGTCTTGCAGCTCGCTTAAGACCACAAACGTAAATTGGTGTTTTTTGGGTAGATCTCTTGTAAAGAACGTTTTTCTTACCTGCAGGGGGCGGCTGCACCGAACCATTGTCGGCGCAGCCGCAAGTTTATGAACAAAAACCAAAACAACACGATCCGCAGGATATCGGAAAACTTATCCCACATCAATTGTTGCAAAG
>DUQX01000075.1 GCA_012837615.1 Bacillota bacterium | reverse complement strand
TACGCCGTAAACCCCGAGGGGAGCCTCCAGATTCTTTAATTCCTGAAAACATGGTTCTATATAATCCGGGCTTCTGTGGACATAATCGCCACCAAGTAATATAATATCCGGCCGCAGCCCGTTAACCCGGTCCACCAATTTTCCAAGCCTAGCCCTGGAAAAGTATGGGCCGTGGTGAATATCCGTCAGAAAGACTATTCTGGTGTCCTGGAACTCCTCCGGAAGATCCGGGCTTTGAAGGTTCACATATTTCTCCTCGAGCAGGAACGGCTCCAAGAAAACATATACCCCCAGGATAATCCCTATGAAGAAAAAGAAGCGAATAATCCTCTTGATGACAACCTGCATCCTCATCACCGCTTAATAAAGGCACTTATTCAAATAAATTATACCTTATTTTATTAAAGCTGAAAATTTCATTAGAAATTAAGATACACAAATAGAAAACACAATGCGGCACCAGTTTTTCAGGTGCTTTTTGTGTAGGTTATCTGCATGCAAACCTCTCTTATGCTGAGGGCTTGCGATGTTTAGCTTCTACCGTACCTGGATTCAAAGGTGCAAATACATACCCTTTTTCCCTTAACTCTGCAATAACCAGCGGAAGCGCTTCAACAGTCGTGCCTTTTGAACAGCTGTCATGAAACAAGATAACCAGATCACCTGTTACCCGCTCACTCCCCTTTTTGACATTTTCCAGTATTTCCACGGCTGTCAGGTTCCCGGTTCCGTCACCGGAATCGATATTCCAATCAAAATAATCATAGCCGTTTTTTATTATTTCAGGTATCAGCTCATCCATAATATCATACCCGGCTACTTTCCGGGCAAGCTTACTCGAGCCGCCTCCGGGAAAACGCATTATATTAGTGGTCATTCCTGTTTCATCCTGCAGAAAATCTTCCAGCAGCAGAAGATCGCCCATAAAGTTATCCACGGACCGGTATATAGTAGTAAAATCATGAGTATAGGTGTGATTCCCGAGAGAATGGCCTTCATTCACAATGCGGCTGTAGATACCCGCTTCTCCCGAAAGATTATTCCCGGTAACAAAAAAGGTTGCTTGGATGTTCTCTTCTTTCAGAATGTCCAATACTTCAATTGTATTTTTGCTGGGCCCATCATCAAAAGTTAAATAGGCTACCGGCATGCTGCCTCCTAGCTTATCCTCAGCAGTACCCCAAGGATTACTTTGACTATTCTGATTACCCTGATTGCTCCCTGCGGTCTGTTCTTCATCTGAAGCAGGCCTCCTCTGCGAAAGCAGCTCGTCGATTTTTTCTTCCAAAGATATTTTCTCCAACTCCAGATCGTTACATTTTTCCTGCCATACCTCAAGCTCCGCTTCCAATTCCCCTATCCGCTCTTCAAATTTTTCTACCTGCATTGCAATATTTCCCATCTGTTCTTCAAACTCCCCTATTCGGCTTTCTAAAACCCCTAGCACCTCTACAAGCTCCTCAAGCTCCTGCGTTCGGGATGTTTCCGACCCGCCCTTTTCTTTTGCATAGATAACACCATCTATGCCCTGCAGACGCAGAAATGCACTCGCACTGCCTCCTATAAATGACACAAATACCACAATGAACAAGATAACTGACAGGGAGTTTAAAGATACCCTATTCATGAAAGCGTTCCTCCTTAATGCTTAAAGCATGCTGAAAGATAGCCCCAATAAAATATCCCCGGGCTCGCTATCTCCTTTCATATAATAAGACGAAGATTACTATTTTTTAGTTCCGCAATAAAAAATAATTATTTCTTCCGTAAATTGGCTAATTAAAGTAATTGTACATAGATAGCAAAAGCCCAGGATTCTCCTCACCCTGGGCCTTTTTATTTCGGTTAGACAAGTTAGACCAATTCGATTGGACCAACCTAGCAGTTCTCAAATGGCACTAAGGAATTTCCCTCCAGAATTCTTTCCACTTCTTCATACCCCGTAGGGAATGCGTAGTTGTAACGTGCCGGCAGGGCAAAAACATATTTGCTGTTGCGATCGAGCTCTTTTGGTCCCACAGGAGCCGCGCCAACGCTGAATTTTTTCTGCTGCAGCGACTTCCACTGGTCAAGAGTAAAGATCATGATCGGGATATCCTGTCGTGGATTTTTTGAGGTCCATTTGGGATGCCTGATGGAAAGGATCGGGCCCCTTTCAACTACCTTGCCTTTTTTCGCTCTCTCCAGGGACACGCCTTCCCACCGATCGGTGACAATCGTGTAGCCTTCCCAGCTCTCTGGCAAGGAAAAACTAAAGCCGTAGTGGTTATTACGGTAAACAATTGAATTGTCCTGCGGCTCATCGATTACCCTGATTATTTTTGCCTCGGCCGTAACCGGATAGATCATCGCCACGGGATCATCGGTAAAAGTAACTTCAACTTCTACTCCCTTTTTCAGAACACGTTTACTTAGCTCTTGGTCTGTATAGCCATCATAAATTACAGTATCGCTGCCGATGAGAACGTTTGCCTTATCATAGCCCTTCCTTTCAGCCTTATCATCTTCCACAAAAATGCTTTCAACCTTTTTGTTGCGCCCAAGCGTTACCTTAGTAATTTCTCCTTTTATATCATATCTTTCCAGGGAGGATACCAACCAGTTGTCTTCAACTTTAATGACGGTGACATACTGCGTATCTGTAAAGGTCGATTTGGTAGAATCAGTATAGGTAAAAACTACTTCATACCTGTATGTTTCGCTGTTAACCTTACAAATTTCGTTAACGTCATAACTCTTAATCCATGGGGATGATGTTCCAGTAGACCAGTTTGATTCAACAAAGTCGGAATAATTCTCTTTCCTTAATTGATCAGACATCACGGCATATTGTAACGCGCCATTTCTCGTCTTCACGCCCTCGGCCCACGTTTTTGCAGCGCTCAAAGGATCCTTCGGTGCCAGTGCGCTTTCTAAAAGGGATATACGGGTATTCTGAGCTCTTATTGCCCCAAAATCAATATCAACAGATTTTTTCTTTTCATTCCATTTTATTATTGCCCCCAGCCTTTCCGTAATAGCGCGGATAGGCACCAATACCCGCCCTTCAATAATTTTAGGCGGGACATCCGAAAATATTTCTTTCCCGTTTAAATACATCTTAATTGAAGAATGGGCAAATACAGAAGAAACCGAACATAACAACAGTGCAGCGATCATCGCTATTACAAATATCTTTTTCTTCACAAGATATTCCTCCCTTAAAATCAGCAATATGTTATGGTAAGCAGGAATATGTTTTTTCCTGGAACCTAAAGAGTAGTACAATAACCCGGAAAAGCCCGTAATAAAAGAGTCAAAATGATAAGTTGTTTAATAAAGATATGCTAAAGATTTACCCGGGATATTGAAGTTAATGCTATCATCCCCTTCTCATTTTAATAATCAAATTCTTTTTTTCACCGGAACACATCCGCCAACTAGAGCACAATGATCAGGATAAAAACCAGACCATTTTTTTACTTTGAAAAATCATTAGTACAACTAATTCACTCCTTTCCGGGTTGTTTACCATAATAGACGATAACGCCTTCAAAAAAGTTCCACCACAAGCATTAACAATTATTCCCAATTAATTTAGTATTGCCTGTTGGCATCCCTGTTTAATATGACATATGATCTAAAAAAGCCGCTGTTAGCGGCTTTTTCTTTTCCTTCACATGCTGTATTTCTGTTTGAGCCTAATTATCCTCGCCACGCTCTCATCAATCCGCTCCATTGTCAGTTCCCCGTTTTGCACCGCTGCTATTAACCTGCTCAACACTTGTTCCTGATAATCGCTGCTGTGG
>DUQX01000074.1 GCA_012837615.1 Bacillota bacterium | reverse complement strand
TCTTTCATGATACTCTCTGGGGGATATATCAAAGTTATGGATTATTTGCATGATCTTTCTACCTCCAATAATTTGCTTAAATTATATCAAATTACAGAAGGATGAAAGATGGTTACCTTTGCTTCTATTTTGATTAAAATTGCTCGTTTTTAGAGCAGACAAAATGCTAAATAACAGCGTTCTTAAAACAGTCCTCCTGGTTATGAAAATGAAAATAAATAATATGCAAGTCGGTTCCCGCCCTGGAAACTCCGGGGCGGGAACTTTACATCTTTCCCTCTTTGGTGTTTCGGTGAAGGAGGGTTACGGCTCCAGGCGGTTGATATTGCTGATTAAGTCGAAATGTATATCGTAACTAAAAATATCGGAAATGCCTTTTCGTTGCATTAAAACGGCGTTATAGGCATCAATATAGTCCACATTAGTAGAAGCAAAAAGTTCAAAAACCTCCGGGTAGAGCTCTTTGTTGGGGAAATTCAGGTTTTTTATGGTGAGGAGCGGTAGCAGCAATTCGCGTATCCTCTCCGGTTTTTGATTATATGTTTTAGGGGATTGAAGCACCCATACCACCTCAGCGATTACCAATTCAGAAGTAAAGAGCTTTACTTCGCCGGCCAGGGCTTTTTCAAAGAGGGTTTTGCATTTGGCGGCTTTTTCTGCGTCATCCCGTGAGAGAAAGCGAATAAATAAATTGGTATCCACAAAAAACACCCTCTTACGACCTGCCTTTCTGATTGCCGATCCAATCCCGGGCAGCTTTTCGCTGTTCTTCAATATCCAGCTCCGGCTTTTCTTTTGCCAGAATTCCGTAAAGACTGTTCAGGTCGGTTTTAACCGGCTGTAAAACTACCTGCCCCTGCTCGTTAAAAGTAAACTCGACTTTGTCACCGGAGTTGATTTGCAGCTTTTTCCGTACCATTCTGGGTATGGTAACCTGCCCCTTCTTTGTAACAGTAGTAATATTCTTCACGGTAATGCCCTCCCAATAATGTATTACCTGTAAATATAATATTACTAATGTAAATATATGTCAAGCCATCTTTAGGTAGGGACAGGTCCCTTGTCTCACAAATTCTACCGGTGTAACACTACTTTGAAATATTTTTTACTAAAGAACATCCGGGATCTTACACCTGTAATTATAGTTCCTAAAGAGCAGGGATGGTATTATTCTACCGAGTGGCAAGAAAAAGAGAAAAAAGTGGATCAACAAATTAAAGAGGGGAAATTTCGTGTTGCAGAGAGTACTGAAGAATTATTTAAAGATTTAGGGCTTGACAAATCATGAAGATTTATTATTCAAAACAGTTTGTTGAAAATGTTCATTGCACTCAGACTGGTATTCCTCAGGATGTTATCATCCATGACGATTGTGTGATCCTTACACTTTATCCGGCAGCGGCTATTCTGGCAGCCAGCTCCCCAACGGTGGTTTTTTCAAAAACCTGCAGCATTTTTTCTTGCGCTTCCTTCCAGACATCCCTCAGAGGGCAGGAAGGTTTGTTTCCACAGGGCATACTTTGTGTCAGACAGCGGGTTATTTTTATGGGGCCGTCAATCAGCTCGATTACTTCCCATAAAGTGATCTGCGCGGGGTCCTTGCACAGATAAACCCCTCCGCCGGACCCCCGGGTGCTTTTAATCCATCCTGCTTCACGCATTACGGGTAAAATCTGGGCGAGCAGGTTGGGCGGGATTTGCCGGCGTGCGACAATTTCCCGTGTCGTTGTTTTTTGATCAGGCGGCAGTGCAGCCAGATCAGCCAGGGCGATGATCGCATACTCTGCTTTTTTGGTGATCATTGTTGCACCTGATTTCATTTATAGTTATATAATCAAGTTAGTTATATATATATATTACAGGAAGATGATTCCATAGTCAAGATCCGGTCAAGTTAATCCAGGTGGCCGTTATTGGCCAGAGCGGTAGCCCGGCGGCAAAAGGTGATAATAAAAGAGTTAAAAAAGGATGAAAAAAGGGAAGAAAAGGGGAAGAGAAAAAGGAAGAGAAATACGGGACATTGCATTTTATTATTATTATTTCTTTATAAAATAGACCTGGAAACACTTGACAAGGGAATAAAACTAAATTATAATATAACCAACTTGGTTAGGTATTAATTGGTTGGGCGTTAAATTGATATTGGATTAAGGTTAAAATTTTAGCAGAAAGGGAGGGAGGCGCTGTGCAAGTACCGAAATGTCCCGGCCAGGATAGAAGATACTGGAAACCTGAGGATATTTACGAAGAGGAGTGTCCGAACTGTGGAAATATCCTGGAATTCTGGAAAACCGATATCCGTGTCCGCTGCGAAAAGTGCCGGAGGCTGGTGAGCAATCCCCGTTTTGACATGGGGTGTGCGGAATGGTGTGCGTATGCCGAATATTGTTTGGGTGATATTGCCAAAGGATATGGGAAGCCGGATTCTTTTTTAGAAAAGATCCGGGCGGCGATGGAACAAATTCTGGAGGGGGAGGCCCTGGCAAGGCTGCAAAGGGTACTGCCGGTTGCGGAAAAACTTTCTGCTGAAAGAGGCGTCCAGCTTTTAGTAATTGTCATAGCGGCTTGTTTTCAAATTATCAAGGAATCCATGGACAGCAGTGCTGCAGAAAAAGCAATCGCAGAACTGCCGGGTAAGGCCGGCCTGCCCCGCCTTGTTGTGGAAGAGGCCGAACAGGTGCTTGCCGAGCTGGAAAGTGGAAAGCTGAGGAGCCTTCCTGCCCGTATGCTGCATAAGGCCCTGAAGTTAGGCGGGCGCCGGGGATAATGACTCAATCATTGCGTAATATTGCGTAATTGCGTAATGTAATAAGGAGGAGAGAAAAAATGGCCAACAAGATTATGCGGGAGATCATTCATATTGATGAGGAAAAATGCGATGGATGCGGTTTATGCGTGCC
>DUQX01000073.1 GCA_012837615.1 Bacillota bacterium | reverse complement strand
CTGACTGGCATACAACGGCTATGGATTTAGGACAAATTCACGAAGAAGCGGCGAAAATGGTTGAAGAGAAAACTAACGGCAGGGTTAAGATAACACCTTATTGGGGAGGAAGCTTGCTTGAGTATGGAAATATATTCAGTGGAGTTTCGTCAGGTGTTGCAGATATAGCTCTTTATATGCATGGCATGACACCTGGAGTGCAACCTTTAACTGAACTTTTTAAACTTCCCTTAGGGTTTGAGAGCCAAATTGAGGCTACCCAAGGTTTTAAGGAAATGTTACAAAAATTTCCGGAGTTTCAAAATGAGAATTTAGATGCAGGAGTGAGATGGTTAAGTTTGGGGCCGATGCCGGCTTATTCGGTAAATATGGTTAATAAGGAGATTAGGGTCCCAAGTGATTTTAAAGGTCTGGTTATAAACACAACGGGTATTTTTGCCGATATAGTTGTAGCCGGAGGCGGTGGAACGGCTAACCTGGCGTCTGGAGAAATTTATAGTTCTGCTGAAAAAAACGTAATTAATGGCCAAATTGTTGCTCTATTGGCTCTTCCGCAGTTTAAGACTGATGAAGTATTTATGTGCCATACCATGCTTGAGCCTGGCTTTAGTGTATATGGACCGATGGGATTTTTGATTAATTTGGAAACATGGAACGGCCTCCCATCTGATATACAGGATGTGCTTGTAGATGTATATCAATGGGCATGCGAAGAGCGTTCAAGATGGAATACCGCAGATGTTCAAAAGTATACAGAACAATACAAAAATGATCCAAAACATACAGTGATACAAATTACAGACGAAGAGGCTAAATTGTGGGAAGAAGCAGCACAGAATTATGTAGAAAAGTGGATAGAAGAAACCGAGGAGAAAGGATTGCCGGCAAGAAGAATATATGAAGAGGCAAGAGAAATGGCTAAGCAAATGGGCGAATCATAAAGTGAATTAATGAGTTAATGATCAGATAAGGAAATATATTACCAAATATCACGCAGCCGCTATTGACGGGCAGGAGTAATATGGGACTCTCTCGAATGTGATAATAATCCAGGACCTACATTATTACGAATAGAGGGAATTTTATGGACGATATACCGGTTATTAAAGATTATCGGTTAGCGGCGTACTTTCAGGAACTTTCAACAGATTCCCTTTACCCAAGTGCCGGTTCATCCGCTGCGATGACTGCCGCCCATGCTGCGGCTCTTTTTGCCATGGTTTGTCGGGTAAACCTGCGAAAAATTGAAGAAGGCCCATCTAAAATGGAGGAAAAAAATGGCCGGTCAACCTTCTGGCAGGAAACTCTGCATAATGCAGATCTTCTTTTAGAACAATCACTTGTTCTGGCCCAGGAGGACGGCTTTGCAGTAAAGGATTTTATAGAGGGGGCTCCCCGGGGTGTTGAGAAGGCGATCAACATTCCCCTGAAGATTGCCCGCTCTGCCGGGGAAATCATCGCTTTAATCGTACGCGCCTTCCCCGAAACCTATGCCCCTGTTCAAGCAGATGCGGAATGCGCCCGCTGCCTGGCAGAGGGGAGCAAAAATGCCGCCCTCACAATAGCGCGTTATAATCTTTCACTGCTCAGTCAGCACGAACGGGAAAAATATGCTAGGCAAATATCTGAGATCGAGCTGGAGACATCATCAACCTAATAAAGTGGCAATTATATCGGCTATAATTCAACCCGGAACAAAACTATATTAGCCAATTGTATTAATGTTTTCTTTTCTGGCAGGATTGACTTCATTTAGAAAGAGGTTAAGCTTATTCTGCCATTCTTTTTTGTTTTTCCGTAAAGTGAAGGTCCCGGCCATTTTATTGTCGGCAGCATTGTTCAAATGGCGTGAAGTAGTAGATTCTTTTTATAAAGGGAAAAGCCCGTCTTTTGTCGAAATTAAAAAAACATGTTTTCTGGCAGAAACTCATTGACGGGAGAATAATTGCTTTCCGGCGTAATTAGTTAATGTTTTGGGCTAATTGAAAGATTGGTAGCTTTTTTTGGGGGGGGACGGCTGTTTATGAAGCAAGATATTCTTCTCTGCGACCTGGACGCCTTCTTTGCTTCTGTAGAGCAGCGGGACAACCCTGAGCTTAAAGGCAAGCCCGTCATAGTAGGCGGTGATCCCGATTCCCGCGGGGTCGTCTCCACCTGTTCTTACGAAGCAAGGCGCTTTGGGATTAGATCTGCCATCTCTATGAAGGAGGCCCTCAGGCTCTGTTCCAAAGCGGTAATCCTTCCGGTGAACATGCCCAGATACAAAGAAGTATCTGATCAAGTGATGGATATATTCTATAGGTTTACCCCCGATATCGAGCAGGTCTCTATTGACGAGGCGTACCTTGCTGTAAAAGCAGGCACGGGCCTTGATAAAGCACGAAAGATCCGTTCTGCCGTCCGGGAGGAACTTCACCTGCCACTGAGCATTGGAGTTTCCATAAACAAGCTTCTGGCCAAAATCGCCTGCTCCCTGGCCAAGCCGGACGGCATCAGGGCTATTTATCTTGAAGATGTAGAGAAGGTTTTATGGCCGCTTCCCGTAAGCTTTCTGCCGGGGGTGGGGCCCGTAACAGAGCAGAAGCTGAATAATTTCGGCATAAAGACTGTCGGAGATCTGGCTTCATTCCCCCTGGAGGCGCTGAAAAGCATTGCCGGCAGCTCTGCCGTAGCCGCCGGGCTCAAAGAGTATGCCTTTGGCCGGGACAGCAGAAAGCTGGAGCTTAATACCGTGCGCAAATCAATATCTGAGGAAATTACCTTTCCTCAGGATATCTGCAAAAAAGATTACATTTTGGCCGTCCTTTTTGACCTTGCTTCGGAAATCGGCTACCGTCTGCGCTCAAAAGGGCTTAAAGCCAGAACCGTTGGCCTGAAACTTAAGTTTCCCGATTTGAGCATAAAAACAAGATCCTTCACCCTGCCCGTGGCCACGGCCAGCGATGAAAAAATCTATGGAGCCGCTTCAGAACTATTTACCCGCTGCTGCGGGAATCCTCCCTGGCGCCTGGTTGGTATCAAGGTTTCAGGGCTGGAAAGGGGCAGTCAGCTTTCTTTTTTTCCAGAAGAGAACAGGAAAAATGAAATAATTACCCCGGTTTTGGACATGCTGCGGCGAAGATACGGCAGGGACGTCATTTTTAAAGGCAGGCGGCTGCTTTTGTTGAGGAAAGGCGATTTTAAGCTGTGATTGGCATTTTGATTGTGTTTTTTTGACGGTAAGAACATCTCTCAGTTTTCTGTATATAGCGCCAAAACCCAACTTTATGCTTGCTTTGGCACTACAAGAGTAAACAATTTCTTTGTATAAAGTGGATCTCTATAATTTTTCACTCAAAAATGGCTGTACTTTATAAAAAGTCTTGATGAATACATATCAAGCAACCCTTAAAAGGGTTGTTTTTTGATCAAGGCTATAGCCTATCGAGTCTGCAAATGTATCCGATAAAAATAACAAGCGGGCGATCCGCGTGGGGCCACCCAGCCGTTTTAACAACACTATAAACCGTCCCCATGTGCCCCCCCGTTGAAGAGGACACTTCACTCTCTTATCCGAATTCTTGTTTCTCCCACTATCCACAGCTTAGTAGCAGGGTTTTCTATTTTAATTGCCAACATTAATTTTTCTAATATTGATAGAATTGATTCGACTGATTGATAGGTAATCCTTAAAATTATGATTCCTGGAACAGAGGCAGGGGGATAAACACGAACATCGGAAAAATCGAGATCTAAAGTTACAAGAATTCTACCTTCTCTGCGGCATAGCTCTATTATTTCTTTGTCAGGAAAACCCTTTATCCCTTCGTAAAATACCGTTTCTGCATCATAACCAAATTTGGTAAATATATTCGCAGCTTCAACCGGTAAGTTTTCATCGATTTTAAACTTCAAATCCTGGCTCATCACGGCAGCGTAATAGTCCTTTCCTTGGTTAACAAAGCAGCATAAGCAACCGCTGCCCGGATGTCATCTTTGCTCAATGACGGATAATTCTGCAGGATTTCTTCATAGCTCTTTCCTGCAGCTAAATTGTCCAGTATTACCGATACCATGATCCTGGTGCCCTTGATACAGGCTTTGCCGTGGCATACATCTGGATTGACGCTTATCCTTTCATCAATCAGATCCATAATTATCACCCACCTTGAAGTCATTATAGCACATTTTTTTAGATTTGCTAAATAAAAGCAGATGCCGGTAGGGTAAAAGATTGCAAGAGCACTGTATCAGAAGCTCTATCAAGGGATAGCGATGTTTCTATCATGATATACTGTCTAGCTATGACTATGTCCAGGGATGTCCATATTTACCAGCCCCCAACACTTTTGTTTCCGGCGATTGGTATAATGTTTAACTGGAGCCGGGATGGTGTTTTATACTACATGACAAAATTTATTGTTCAATTTTAATGATAGGTGAAGTACGTGTACTATTGCAGAAATTACTTCTAAACATACCTAGGAATTGTTGGATGTAACGGAAGACTTTTAAGGGTTAAAGACCTAAGATTCCTACTTCAACTTTTTAGGGCCGAAGAAGGTACGTACTACCCCTTCAATTAACTCACCGTTTTTATCAAAGGCTAATAATCCCGCATTCCCCCACATCTTTTTACTTCTTCTCGAATTATGATATATTCTTCACCAGTAACTTTTATGCAAATATAATCGTCTGTATATGCTTTCGCTTGCTCTAAAGTAGGTTTATATCTCATAAAATCATAAAAATTTCCTATTACAAAATATTCGATAGAATCATCTCTTGGTTCCAAGTAGTATATAATTTTATTTTATCATTGCTTTCATGAGTTAGCCATACAAAAGCTTTGTCATCATATGAGGGAATATATCCCTCATGCCAACCGGTGAATAAGCCGGGAGAATCTTTGTAAAAAAGTCCCAAGGGCCGTAACACTTTTTTAGATGCAAATCTGTCTTTACTATAGCTGGGTATACCGGTAGAACGCACTCTATAAATAATCCAACTGTATGAATCAAGTTCTTCTATATGTACTATTTCTGTATTGGCAGGGAATAAGCCATTAAATGTAAGAGAAATTCCATTAAAAAACATAAAAGCTTTTATTAGTAGTATAGATAACAGTATCCTTGCAGCAATCCTAAAACCGCGTTTTGTTATTGCTTCTGCAAATATAAAAAAGAAAATATATATTAACAACAATATGGAAAATATAAGTACGCCAAAACGAGCTTCAAACATTCAAAATATAACCTTTCTTTTATATATTTCTCTCTATTTATTTTAAGGTATAGAAGGATATCACACAAATTTAAATTTCTCACAATACTGGCCTGACCCCCTAAAATTGTAGAATAACCTTTTAGGCCTTTAGACCTAAAAATTTCACTGTTCAGTGTTCCCTGAAAATTATGCAACCGATAGAAACAACAACAGGCTCTATTAAGTGAGATAGTATTATCTCTCTTTTTTTATTGGTGTGGTGCTGGGATGAGTATAGAATATTTTATAACCATGCCCTTACTCTCTCTCCAAACGGAGGAATTGATTTAGAAAAGGAATTTTACGGCGACTTTCGGGAAAAGTGCGCCGAGGCTGTCGCTGTAAAATACAATGGTCTCCCCTATGCGGTTGTAAGATGGTCTAAATATAATGAAGCCTCTAAGATTTATGCAAAAGATCATGAACTATAGAAGTGCCCGCCGGGGATTGGCTTGTCTTACATTCCTTCCCACAGAGAAGTATTGATTAAAGATTAATAAGGCCGCCGGGCCCTAACCCCGGCCTTTCTTTTTTATGCCCTCCCAAATTTATCCCCAAAACCTCATTTCTCCTACCTATACCCCTCGCCTCGGCAGAACTTTTACCGAAATAGTAAAAACGGCAGAAACTTCTAGGCACACGAATGCCCTGTTTCTGCCGGTTTCTTATGGTACGCCTGGCAGGAATCGAACCTGCGACACCCGGATTAGGAATCCGGTGCTCTGTCCCCTGAGCTACAGGCGCATTTACAGTTATTATTATAACATATGATATGCAAAAAACAAGGGTATGGAAATAATGCAGGTGAGTTAAAAAAATTGTCATTGACATAAGGTTAGATGCTGGATTCGTTTTGTTTTTCCTGTTCTTGGTAACGTGTATTTCTTTTCCATAAGAATATTGTTTAGAATGGTCTGCAATAATATAATCGGTTAGGAGACTACCCAATTTATGGTAGCCTCCTAACCGATTGAGCAATGGTACGCCCGCAGGGATTCGAACCCCGACTTCAGGCTCCGGAGGCCTGCGTGATATCCCTTTCACCACGGGCGCATACAAGTGCATGTTATAGCGCCAACCTTCTTAATTTGTTCCCTGAAAGCCGATCATAGCATTTTTGCCGGGAAAAGTCAATTCCCCGAAAGTCATTCCCCCAGAAAGATAATTATGTTAGCTCTGTGATAATGCTACCCTGAAAATATTTTTTGAGAAAATATCATTTTCCCACCAAAATGTCAATGCCTTCTTTGTTATAGCGCCCGAGCACCCGGTAAGGCAAATTACATAAAAAAGCCCTCTTCAGGAAAATATAATTTGTATGGCGAGGAAAAAATTGCTCTATGTGGCCAGGCCGCAAAGTGGGGGCATGTTAAAGCAGCTGCGCGTTTTGGTGGCTTACTTTTCTGCGCGGTGGGATGTATCCATCGCCGCGCCCCCAGCGGTATTAGCTCAGATTTATAGAGCTTGCGATACTATAAAGTATTTTAACCTGCCTCTTGCAGGTCATAATGCTCCCTTGAGGGATATCACCGCATCTTTGCAGCTGGTAAAGATCTGCCGTCGGGAAAAAATAGAGTTACTCCACGCCCATGGTTTTAAAGCGGCCTTTGTAACTCTGGCTGCGGCAAAAATATGCCGTTTGCCTCTTTTAGTAACGGTACATAATTTCCTGCTCCATGCTGCGAAAAGCATCTTTCCGGCGGAATATTATTATCGAGCTATAAGAAGCGCCGATTCTTTGGTCACCGCTTATATTACAGTATCTGAAGCCTTGCGTCAGGAACTGGCGGGTTGGAGTATCGATCGGGATAAAATAATCAGAATATATAATGGTATTAATTTGCATGAATTTGGACCTGAAAAAATCATAACTGAGATACCGGCGTTCAGAGAAGATCCTGAAAGTGGAAATGAGGAAGGTTTACATTGCAGCAGTATTATTCATAGTAATACTCCTGGCAATATTCCTGGCCTGAAAGTGGGGGATGTTTTAAAGGTAGGAACTGCCGGAAGGCTGGTTTCTCACAAGGGGGTAGATATTTTTCTCAAAGCCGCCGGCAGGGTAGTATCCCGCTGCGATCACGTATGTTTTTTTATTGCCGGTGAAGGTCCGGAAAGGGGCAGGCTGGAATACCTTCGGGACCTGCTTGGTTTACAGAAAAAGGTCTTTTTCCTGGGGAATATAGAACAAATGGCCTCTTTTCTGGCGGGTTTGGATATTTTTGTTCTGGCTTCTCGCAGTGAGGGGCTTTCGATTACCCTGCTGGAGGCGGGTTGTGCCGGTCTTCCCCTGATAGCCAGCGACACGGGGGGTATCCCCGAAATTGTTCGTGACGGGGAAACAGGTATTCTCGTTCCGCCAGAAGATGAGTTGTCGTTTGCAGAGGCGATCATATCCCTCATCGAAGATCCTAATAAAAGGAAACACCTTGGTGATGAGGTTGCCGGCGATATTCGAAAGCGGTTTAATGAAGATAATATGCTTAAAGAAACGGAAAAGGTTTATGATGAAGTATTTAAGAAAAAAGCGGGTAATACTTTCTGTTTTGAAAAAACGGTCTGAACAGCTTCCGAGTTTTTTATATGAGAAAAGTATATTGAAGGCTACAGTATTTCTGTTTTTTGCTGCTTTATTTTTCTATGGCATTTTTTTAGCTGCTGCGTATGCGAATGCATTTGCGGGCGGAGGAAATTTTGGGTCCATACAAATGGAAAGGGCCCAAGCCGCCGGAGATCGGGTTGAAAAACAGGTTGAGGAAAAGCAGACCGGTTTAAAAGGAGATTCAGACAACGCAGGGGACATAACTCATAACGCAGGGGATATAGATTTAAAGCGTAAGGTGATCCTGATCACTCTTGATAAAATTTCCTTGGATGATCTGCTCTCATATGCCGGGCCCGTTTTTCGTGCGATTATGGATGAAAGTGCTGTGGCACTCATGAATGTTAATACTGCCGGCGCTCTGGGCAGTGACAGCGGCTACCTAACTATTGGTTCAGGTGCCCGTCTTCAAGGAAACTGGAGCGCCCGCCGCGCTTATAACAGGAGTGAAACCCTGGAAGATGATACGGTGGATGCTCTTTACCGCCGTCATACGGGAAGCGATGACCTTCCGGAGGGAGATGTGCTGCATCTCTATCCGGCTGTTCTGCAGCGCCTGAACGAGACACGTCCTTATCCTTTTCTTATTGGCGCCCTGGGGGAGGCCTTAAATTTAAACGGAATGCATGCGGCCGTCTTGGGAAATGCAGATAGCAGCTCCCTAAACAGGCTGGTGGTAACAATAGCCATGGACAGAGAAGGGGCTGTAACCTATGGGGATGTAAGCACATCGCTGCTCAGGGAAAAGGACGATTTTCCCTTTGGTTATGCCGGAGATGCTTCCGCTTACCTTAATGTTTTTAAATCATTTTATGAAAAGGCGTCCCTGATTGTTGTTGAATGGGGCGATACACGCCGCTTAGATGACTACCTGGATCATCTGCCCTACTCGAGAAGGGAAGGGCTGCTGGGAGCTTCGTTCGAGGAATTTGACCGTTTTTTACAGGGGATTATGCCTTACCTGGTTGATGGAACGAAGCTTATCTTTCTGACACCTTCCCCTGCGAACCCTTCTTTTGGCACGGGGCAGAAGCTGACCCCGGTTATTTCTTATGACCCTGCATCCCGCGAGCAGGGGCTGCTTTTATCGGCAACAACCAGGCGCCCTGGTATTATTACCAATCTGGATATCGCTCCTTCTGTTCTTGAACACCTGGGTGTTGATAAGGAGCCGGTTTTTCTCTTTGGAGCGCCTTTCCGGGATGTGCCTGCAGTCAATCACTTGCAGGAGCTTGCGGCGACTTCCCGGAGCATTATGCGCATCTATACCCAGCGTCCCGCGGTCATAAAGGGTTATATAACTGCTCAGATTGTATTACTGCTGGGAGGATTGGCAGGACTGCTTTACCGTTTCAAACCGGTAAAAAAAATAATCCCTCTATATTTTGCTCTCCTTTTTTTTCCATTAGCAGTTCTTCTCAGCCCAGCCCTGCCCGGTTTTCCTGCCGAATCCCTCTATATCAATGTTTTTTTGATTTTGGGGATCACTTTGCTATTTACCGTCCTATCTTATCTTTTTTTCAAAGGCCATCTGGCCCGTCTATCTTTTACTGGAATGCTGGTTTTTGGGATATCTCTTCTCGATCTTTTAGGCGGAGCTTCCCTGAACAGCCGCTCCTTTCTCGGTTACGACCCTATCGGGGGGGCGCGTTTTTATGGATTGGGAAATGAATATATGGGGATAATAATCGGTTCTTTTATCCTGGGCTTTGGCTTGCTAAGTTCTCTTACCATAAAAAAGAAAAAATTTTCGGAGCAGGCCGTAGGATATCAAATAGCAGAAAAATATAACATTCAGGGAGAAATCCCGGGGGAGGCGGATCGCGGAAAAGATGGCCAGAGAAAAGGGGATTCCAAAGGACAGGCGCTCTTCTTTGGGGTTTTTACTGTACTGGCTTTTATTATTCTTTTTGTGATGGCTTCTCCCGTATACGGGGCAAATTTTGGAGGCGCCGTTACCGCGGGGGTATCGTTAGCCGTAACAACGGTCGGCTTGTTGGCTTTTTGGCGATTTGAAGGATTTGCAATGCTTCCCTGCTCGTTGCGGAGCGACAACGTGAATTATCGAAATACCGTTTCTTTTTTTCCACAGAAGTTATTAATATATATAATATTTTTACTGGTGATGGGTGCACTGCTCTATTATCTTAACCTTCCCCGTCCCGATACAGCGGTGTCGCACCTGGGCCGGACTCTGGAGCTGGTGCGCAGTGATGGCCTGGCGGAACTTTGGAATATTGCCTGGCGCAAAATGGATATGAACTTCAGGCTGGTACGCTATTCTCTCTGGAGCAGGATCATGTTTCTCTTTGTTTTTCTGGTAATTTTTCTTTATTATTATCCGGTTGGGCTCTCAAAAAAGATATTTAACGAAAATCCGGGTTTAAAAGCGGCGATTGGGGGGATTATCGCGGGGACAATTACCGCTTTTTTGGTTAATGATTCCGGTGTTGTAGCGGCGGCAACGATTATGCTTTACGGAGGTCTGCCCTTCCTGATGCTTTGTATCCAGGAAATGCCTTCAAGATCCGTTCAGCCGGAGGCTGACGAGTAAATTCAACAAAAATATTGCTTCTTGCAGGAGATCCACATGCAAACATGGAAATATAGTGCAACGTTTCTAAACGCTTCAAAAAGCAAATAATATTTAAGGAAAAAATTTAGTTAAGAAAGGAAGATTATCATCCTTGATATCCCTGGATAGCAAAACTCTATCGAAAAAAATTAATATTCATCTTCTGCCAACTAGAAAATTTAAAACCGTTCTGGTATCAGTTTTTTTGCATCAAACCCTGGAGAAAGAACTTGCTTCTCAAACAGCTCTTCTGCCCGCGGTTTTGGAGCGTGGAACCCGTGAGTTCCCTTCTTTTAGAGACCTGAAAATAAGGTTGGAGGAGCTCTATGGTGCCGAACTTAGAGCCGATGTCTTGAAAAAAGGAGAACGTCATATCCTTTCCTTTTCATTGGAGGTTATCAATGATAAATTTGCCCCTGGAGAAAACTTGCTGCAGCAGGGGCTTTCTATACTTAAAAACCTTATCAGCGATCCTTTTCTGGAAAACGGGGTCTTTAAAAAGGAGTATGTCCGCCAGGAAAAGGAGCAGCTTGCCAAGGAAATACAGGGACTGATTAACGACAAGGTAAACTATGCCCTGGAGTCCTGCGTTCAAGAAATGTGCTCCGGCGAAAGATTTGGGGTTTTTAAATATGGGAGCATTGAAGATCTCGATCTTATTTCCCCGGAGAGCTTGTACGATTACTACCGGAAGCTCCTCAGGAGTAACCCGATAGATGTCTTTGTTGTAGGGGAAATAGAGCCGGATAAAACCTTTGCTCTGGTCCAGGATATTTTTGATTTTTCCAGAAATGCTGATGCAGTCGATCTTCCCCCGATAGAAGTATCCCGTATCCCGCAAAAAGTGCGTTTGAAGGAGGAATATCTTCCGGTTGCTCAGGGTAAACTTACGCTTGGTTACCGGATCAATACCTCCTATCGGGACGATGATTATGTTAACATGCTCTTTTATAACAGCGTTCTTGGCGGGTTTCCCCATTCCAAACTTTTTCAAAACGTCAGGGAAAAAGCTAGCCTGGCTTATTATGCTTTTTCGCGCCTGGAAAAGCATAAAGGAATACAGCTGATCGGATCCGGGATCGAAGCGGAGAATTACGAAAGGGCGCTCGAGATAATTAAAGAACAGGTGGAGGAGCTCAAAAAAGGAAATATTACCCGCGAGGAGATGGAATTTACCAAAAGGGGACTCATTAGCCAGTATAGTATTATCGGTGATAGCCCATATAGCCTGGTAAACTTTTACCTTGACGGCCTTATTAGCCGAAGGGAAGAAGATGTTGATTATTTCATCGGAAAAATACAGGATATAAAGGAAGATGATGTGATTGAAGCAGCCCGCAAGGTTTACCTGGATACAATCTATTTTCTCTGCCCTGAAAACGGGAAAGGGGGTAAGCATTAAATGAAGATGGAAATAAAAGAAAACAAGATCCTTGAAGAAAAAGTGTATTCTGCGTCATTGGACTGGGGCCCCGAGGTCTACGTATTGCCCCGGAAAGGGTATAATAAAAAATATGCCATTTATTCCACGCATTTCGGGTCCATAGACAATTCATTCCGGGCTGCCGGGAACGGGGAAGGAAAGGTGACACTTCCGGATGGAGTAGCGCATTTTCTTGAACATAAGCTCTTTGATGACGAAGAGGGCAATGTTTTTGATCGCTTTGCTGCTTATGGTGCTTCGCCGAACGCTTATACCAGCTTTACCCAT
>DUQX01000011.1 GCA_012837615.1 Bacillota bacterium | reverse complement strand
TTTTCTCCAGCAAAGAGACGATCAATATGATGGTTAAGGTCAGGGCTTGTAAAAAGAATTACCCTGTCATTTGGAAGAAGATAGTCATCTCCGTGCGGCATAATAATTTCTTCATTTCTTAATATGGCTCCTATAAGAACGCCCTTGGGGATGCCGGCATGCTGTATTTTTTTATTGGCAACCTTAGCCGAATGTGGAATGCTCATTTCAAGAATTTCCATTTTCCCATTTTCCAAAAGGGACATGGAGAGCACTTCACCTTTGCGTATCAGCTTTAAAATTTGAGCTGCCGTCAGTAACCTGGGGCTAATGATATGTTCCATACCCAGGCTTTGAAATAATGAATAATAGTCCTGGTTAATAATTTCGCATATTGTCTTTTTAACACCGAATTGTTTTGCCAGAATGGATGCCAGGACATTGGTCCTGTCATCTCCTGCAACTGCTACGAGGACATCCGTGTTCTGGATATCTTCCTGCTTTAAAAATGATAAATCGATTGCATCACCCTGAAGAACAAGAGTTTTATTTAATTGTGAGGCGATAGATTGGCAGCAATCCGGGTCTTTTTCAATAATTTTTACGTTAAAGATATTTTTCTTTTGTGATTCCAGGGCCCTGGCTAGTTGAAAACCGATTTTCCCTCCACCCAGGATAAGAACGTTTGTGCTCCTGGTATCTTTTTTCTGTAGAAGCCAGCTGATCTCATCCAACATTTCCCCTTTACCGAGGAGGAAAACTTTATCATGGGGTAAAATGATATCATTTCCGCCAGGAACGATAAGCTCCCCATTTTTCCTTTCAATCGCGGCAACGATACTGTTTTGGGGAATTGGTAGCTCTAGCAGGGAATGGTTTGCAAGTTTAGTGTTTTCGTCAATAAAAACGCTGATCATTTTGATTTGACCTTTAGCAAAATATTCTGTTTCCCTAACATTTGGGGTTTGGATTAATTTGGCTATTTCAAAGGAAGCAACCCTTTCGGGATTAATGAAGATATCAATTCCGAGCTGCTTATTACTTAAAACACCAGGGCCTTCATAATATTCAGGATTGCGGACCCTGGCAACAGTAACCGGCACATTATATTTTTTGGCAATCATACAAGCGATCATATTTACTTCATCAATTTCAGTAACGGCGATGAGCATCTCAGCATTTTTGATGCCGGCTTCTTCCAATACAGCGGCGTAGGCGCCGTTGCCGCATTTTACAAGTCCATCAATTTCTTCGTTTAAATAACGAACAATTTCCTGATTTTGCTCAATGATAACAACATCCTGATTCTCATTGGAGAGAAGTTTGGCCAGCGCAGCTCCGACTCCGCCTCCACCGACAATTATGATGTGCACATCAATACCTCTTTTCTTAGAAGGTTGGGCCTTTTCACTTTAAATATCATCTTACCAGTCCCGGGTTATATTGTAAACCAATTTACTGCAGGAGAGAAGGTGTCCTTTAAAAAAATGATGTGTGAAAAAGAAATTTATTAAACGATCCCCTGTTCAATGTTTGTAGTAAGTTTGTAGTAACTTAGCCCGTAGAGCGTTAAAGGAGCTCAAATAAACAGAGATATTCTGAGTATATGTAGGGTGTTCTTTCAAAAAACCTGCGGTGATTTGGCGTGATCAAGAAAGCTTTTAAATTTGACAATCTTACTCAAAATTTCTAAAATAGGGTTAAGAGTATTATGATATGAGGATTTAAGAGCGGATAGGATTTAACGGGATTTTGATGAATGTGGGAAACAAGTGTGGGGAACAAGGCAAGTAAAATATAATTATTAATTTTAAGGAGATGAATATTTATGTGTATGATTACTGTTTTCAAAGGTAGTATTAAGGAAGAAAATAAAATGGCTGAGAACGTATCAAAGTATTCACTGGATTTGGACTCAAAGAAGCTTATTGTCTATCCAATGCTTAAAGAGCCACAAGAGTTTAAAATAACGAAGTATATAAGTTGGGACGAAAGCAATGACACGATGATTATTGAATAATAATATTAAAATTCATAGCGTGGAAAAAAAGATTGTACGAAAACGAAGTCGATTTATCGAATTTTATCGCCGGTAGTGCCTATTGCGGAGCTGCTCCAATTCCAAAATTTGAGGCATTGCAAGCGAATTCTAATAAAATATCTATAAAGCAAAAACCCCGCAACCTTTGATAGCTGCGGGGTTTATCGCTGGTGCCGAAGGTGGGACTCGAACCCACACGATCTTAAGACCGCTTGATTTTGAGTCAAGTGCGTCTGCCTGTTCCGCCACTTCGGCATGGTAAATAATCAAATAACTGCACCATATATTATACATAAGATATACTAGCAAGTCAAATTTGTTTTTTATGTTAGGCGATGAAATATTAGGGATGTTCCCCACAAAACGCGAGTCGTAAACCCGCAAAAGCTTGTGAGGAACATCAGTATTTTAAAGCAGGGTAGAACATGTTATCAGATTCTTTTTAGCCAATTATTTGGGGAGTTTTGGTTTTCATTACGAAATTGGCGGCAAAATTGCGTTACCGGTCCAATTTTTCCTTTAGCAGTTTGTTTGCCAGCTGCGGGTTTGCTTTACCTTTTGTTTTTTTCATCACCTGACCTACCAGGAAACCGAGGGCTTTATTTTTTCCTTTGCGGTAATCCTCAACCGAACCGGGGTTGTTGGCAAGAACATCCTCGACTATTTTAGAAATTGTATCCTCGTCGGATATCTGTGTAAGCCCTTTATCTTTAATAATATCTTCCGGGTTTTTTCCCGTAGCAAACATCTCTTCAAAAACACTTTTGGCAATTTTTCCGCTGATCGTGCCGCTGGCGATCATCTGCAGGAGCTTACCCAGATCTTCCGGTTTTATTTTACAATCAGTTATCTCGGTATTTGTAGAGTTAAGCAAGCGCAGCAGCTCGCTCATGATCCAGTTGCTGACGCTTTTGGGCTCGTGGTAACTGGCTAAAACAGCGTCATAGTAATCTGCCAGCTCCCTGGAAGCAGTTAGTATTTCTGCATCATAGGGCGGCAGCCCATATTCACCGGTAAATCGTACGTAGCGGGAATCGGGAAGTTCGGGAATAGATTTTCTAATCTCTTTTAGCCATTCTGCTGTTATTTTGAATGGTGGAAGATTAGGGTCCGGGAAGCATCGGTAATTAGCTGAAGTGAGCTTGCTGCGCATGGCTTTGGTGATACCTTTTGCCTCGTCCCAATGCCTGGTCTGGGGAATTACTTCCTTTCCCTCCAGCACTACTGAACGCTGCCTTTGCACTTCATATTCAATTCCGCGGTATACTGCGCGGAAGGAATTCATATTCTTCAGTTCCGTCTTAGTTTTTAATTCTTTACTGCCTGCAGGTCTGATACTTATATTGGCATCACAGCGCATGGAGCCTTCCTCCATCTTGCAGTCGGAGACGTCGATGTAACGCAGGATACTGCGCAGCTTCTGCAAGAAAAGCCTGGCTTCCTCTGGGGAGCGAATATCAGGTTCCGTTACTATTTCTATTAGAGGTACTCCTGCTCTGTTGAAGTCCACCCTGCTGTGCGAAGATGAAATAATATCATCGCCCGCATGCAACAGTTTGCCTGTATCCTCTTCCAGGTGAACCTGATGTATGCCGATTTTTTTTGAATGTCCGTTCAGGTGTATTTCAACATAGCCGTCCCTGCCTGTAGGTTTAAAAAACTGCGATATCTGGAATCCTTTGGGTAAATCAGCGTAAAAGTAGTTTTTCCGGTCAAAAGTGATCTCATCGGCGATACTGCAGTTGAGAGCCAGAGCAGCTTTAATTGTATATTCTACAGCCTTTTCGTTTAATTTTGGAAGTGTTCCACCCGGCAACCCCAGGCAGAAAGGACATACCTGGGTATTGGGATCGGCACCAAAGGCGGTGCTGCAGCCACAAAATAGTTTTGTATTCGTCAGCAGTTCTACGTGAACTTCCAGGCCAATAACAGTTTCAAATTCCGGCATAAATAATTACACCCCCTGATTTTAGAAGTCAAATTTGGGCCATGCAAGGGTATTTTCCTTTTCCAATAGCAGAGCTGCTCTGAGCAGAGTCACTTCGTCTTCTTTTTTGCCTATCAACTGCAGCCCGTATGGAAGGCCGTTTGTGTGCAATGGAAAGGATAAAGAAGGCAGGCCGGCAAGGTTGGTGGCCGCGGTATAGTACCCTGCCGGATCTGGCAGCCCTTCCTGTCTCTGGTTTATATCCCTTTCAAATTCCGGTGCCTTAAATGGTGTTGTCGGCGTTAGCAGCAGGTCGTATTTTTGCAGGCAATTATTCAGTTCGTCTGATATAACGATGCGTAATTTTTGCGCCTTCAGGAAATAATCGTTATAGTATTTTGGGGAAGAAATCAAGGCGCCGAAGGTTAAAAACTTTTTAAGCTTGCTGCTGAATCCTTCGCTGCGTGTTTGGGTGTACATTTCCTGGAGGTGTTTACCTTTGCTCCTGTACCCAAAACGCACGCCGTCATAATTTGCCAGATTGGAAAAAGCTTCAACGGCGCTGATAATAGTTGCTGCCAGCGAGGAGTATTGAAAATGAGGCAGCCGGATGAAATCTACTTTGACTCCGGTTGTTTTTAATTTTTTGAGCTGGTCCTGGAAAATATCTTTCATTTCATCCTCTAGATGAGGAGCATCCTGCCAGTTTTCCGGCACAGCCACCTGCAAACTTCCGTCGTTTTCTTTTATCAGCGAAATATAGTCAGGCACTTCGGAGCGCAGCGCAGTAACATCATGCGGGTCATTGCCGGCAACAGCAGCCAGAGCGGTAGCCAGATCCAGTGTATTTCGGGCCATCAGGCCGATAGTTTCCAAAGAGGAAGCGTAATCAAGAAGCCCCCTTCTGGAAATTCTTCCGTAAGTCGGTTTTAATGCGAAAACCCCGCAGTATGATGCTGCCTGCCTTAATTCTCCACGGGCATCCGAGGCGAAGGAAATATTTGCTGCACCGGTTAATGCAGCAGCGGCTGCCCCGCTGCCTGCCGTGTGCTTTGTATTCCAGGGATTCTTTACGCCTTTGAAAAAAGAGCTATTACCGGAACAACCTATGCCGAATTCCTCCATATTGGTTTTTCCGGTGATTATGGCGCTGCTTTCTTTAAGTTTTGAAAAAACATGGGCGTCAAAGGGAGGGCTGTAGGAAGAAAGCATTTTTGAAGCACATGTTGTCGCATAACAATTCGTTGCAATATTGTCTCCCAGGGCGTATGTAAAACCGGCTAAACCGGTTAAAGGGAGGTTATCAGTTTTATGTAATATATCCTCAATATTTTCAAAAAGCACCGCTATTTCCTTCGAAATAACATCCGGATCAATCGAGATAAAGGCGTTATATTTTTCCTGAACGCTATTGCATCGGCTGGTAAGCCTATCGCTCAGTTCTTGTGGAGAGAGGGATTTGTTTCTTATTTTTTCTTTCAGCTGCTGAATAGAACTGAATAAATAATTCACCGGTGTGGCCTCCTTTCGTATTCATTTTTCAATGTTACTCCTAACTATGTTATTCTTCGATAATTCTAGGCACATGAAAACTTGAAGTATCGGTATCGGGCGCGTTTTCGAGCGCTTGCTTCAAGGGGAGGGATGGTTCAACTATGTCTTTGCGCAATATATTTTGATTTTTGTGGGCATCAGAAAAAGCTTCCACCTCATTTAGATCGATGTTTTGCATTGCTTGAGACAGCATAAAAAAATTATGTAGCTGTTCTTGTAATTCTTTTTCTTCCTGTTGGGTGAGTTCAATCCGCGCGTCCCAGGAGGCATTTTTTAATTCTTCACTACTAACTTGCAACCCTTTCACCCTTTCACAAGTATTTTACTTTGTCTCATTATATCACAATTTCTACTCAAGACAAAAATAGGAAAGAAGCCTTTTTGTTACATTAGGGTATATTAGGGCCCAGGTGCAGGATACCCGTTCGAAAGAACCGGTGTTTTTTTGAATTCTTTTATCAATTCTTTTATCAAATATATTGATGATTATTAACCCTTTTTCACTATCTTGAATATAATAGAGAACAGAAAAATGAGTGGGGTGTCCCATCTTGAGAAAACGTCGCCTGTCTATGTTTATTCAAAAGTGCAGCGGTATAGTAATTGCCGTCACCGGGATTACGCTAATTGTAAATACACTGCCTTTTTATTTGTGGCCTCTTTTGCTGGGATGCTTTCTTGTTTGGATGGGCTGGCACCTTTATGCAGTAAAAAGCTGATTTTTTTGTAATTTTAAATGGTTTAACGACCATTACAATTTTAATATTCTAAGGGGGACTAAAAATGAGGTTTTATGTTTTTAAAATGCCCAAAATACTCAGCTACATATTAAAAGGGCTTCTGGGAAGACGCTAATCCCAACATTGTGTCAAAAACAGCTACAAGTCCAATAAACTCTCAATCAAAAATAAAAAAGCGCGTTTAGATGCGCTTTTTATTTTTGATTGACCTTATCCGGCGAAATTTGTTCAATAAAAAAATATTAAATGGCCCTGCTTACTTTTCCTGATTTCAGGCAGCGCGTACAGGCATGTACTCTTTGTGGAACGCCGTTAATTAAGGCTTTAATTTTTTGAATATTTGGTTTCCATGTACGTTTTGACCTGATATGGGAATGACTGACCATAAAACCGCTTTTTTTCCTCCTGCCGCAAAAATAACATTTATTGGACATTATTGCACCTCCCTAAGGCTAATTCTTTGTAAAAAGGCTAATTCTTTTGTAAAAAATATTGTTAGTTTCCGATTTTTAGATTCCACCCCATTTTTTGTCCGCCTCAAGTCCATTCTACAAATCCATTCCAATAAATTAGATTTTAGCATAATTCTTTTTTTAAAACAAGACTGTAAAGTTGTTGTGTGTTTAATCTGTGATAATGTCACCTTGTTAATTATCTGGTGCTAATGTCACAGAAACAGATTAAAAGGAACAGATTAAACGGTATTTACGGTATTTATGATTCAAAAGCCTGCTGGTTGTAATTTCCATAAAGTTTCTATGCATCCTTTTGTAATTTTTTTTTATTTATTTTGGTGGAATAGGATAAAATTTTTATTTAATGGATATAATATTATATTTTTGGAGAAACATTCTAAGTATATTCGATTCTATATAACAAATAATATAGACAGATTCTTAAGGAAGGAGGTGAAAATAAATGCCTACAAATCAAAGAAGGACCGGACGTAATAGAGCCCTTGTTCCCGGCGCCGAGCAAGCCCTGGAGAATTTCAAATATGAAATAGCCAATGAGTTGGGCATTGCCAATTACCAGGGAGTAGACAAAGGGGAGCTGACTTCCCGGCAGAACGGTTATGTTGGTGGCTACATGGTAAGGAAGATGATTCAGCAAGTTGAAAACCAGATGGCGGGTGGCCAAATTCAAACTGCTCAACTTGCAAATCAACCTGCACCTCAAGGTCAGCAGCAAATTCAACAACAATTGCTGTAATGGTTTTATGGTCTCACAATCTACACAAGGTAAACAAGCGGGCTTCGGCCCGCTTTATTAAGTTTAAAAAAATCCCCCTATGTCGAAGCCATAGTAATGGTTTTCGGCATAGGGGTTGGGAGAGGAGAAACCGGAGGAAGAGCTTATGGGGAATATTGTTGATGCATTAATATTATGTACATTATTTTATAAGTTATACTTTATTTTCAAAAAAATAGTTGGTAATTTATTACATTTATATGTTGCTTTTTAAAATATTAAATGTTAAAATTAAGCAGTGTTTCCGAGTATTAAAGCGTAAAGGAGGTGAATGATGAGAATTATCGCCGGGACATCCAGGGGAAGGCATTTAATATCACCCCGGGGAAAAAAAACACGCCCTACATCCGATAGGGTAAAGGCAGCTTTCTTTAATATAATAGGTAATTATATTAAAGGAGCCGATTTCCTGGATCTCTTTTCCGGAAGCGGAAGTATTGGTATAGAAGCTCTCAGCAGAGGAGCGAAAAGATGTGTATTCGTGGAAAAAAACCCCGATAATTTAAAATTGATAAGGAAAAATCTTAAACTGACAGATCTTTATCCTTTGGCAGAAATCCTGCCCTGTGATGTTAGCCGTGCTCTGAAAATTTTACATAAAAGAAAAGAATGTTTTCATGTTGTTTACCTTGATCCTCCATATCATTACGAAGGGGTGCTGAGTATTTTACATTTACTGCATGAGTATGGAATTATTTATAGTGGAGGCATTGTCGGTGTAGAGAGAGATAGCCACAAACCAGGAACCTGGCTGAAGGCTGCCCCCTTTCAGCCCTGGCAAAAAAAAATCTATGGTAATACTATGTTAATTCTTTTTAGGGAGTTGGAAATATCTTAACTGATTGAATACAATCTGCTGGAGGGAGGCGTTATTTTGACTAAAGCCATTTATCCTGGCAGCTTTGATCCTGTAACAAACGGCCATCTCGATATTATTGACCGGGCCAGTAAAGTATTCGAACACCTTATAGTTGCTGTTTTGGAAAACCCGAGAAAAGATGTTATGTTCTCTATGAACGAAAGAGTTCAGATGCTCGAAAGTGTTGTGGATTGCTATGATAATGTGGAGGTAGTATGTCATCAGGGCTTATTAGTTGATTTTGCCCAAAAACAAGGTGTAAGCATTATAGTTAAAGGGTTGAGGGCAATATCTGATTTTGAATTTGAATTTCAGATGGCACTGGTAAACAAAAAACTAAACTGTGATATTGAAACCATGTTTATGGTGACCAATAATATGTATTCCTATATTAGTTCCAGTATTGTAAAGGAGGTTTCTAGTTATGGGGGGGATATAAGAGGCCTTGTGCCGCCAAAGGTCTACTCCATGATAAAAAATAAAATATTCAAGAGGAGCAATAATAAAACAACAAAATAAGAAAAGATCGAGTTCTTTTATTAGATCAAGTTTTCCCTTTATTATTTATTGTTTATTATTTGTTGATTTTTATAGAAGCGTTATTTTTGCGCGCTTTTTTTTTGTATAATCCTTCCGCGTAATAAAAAGCTAAAGAGACAGCCAGCAGTAGCAGCATAATAAAGAAAAAACGTTCTCCCATAAAAATTGTCCTCCCATACCAGTAAGGTAATTTACTGTTCGGGATAGTTTGGAGAAAGGCGGGAATGGTTTCTGCTCTAAGCAGCGAGGAGAGTTGAAGTGGGCCAGTCAAAAGCTTACAGTACAGCGCCGCCAGGATAGCTTGAATAATCCGGCCGAGAATATAGGGCACTATGCTGATATCCGTTCCGCTTATAATGCTTGCCACTTGGGCATGAACTGACAGCCCGCTCCAGGCAATGATAGCGCTTACTGCGATCAATTGCTGAGACAGGGCTATATTGGGGATAGCGCCTGCCGCCTGACATCCCAGGTCTATTTCGATTATTCCGCTGATTAGAGCCGGTGCCAGCTCAATGTCCAACCCCAACGGTGCAAGGATCCACGAAAAGCATGTTGCCAGATAGCCGGTTAGTCCTGTAAGGTTTAAAATCGCTATGATTACAGAAAAAAGGATGATAAACCCACCAATAAGCAATAAAGTATTGATAGAATCCTTGACGGTATCTCCGAGGAGTTTGCCAATGGGGCGGCCGTCTTTTTCTCTGGCCCTGACCAGGGCTTTCAATGCCTGCTTGAAAATATTGTCCTGCGCTTTCTTTTGGGCAACTGCTCTTTGCTTATGCATTATGCCGTTACGGCATTTGTAAAAACGCATCATTAATCCAAGCGAAACACTGGAAAGGTAGTGCGCTGCGGCAATTGTTGCACCCGCTTCCGGGCGGTGAAGCATCCCTACGGCAACGGCGCCAAACATAAAAAGCGGATCTGCGGTGTTGACAAAACTTATCAGGCGTTCCCCTTCTACCTTGCTGCATAACTTATCTTTTCGTAATTTTGCTGTCAGGACGGCGCCAAGGGGGAAGCCTGATGCAAGTCCCATCGCCATTACAAATGATCCCGTTCCCGGAATATTGAAGACCGGACGCATGATGGGCTCCAGCAGGACACCCAGGAAATGCACGACTCCGAGGCCGATAAGCACCTGTGAAAAAATAAAAAAGGGTAAAAGGGCGGGGAAGACAATATTCCACCAGATAGCAAGGCCGTTTAATGAAGCTTCAAAAGCCTCCTGGGGGTAAAGAACAAGACTAAAAGTAATCAGCACTGCTATTATTGCAGGGAGATAGAAAGCGATCATCTTTTTGTTTATAGTCATATTTCTTATCTGCTCCAAAATTTGCTTTTACCGCTTTAATATATATTAATAAAAAATTGTTTATAGACCAGCATAGTTGCTGTTTTGGTATAGATACTTCCCTACCGTGGAGCGGGGTAGTACACGGGAAACGGCAGGTAATTATTAATAAAAGCAGAATAAGGTTTATAAAGGCCGATGCTCAATTGTGGGCGGAGTAAGCGGAATAAATTGTGCTGTTATTGATTAACAATATAATAAAAAAGCGGGAGAAGTTTAACGTATATGGAAGAAAAAAAAGTTGGTCTTGCTCTGGGAGGGGGTTCAGCACGGGGCTTTGCTCATGTAGGGGTTTTAAAAGTATTGGAAGAAGCAGGGATTAAAATAGATTATCTTTCCGGATGCAGTATGGGTGCTCTTGTAGGGGCTTTTTATGCCAGCGGAGCGGATATCGGAATGCTGGAGAGATTTGCAAAAGCCATTGAACGGCGTAACTGGGTAGATTTCACTTTTTCTCGAAAGGGAATTATAAGCGGAAAAAAAATCGAACAAATTATCTATCTCATGACAAAGCGATCTACCTTTGACAAATTGAATATACCTTTTGCTGTTGTCGCTGTTGATCTTATTAGCGGGAAAAAAGTGGTATTAAAAGATGGACTGGTTTCCCGAGCCGTCAGGGCATCCATATCTCTGCCGGGTTATTTTGTGCCCGTTAAAATGGACCAAATGCTTCTAGTTGATGGCGGTATACTCGATCGCGTTCCCTGTGAAGTTGTCAGAGAAATGGGAGCAGATTTTGTTTTGGCCGTTGATACCGGTTTTTCCCAGGAAAGCGGAAAAATTAAGTCCGTGATTGATGTAATTGCCCGATCTTTTGATATAATGATCCGGGAAATCAGCAGGGATATTTTACTAAATGCAGATTTTGTCATATCTCCCAATCTCGGTGAAATTGCTCCTTCGCAGTTTGAAAAAGTTCAGGAAGCTGTTGCGCTCGGTGAAAAAGCGGCCCGTGAAGCCCTGCCCGAGCTCTCGGCTCTTTTGGAAAGCAGGGGTATATTTGTATAAAAAAATCAGGCTTATTATTGTTATATTTTTAGTAATTGTGCTGGGTTTTCTGGTTCCTACAGGGTATTACATTATTAAACCCGGGTCGGCTGATGATTTGAGCAGCTTGATTCAGGTTGAAGGAAAAGCTAGGGAAGAAGCAGGCGGGTTTTTCATGATGACAGTTGCCCAACAGCCGGCTAATTTGTGGAGTTTCCTTTACGGTGCCTTTCATCCCCTTTTGGATTTACGTCCTATTTCCAGGGTTATCCCTCCCGATATGACCTCCGAGGAATACAGCGAGCTGATGCAAAACTGGATGCAGGATAGCAAATATCTTGCACAAATAATTGCATTGCGCAGAGCAGGCTATGAAGTTCCCATTGTCAGCGAAGGGGTAGAAATCGTGGATTTAATTCCAGGAAGTCCTGTGGAGGATATTCTGAAGCCCGGAGATATTATCAGGGCAGTTGAAGGTGACGAAGTAAACCTGGCTGAAGAGCTTGTGGAAAAGATCCAGGAAAAAGAGATTGGAGAAAACATCCTTATTACCGTTCAACAGGGTAAGGAGATTAAGGATTTAGAGGTTGTAACTGCTCCGCATATTGACGATCCGCAGAAAGCAGCTTTATGTATATATGTTCGCACCCTGAACTGGCAACCGGTTCTGCCGATGGAAATAAAAATTGAAACTGGCCCTGTTATTGGCCCATCTGCAGGCCTGATGTTTGTCTTAGAGATATTCGACAGATTGGTTCCGGAAAACCTGACGGGAGGGCATAAGATAGCCGGAACAGGGACGATCAGCCTTGATGAAAAAGTTGGCGGCATCGGAGGTGTAAAGCAAAAAGTAGCTGCTGCGGAGAGAGAAAGTATTGAGTTCTTTCTTGTTCCGGAAGAAAATTATGAGGACGCGCTGCAAGCAGCTACGAAGATAGAAGTGGTATCCGTAGCTGAGTTGGAAGATGCCCTTGATTTTTTATACGATCTTTCCTCCTAAGGCTTTTGTTAAATGCGTACGTACGTAAACAGATTTCTGAATCCTAAGCTTGACAGCGCGAAAATATTGAGTTAAACTATTATCAAAAGATAATAATAATGAGTAAACTGGGCAGCCGCGAGAGCATTGATGCTTTCGAGGAAAGTCCGAGCTCCGCAGGGCAGGGTGCTGGGTAACGCCCAGTGGGGGCGACCCTAAGGATAGTGCCACAGAAAGAAACCGCCTTTTCTGGAGCTTCTAGAAGCTCTAGAAAAGGTAAGGGTGCAACGGTGCGGTAAGAGCGCACCAGGGGTCAGGTGACTGGCTCGCTAGGTAAACCCCACCCGGAGCAAGACTGAATAGGAGGGAGATGATGTTGCCCGCTGAATCCCTCGGGTATGAGTCGCTGGAGATGCCAGGCAACTGGCGTCCTAGATAGATGGCTGCTACTCTATTTTTAGGAGTACAGAACTCGGCTTACAGGTTTGCTCATATAATTTCGAAAGCATCACGCTCCTTTGGAAGCTGCGTGATGCTTTTTTATGATGCTTTTTATATTTATGAACGGCTTTTTATATTAATGAACGGATAGTATAGAATTATATTTTCTTGGAAATTATAGCTACCCTGCCAATTTTTATAATGGCAGGGCAGCTTTCCTTATGAGCGCTTGCCTTGGATCCGTTTAGCAACATTGATGTGTTTTATTTTGGATTTTGTGTTTAGCGGAAAAATACATGGTTGCCGATTACTGTGGTAACTGTTTGCTGGCGTACCCATTGGTTGCTGGTCTTGCGCGGATTGTAAAATCCAAGCGCGTTGTTTGATGGATCCCATCCGCCGAGTGCTTCGTAAACTGCCCGGTAAGCGGTCTGGTTGGCCGGAAGATTGACCCTTCCATCCAGAACGGGGCTGTACTGATAATTGCCATTTGTTACCTGATAGATTACTCCATAAAGGGTGTTGGGGTATCGGGGACTAGCTACCCTGTTTAATACTGAAGCTGCTACAGCTACCTGCCCGATATAAGGTTCTCCTGAGGCTTCGGAATGAACCAGACGCGCTAAGAGATCAATTTCCCCCTGAGAATAGTTTGAATAGATTCGCCCTGCTCTTGAGGCATATGCCTCTGTGACGCCGGCAGCCGGGAGATGAATAATTTGTCCGGGATAAATATAATTTGCATTTATTCCGGGATTAGCTGATATTAGCGCTTGAAGATTCACACCATACCACTGGGAAATTAGCCAGAGAGTGTCCCCGGGCCGTACAGTATGTATTTTCCCCGATATTGAAAGGACCTGGCCGGGATAGATCATCGATGGATTAGATATACCATTTGTCCTAGCCAGTTCGTTTACCGTGATGCCGTACCTCTGCGCTATTCCCCAGAGGGTGTCCTTCGGCTTAACAGTGTACGTGGCTGCCAGCGCAGCCTGTGCCCAGCCGAACAATGCTAATCCAAGTAATAGCATTACCGTTATTGTTTTTCCTAATTTGTTTTTGTCCCACATTGGTATTGTCATATGTATACCTCCTCTAATTTCGGATTTGTCTTACTTCTCATCCGAAATTAATTATGTTAACCTATATTATAGACAAAAAAATCAGCAGGGCAAATCTGCTGATTAAAGCCCTGCTCTAATGGTTTAAGAAAAATTAACATTATGTTAACAAATCTTAGTACTTTATTAAAAAAGCGCAGTTATGGTAAATTGTGGGCAAAAATTTTTAGAATAATGAGCGAATAAATGGAAAAAGGTGGCGGCTGATAAAATAAAGAACGATGATTAAGCCAAGCAACCAGGCACCGTACCTGATGGCGGCATAACTTACTACTTTTGTCTCATCCTGTTTTTCTGGCATCAATTTCACCCCGCACCTGCATTTTATTTTATTATTTCAGTTTTTCAAGGCAAATATCCCGTAGTTGCAATTAATATAGCTGCTATACAAGTATTCAAGGAAGCCGGGGTAAATGGATTATAATGCAAAAAATGAGGGCTCAGCTGGATATCGTGGCTGCTGTCCCTCATATTATCCTTTATTATCTTAATAGTTGGGCGATCTGGTTATTTCCTTTTAGGTGAAAAAGACTGTTCAGACTCCTCGCAAAAAGATTGGTTTTTATTTTTCTGTTCTTTTAAGCTGCTTTCAAGATCAAACTCTGAGCCTGTTTCCAGCTGGACATTTTGTATGCCCCTTTTGGAGTAATTGGGCTTTTGTTTCCGGCCCTTGTTGTATTTTTTTGCCAACATAGATCCCTCCTTTCTCTCATATATCTTTGCCGAAAAAAACCTTTCTATCCCTTTTAAAGCATAAGCTTATACAATGCAGCGTATCTTTTTAATTAAGAATGACAAGATTATGTGGGGTGAAAAATGTCTCCACTTCTGCTTGGTATAGTTTTTTTGCGTATTTTATCGGGAAGTATGGAAATTATCGCGGCGATCTTGATCTACAGGTTTAACAGCCTGGAACATGCATTAAAGATTAATGCGCTGCTTGCCTCCATAGGGCCTTTTATTTTTATAAGCGTCATGTACCTGGGCTTAACGGGGGTAACACAAAAGATTAATTATAATAAAATGATTATAATCTATCTGGGTGTTGCTTTAATATTCTGGGGAATGAGGTCCTAAAAAAGCAAGAAAAAGAACCGTCCCCGAACTTGCGTAAACCGTCTCCGGGCTTGCCCCGCCGTCCCCGATCTTGCGTGAATTTGTATCGTATCCTTTTTATATCTTTTTATAATAAAGGGCATTATATAGATGCCCTTTATTGATTACAACTGGGAAACCCCGGGAAGATCAGGATCTGTAATTTTGCGCTGGTGTGGGAGCCTGCCACCCGGTTAGGAAACCCCGGGAAGGCCATGATCTGAATTTTAGGAAGGGCAGTAGGAAATGTTTTTGGAGGAGGCCAAGGATGCAATACAAGGTAAGAATACATTATGATAATAAACGTGATTTTCGCGATCCAAGGCTGTGGATATGGGTAAGTGACGGGGCTACTTTGGAAAAAGAAGTCGCTCCCGCCGGCAGAGATAAGTTCGGTTTATATTATGATGTAAGGAGCAACCGCAGCAGGTTTAATTTTAAATTTAAAGGTAGGCATGGGGAAAAGGTTGTATGGGAAGATGAATCCCTTGACAGGTACTATGAAGCCTGCCTGGGTGAAGAAATATGGGCTATGGCCGACAGGCACAATATTTACAACGTGCAGCCCGCAAAGCCGCGCGGAAATGTCAAGGATTACTATGCAGAGATAGAAAAACTGATTCCTCAGGAAAATTTTTATCTGCCTGTTACCGATGTTTCCGGCCTTGGAATACCCTCCATGTTGGGCGCAAATATTCTTACTGACTGTTCTATCCTTTTTGGCTTTTTTCATCCCCGGGCAGCCCGTGTTTATTTGGTGGGGAATTTTAATGACTGGCAGTGCCCCGGCCATCCATCTCCCCAGGAAGAGAGGTTTATTGAGATGGAGCTGTATCGCGGTTTTTATTATAAACCGAATATCTGGCTGGCCAGAATTAAGCCCGAAAAAGCTTTGAAACAGATAGAGTATAAATTCTTCGTTCAAGGCGGGGTCGGCCAATATGAGCGTTATGTGAGCGATCCTTATACCAGGGTTTTCAGCGACGACTTCAAGTACCGCAACTCGGTAGTGGTCGATCCCACCAGATTTAAATGGAGCGACCAGGGCTGGAAGACTCCCCAAATTAATGATCTGATCCTCTACGAATTGAATGTTTACGGCTTTACTGACAACGATCCAGCGGTACCCGACGAAGATCAGGGGACATTCCGGGGGGTAATTCAGCGGATAAAGGAGGGTTATTTTAATGAACTCGGCATTACAGTCATTGCCCTCATGCCGACCTCGGAAGTGCCTCAAAAGCGCGGGTTGGGGTACGAACCCTGTACTTTTATGGCGGTGGAAAAGGATTTCGGCACTCCCGATGATTTTAGGGAAATGATTAACGAGGCACATAACCACGGGCTTGCGGTGATCATCGACCAGGTATTTAACCATACTTCCAACGATTTTAACCCGCTCTGGATGCTGATCGATGACGGTTCCGGAGACGGTGGCTTTTACTTTGAAGGCAAGACGATGTGGGGCAACAGGGTGGCGACCGGAAAAGATGAAGTGGATAATATGCTTATCGATTCCTGCAAAATGTTTATTAGAGAATATCATATTGACGGCTTTCGTTTTGATGCCACACACAGCTATTTTCTTAACCATAAATTGCTGCACCGGCTTGCACACGAGATTAAGGATAAAGGCTTTAAGCCCGATGCAATTATGATCGCAGAGAATTTGCCCAACGAAGAGGACCTGAATCTTGATGGTTATAACGGCTACGCCCAGTGGTCGGATATCTTCCACGATAAAATTAAGGCTTTATTAAGGGAAGGCGAATTTGAAGGCGTAGACAACAGCCCTGACGACTTGGGGAATATGTTTTATTTTAGCAAGGATAGTTTTGCCGCCCATACGAATAACGTTATCAATTATTGTGAAAGCCACGATGAGAACAGCGTGCAATATGAAGTGGCGACAGGGGATGAAAAATATTTGCAACAGGCAAATATTAAGAATAGGAAGGCAAGGCTGGGGATGATGTCCACCATGGTTGCCCTGGGGCAACCGATGATCTATATGGGCCAGGAGTACGGCATTGAAAGGGAAAGAAATCGTATTGATGTAAACTGGGCAAAATATCCTCAGACGCACAGTTTTTATGAATGGACGAAGAGGTTGATCAAGCTCAGAAGATACAGCGGTAGCCTGAAACTTAGCGGATACAACCCTGCCGAAGAAGGAAAGTTTGAATGGATTTTGGGACCTTGGATGGATAAGAAAAGAGGGGGAGGAAAAAGGGTTATCGGGTGGCGTGCAGCCGATGGGACCGGTGAGAGGATGCTGGTAATGTTAAATTTTGAAGGCTGCGATTTAAATGTGGACGTGCATTTCGGTTTTCCAGGTAAGTGGGAAAAAATGGCAGACATTGATTATGTGGTGGATATAACTAACAGGCAAAAAGGCGGGCTTCAAAATTGGGATGGGGATGGCTTAATTGTCGGTGCGGATAGTCAGTCAGAAGCCGTTGTGCGTGACTTTGTCCTGCCATCTTACAGCGGTTTTGTTTACAAATATGTGTCTCAATGAAAGTATGTGTCTTAATGAAAGGGTGGTTATTGTGAAAAATGTATATGTGATCCTGGCATTCCATGCCCATGAACTGCTGTGGGATTTGCCGGAGGTACTTCTTTCCGGACTGGATGATGGCAATCCGATGAAAAACACAATTCTGGACGAAAATTACATTAAAAAAAGAAAGGATGAGGGGCGCGATATATATTCTCGTAGCATAAAATTTGCTGAAAAAATAAGTGCTCCCATCTGTGTGGAATATACCAACGAGCTTCTTTGTCAGATAAAAGATGTATTGCCTCGTGCTTTCCGAAATTTGCAGGATGCCTATGCTAAAAGAAGGCTCTATCCCCTTTACGGTCATGCTCATCATACGCACGTATCTTTGCTGAAAACCGAGGAGGTGACGCAGGAAATCCAGTGGAATATGGAGTACCTGCATAACCTGATGGGGGTTCCTTACCCGAAGTATAAGGGTTATTTTGCTACGGAGGCTTCTTATATGTTTGACAAAATGAAAGGTGTGGAGGAGGCGAACATTAATTATGTAATTTTTCCCCACCTATCCGACGATAAGGTGCCCTTTCAATTCAGGGGGGATGGCGATTATAAATATAAACCCTTTTTGATCAAAACAGAAAGGCAAAATATCCTTGCTTTTCCCAGGAACTTTCCGATTTCCCAAGAAATCTGGCGACCGATCACCAAGATGAAGCGGGAGGAGGTCAAGTTTCAGGGATACAAACTGGGCGACTACCCCGTGTTCAAAAACGAATATCTTTACGATGAAGGGGAGAAGTATCCCATCGATTATGAAGAGGGTGTAAAGATTTATAAGGAAGTGCTTTACCGGGAGTTGAGTAACGCCCCTGAAGACGGCGTTCTTGTTTATATACAAGATCTGGAGCTAATGGACTTTGGGGATATCGCTCTGGATATAATGGAGAGAGCCTGGATAGAGGTACTTCGGGAGACGAAAGATTCTTTGCGTGTGCATTATGTAACGCCGGATGAATATATTGACGAAATATTAAAGCCCGGCGGGCTGGATAATTTGCCGGAGTTGTTTTTTGATAGCATAAACTGGGCCCCGGAGATCAGGTTGATCCTGAGGGTAGACGGGCATTATCCTCCTCTAGGAGTCTTTGGAACGGGAAGGTATGAAAAGGAGAAAACCGGGCTCTACGATCATCCGCATATTTTCTGGGAAAACGGTAAATACTTCTGCGGAATATTCGACACGCTGGCAGAAAATTTTAACCTATCGCTGAATATTCCTGCAGACGGAAAACATTTTGATCAAATTGGATATGACCTGATCCGTGAAGATCCCGATAGTCAGGTAGTAATATACCTGAGATTGATGAAAAGGGCCTGTAACTGGGGATGGAGGCCGACTGAGGGGAGACAAAAACTTCCCTGCCTGAAAGGGTATTTAATTTGCTCGGTGTTGTTGAGAAAAATGGAGGAGTCTTTCACGGGTTTAATTTGCAGCCGCTTTTTAAAAAGGTTAGACGAGCGCAACCTGGTTGGTATTGTGCGGTCGCTGGATATCTTTATTGACAACCGTATTAAATATCTCCGTTACGGCATGGAACGCTTCAGAGAAGAGGGGGGCGAAATATCTTCAGAAGTGGATAAGGAGATAGAAAATGCTTTTCAGTGGAAAAAAGTAGCGCTCCAGAAAGCGGCAGAGTTGTATACAGAAAACAAAAACCCGGTTATGGATTATTTTACTCTGAAAAGGATGCTCTTGTTGATACAGGATTACTGCCAGGCTGTTTTTATGGCTACCGATCATATACAGAAAATTTGGGGCGCGGTGCCCGATCAGGAGTATCTGGTGGATAAAATGTATGAGTTTCTTTACGAGCTGTACCCGCCTATTTTTCCTGCGATGATCCGTGAAATAGATTCCATGGGGAGGAAGGAGATTGAGGAATACTTCAATACTCTGCGTGAAGCGGTTTATGTATAGATATGGCTAAGAAATCTAGCGGCAAACAGCTCAAAGGCATCTCAGGCCGGGGGGCAGTATCAGTACGATCTATAGTGTCTGAAGTGGAGTGTCTGAAGTGGTTTAGTGCACGGAGCAGCGTTATACGCCCCCGGCTTGTTTTAGCGATTTAAAGCATCTTAATAGCATCTTAGCCGTTTTCGTGATTGCGGTCAGCTTTCTTCGAAGATGATCATGTTGCCTTTATATAAGGTGGAACTGTCTCCCTCGATTTTTCCACCGTATTGTTTCCATTCGGAATTAAATATTTGACGGCCGCTGGTAACTTCGAGGGGGATCTCCTCTTCGCCCATGTTTATAAGGGCCCTCAGCTTTTTATCATTATTCCACCTTTTTACTTCAACAATTTTCTGTTCACTGTTTACCCTGGCTTCGGTGTTTTCCTTCTCAAGATGCATCAGGGCAGGGTGTTTTTTCCTCAGGTTAATTAAATCACGGTAAAAATTGAAAATCCATTGATTTTCCTTGGTCCAATTTTCCCTGGGGGTCAATTTGGAGTTAAAAAAAGATTGCTCATCCTGAGGATCGGGGATCTCGTCCCAGTTAAAGTCTTTAAATTCTTTACGGCGCCCCTCTGAAACTGCTGACTGTAGTTCGCTATCCTCATAATCGGTAAAAAACAGGAACGGGTTTTTTTCTGCATATTCTTCACCCATGAAAAGTAAAGGTATATAGGGAGACAAAAAAATCAAACCCGCCGCTGCTTTTAAAAAATGAAAATCAACCAGCGCGGAAATTCTTCCCCCGCGGGCCCTGTTACCCACCTGATCGTGGTTTTGCAGGGAGACCACGAACTGGTAACCGGGATTTTGGGAAGCATCTGTTCCGCGGTTTTTCTGCCAGAATTGAGAAAACTCCCCGGTGTAGAGGTAATTCTTAAAAGCTTTCTCCAGTCCCTCAAGGCGGCCGTAATCCTGGTAATATCCTCCTTTTTCACCTGTTAGAAAGCTATGAATTATATGATGAAAATCGTCCATCCACTGGGCATCGATGCCGTAACCTCCTTTTTCCGGGGGATTAATTACCTTAACGTCGTTTTCATCGGTTTCTGCAATGAGGAAAATCTTGCGGCCGGTTTTTTGGCTCACTTCTTTTGCCGTCGAACTCATTTCCTGCAATATATGGCGGCTGCTTTCGTCCATAATTGTGTGAATAGCATCCAGCCTCAGGCAGTCGATATGGTATTCTTCCAACCAGAAACGAATATTCTCAAGCGCCATTGCACGGGTATATTCACTGAAATTATCATCATAATTAACAGCTGCACCCCACGCCGTTTTGTGTTTCTCTGTAAAGTAGGGACCGTATACGGGCAGGTAATTTCCTTCCGGTCCCAGGTGATTATATACTACGTCGAGAATTACGCCGATCCCTTTCTGGTGGCAGGTATCAACCAAATACTTTAAATCATCCGGGGTGCCGTAATTTTTATTGACACTAAACAGGTTTGCTCCATCGTATCCCCAGTTCCACCTTCCTGGCGTCTGGGTCACAGGCATCAATTCGATGGCGTTGATTCCCAGTTCAAGCAGGTAGTCGAGCTTGTTTACCACACCTCTAAAAGTGCCTTCGGGGGAAAAGGTGCCTGTATGCAGCTCATAAATAATTAACTTGTCTAAATCTATGCCTTTCCACTCTTTATCGTTCCAGGAATAGCTTGCGTGGTCAATTATCTGGGAAAACCCGTGCACGCCCTGCGGCTGATAATTGGAATAGGGGTCTGGATAATTACCTTCATTTTCTATTCTGAACTTGTAAAGCAAGTCTAGCCCCAGGCCTTCAACAACAGTACTGTAGATATGGGCTTCCTCCTGCTCCATGGGGATGATTTTTTCTCCATGCTTTGTCTGTAGTAAAAGGCTGACCTTTTCTTTCTGATAAGCAAAGACCCTGAATTCGATTCTGGCTTTTTCGCGATCTATAATACTGTATCCCATTTTTCTCATAGTAATAATATAACCATTAAGGGATAAATTATAGTAAGAAAGTTGTTCCTAACAGTTATTTATCTAGGAGGGAATAGATATACAGCTGGTAAAGGTAGGGCAAAAAAAATTCAGCGATTACCTGCAATTTATTGACAGGCAGGCTGAGAGCGAACTCATGTATCTTGCCGAGAAGTTAAAAAATAAAAGAATTGCTATGGTTAACGCTACTTCCTATGGGGGCGGGGTAGCAGAAAAGCTGCACTCGATAGTTCCTCTTATGAAGGATATGGGATTGGATGTGGATTGGTGGACAATATTCGCCCACGAGGAGTTTTTTAGAGTTACAAAAACATTCCATAATCGGCTGCAGGGGCAGGAGGGAGAGCTGTCCCGCGATGATATTGAGATCTATTTGAAATACAATAAAATGAATGCTTCCTATATGAGCGACTGGAAGTATGATTTTATCGTTATCCACGATCCGCAGCCCGCAGCGTTAATAAAATACCGGGGGAAAAAGAATGAGGAAAAATGGATCTGGAGGTGCCATATCGATACTTCTACTCCCAACCCCGAGTACTGGGATTTTCTTTGCGAGTATCTGCTTGATTATGATACCTGGATCTTAACCATGAAGGACTTTGCCCAAGAGAGCTCCTGTTTTAAAAATATCGTTTATATTACCCCATCTATCGATCCCCTCAGCCCCAAAAACATTCCCCTGGAAAAAGAAGATGCGAAAGCTGTTATCAGTAAGTTTGGTGTAGATACAGGGAGGCCGCTCATTTCCCAGGTTTCAAGATTTGATCCCTGGAAGGATCCCCTCGGAGTTATCGACGCTTATAAAATCGTAAAAAAAGAGCTGCCCAGTGTCCAGCTGGCGCTGATCGGATCCATGGCCACTGATGATCCGGAAGGCTGGGATTATTTGTACAGAACGCTGCGGAGAGCGGGGGAAGATTACGATATAACTATTATTACTAATTTTAACGGTATTTCCAACCTGGAGGTCAATGCCTTTCAGACGGCTTCGAGTGTAGTATTACAAAAATCGATCAGGGAAGGATTTGGGCTTACCGTTGCAGAAAGTTTATGGAAAGGCACACCGGTAATAGGCGGCAACGTCGGGGGTATCAAGCTGCAAATTGAGGATGGAGTTACCGGTTACCTTGTAAACACTGTAGAAGAATGTGCTCAGAAAACGTTAACCCTGTTAAGGAACCCGCTGGTGGCCAAGGAGATGAAAGAGGCGGGGAAGGAAAAGGTAAAAAAGGAGTTCCTGGTGACTAAGAATATTGCAGATTACTTGAAGCTGTTCAATAATCTGAGTCTGAATTGATATCTCTAAAACATTCCATTATAATTATTATTAAGATAACAGCGTGCTAAGGGATCGGGCTGATATCTATTGAACGGGAATTTTTGCGATAAGCTATAATAAAAATAGTCGGAAGTTTTAATGTTTTAAATAGCTAAGTGAGGATGTGGTGAGAATGCTATTGATGAAAGTAAAAGCGGTAACTGTAGATCAGGGGGGAAACTTTTTAGTTTTGTTGACGGATGAGGAAGAGAAAAAGGTTCTGCCGATTTCTATCGGGCCTGTAGAAGCGCAATCAATAGCTCTTGTACTGCAGGGTAAAACGCCGCCCCGGCCGTTGACGCATGATCTGCTGAAAAAACTGCTAGAAAGCCTGCGTGGAAAACTGCAGAAAATAGTTATTACGGATATCATTGATGGTACTTTTTATGCGGAGATATATCTTGAACAGGATGGGAAAACAATGGTTCTGGATTCCAGGCCCAGCGATGCGATTGCGCTTGCTTTGAGATGCGGTGTTTCTATCTATATGGCCATAAAAATGGTGGAATTTACCTATGATTATGAGGATATTATCTCCGGCGGCGATGCACGCGGGGAGGTTCACTAACTGTGTAAAAAAAGTTTAATTTAGAAGGGGGTATTATCAAGTGACCGCAATGAATGAGGAGCAGCTTAAGATCTGTGCTCGTTGGATTAATGAAAGCCGGAAGGGTGTAGTATTTACAGGGGCCGGGATTAGTACCGAATCGGGGATACCTGATTTTCGTAGTCCGGGTGGGCTCTGGGAGCGCTTTGATCCTTCCGAGCTGTCCTTTCAGAATTTTCAATCCAGCCCGCGCAGCCGTCGCCTTTACTGGGAATTTTACAGGGAAAATTGGAGGCTGTCAAAAGATGTGAAACCCAACCGCGCTCACCTTGCAGTGGCTGACCTGGAAAAACGAGGGAAATTGATTGCTGTTATTACCCAAAACATCGACGGCTTGCACCAGGCTGCAGGAAACACCGCCGAAAAAGTTTTTGAGCTGCATGGAAACATGTGGGAAGTACGCTGCCTCTCATGCAATGCCCTCTACCCCTGGGAGGAAATATTTAATGACCTGGAAAAAGGAAAAGAGGTTGAAAAATGTGGTCACTGCGGGGGGTTGTTAAAACCAGCGACCGTTTCATTTGGACAATCTCTGCCGGTGCAAACCTTAAGAGATGCTCAGGAATACTGCAAGATTTGTGATCTGCTTATCTGTATCGGATCATCCCTTGTTGTTTATCCCGCTGCCGGGCTTCCGGAACTGGCAAAAAGTTCCGGAGCAAGGCTTGTTATTATTAACAGGGAAAACACCCCTGTGGATAGAGTTGCCGATCTTGTTATCCGGGGCGAAGCCGGGAAAGTGATGTCTAAAATATTGAGATTGCTCGACGCCGAGAATGGTTAGAATCTTTATCACGTTCAGAGTGACAGATGCTGTGACTTTTCGCACACCTGACACCTGCCGTTCCCTATGCCCTGTTTGTGTTTGCTCGAGCAGTTACACTTTGTATATAAACATGTATGACGAATGTAAGGTACAATGCTGCAAGGAGTGATATTGGTGATTATAGCCCCCGAAAGGATTCTCTCCGATCTTATCCGTTTCAAGACAGTAAATCCCCCGGGAAATGAAAATAAAGTGGCCGGATACCTGAAGGAGCTCTTTGACAGCTTTGGGATTTCTATTGAGATCCTTGAACCTGAAAAAAATCGAGCTAACTTTATTGCCAGGCTCGGTTCAGGTTCAAAAAAGCTTCTTTTCCTTTCCCACTCAGATGTTGTCCCGGCCGGGGAGGGTTGGAATTTTGATCCGTTTTCCGGTGAAATAAAAAACGGGGTGGTTTATGGGCGGGGGGCGCTGGATTGTAAGGGATTAATGGCTGCCCAGGTCCATGCCGTTTTGCGGCTTGCCAGCGAGGGTGCGCCTCTTAACGGTACGCTAATTTTTGCTGCTACCGCTGATGAGGAGAGGGGCGGAACCTGTGGAGTAAAGTACTTAATAGAAAACTGTCCGGAAAAAATACGTGCCGATTTTGCCATTAACGAGGGGGGAGAGGAACCTATTTTTATTAACGGGCAGATGATTTACTTCATTCAGCTAGGGGAAAAGGGAACCGCATGGAGTACTTTGCGAGCCCGTGGAAAATCATGTCATGGATCTATTCCCACCCTGGGGGAAAACGCCGTGCTGAAAATGATTTGTGCGCTTAATTCGCTGGCGGGTTATGAGGCAGAAATCAAGCTGATACCGGAAGTATCATTGTTAATCAGGGAATTGATGCGTATAAAAGGTATAAGGGAACCATTAGATGATGAAAATGCGGATCGTTTGATTAATTGTATTGAGGATAAAGGGTTCAGGGAAACCCTGCGGGCGATGACGCGTATGACGATATCACCCAACGTAATTGAAGGCGGTAGTAAAACCAATGTTGTCCCTGATTATTGTTCCGCAGATGTGGATGTAAGGATTCTGCCCGGACAGGATGAGGAATACGTTCTGTCGGAGCTGCAGCGTTACCTGGGTGATGAAATAGAAATAGAAATAAAAAATTTTTTAGCGCCTACTTTTTCCACTTCACAATCTGATTATTACCGGTTGATTGAAAGCGCCACTAAAGAAATAGCGGGAAATGATATTACGTGCCTGCCGCATATTTCTCCCGGGGCTACGGATTCGAGGTTCCTGCGCAATGCCGGCATTCCTGCTTATGGTATAGGTCACATGGCCAGAGGATTTGAATCGGAAGCCAGGAACACCGTTCATGGTAAAAACGAAAGAATAGATATTGCCAGCCTTCACCTGAAATCTGAATTCCTTGTAAGGATAGTGAAAAAATATTTATCATAAATGGGACTGCTCTTGCAATCAGCTCCGGAAAGGACCCCATTCGTGTTTCTGTACTGCACCTTTGTCGGTTGATTTCCCTGAAAATTGTCATACCGTTTGTTTTTATGTTTTTAATTTGATTTTAATAGCGTACCGTTAATATTTCCCGGAAAATGAATTGCCTCTAATTGTGTCCGACAGGGATTTCATTTTGATGTTAAAATAAATACTCAAATATTATATAAAAAGGCGGAACCAATTATAGGCTCAAACGTTAATAATTACAGAAGGATCTGTAATTATTTTTTTACTTTATTGACCAACACAGTTTATTTTTTGAAAGGAGAAAGACAATGATAAAAAAGATTTCTGTATTTTTCATGCTTTTGGTACTTATAACTCTTCCGGGTGGTCCGGTTTTTTCAGCAGAAGTGCCGCTGGTTAAGCTCGGCAATGAAGTTCTGATGGACAAATACCATTATTTAATTGAAGGGAAAAATGTCGGGCTGGTTACTAATCAAAGCGGGGTAAATAGCCGGGGGGTAAGTGTAATCGATATCCTTGCCGGTGACAGTTCGATCAATTTAGTAGCTTTATATGGGCCTGAACACGGTATTGACGGTACCGCCAGGGCAGGGGAATACGTGGAATCCTATCTTCACCCGCAGCTGGGGATTCCCGTTTACAGCCTTTATGGCAGCACTCGCATGCCGACGGAGGAGATGTTAAGCGGTATCGATGTGCTCCTCTTCGATGTGCAGGATATCGGGGCGAGAACTTATACATATATGTCAACCTTGAATTACTGTATGGTAGCCGCAGAAAAGTATGATAAGCCGATTGTTGTACTCGACAGGCCCAATCCCCTGGGGGGAATGATCGTGGATGGTCCTGTACTGGAGACGCCTTATAAGACATTTGTCGGTGTGGATAACCTGCCTATGGCGCACGGGATGACGGCCGGTGAACTGGCTCAATATTTTAACCGTAATATCGGCGCCGAACTCTATGTTGTGCCGATGGAAGGTTATAAAAGGACGATGGTATTTCAGGATACCGGGTTAAAGTGGGTTCCAACATCGCCGAATATTCCGGATCTGGATTCCCTGTTTGGATATATGGCAACCGGCCTGGGGGAGGGGACAGGCGTCCGCCAGGCTGATCAGTTTAAGTGGATTGGCGGCAAAGGGCTCGATTCCCAAAAGTATGCCGACCTTCTCAACAGTGCCGGCCTGGAAGGCGTTAAGTTTATACCGGAGGAAAAATCCGTCGGGGGAGGAGTGAGGCTTCAGATCCTCGACTATCATACCTTTAACCCCGCCAGGACAGGTATTTATGCTTTGGCATATGCATTTTCCCTGGGGGATTTCCATGTTCCCAAAGGGGGGCAGACTCCTCAGGATATGGTCATGTTTGATAAAGTAATGGGAAGTAACAAAATCGGTCTTTACCTGGAGGAGGGTCTCACCCCGCAGCAGATCGAGGCAAATTACACCCCGGCGCTAAACAGGTTTAAAGAAGAAAGGAAAAAATATCTCATAGAGGATTACGAACCGCTCCCGGGGGATATTACAGTGCTGGTAGACGGCCGTCCGATAGATTTTGATTCCCCACCGTTTATAGATTCGAGCAACAGGATCATCGTGCCGGTGAGATTTGTTACAGAAGCGCTCGGCGGCATGGTGGGCTGGGAGCCGGCTTCAAGAACCGTTACTATCCTGCGGGAGAATGATACTGTATTATTCAGGATTAACAGCCCGTCAGCAGTAGTTAACGGGGAGGTCAAAGCGATGGATACCGTTCCTGTACTTAAAAATAACCGCACGATGGTACCCGTGCGCTATATAAGTGAGTATTTTGGCGCACAGGTTGAATGGAACGCTATTACCCGTACCGTATCCATAACCGTACGCCCATTTGAGAATAATTTTTAGGCAAATAGCAGGAAAAATGGCCTTGACATAGAAATTTATTGTTTAGGAAAAAATATTATAAAAAGAAAAACTTTTGTAGGAGGATCATAACTTTGCCAAAAGTATATACTTCTTTTTCCGGTACTGATGATTACATCGCATCGGAGGATTTGCAAAACAGTGTAAATATTGCTGTTGCTCTGGGCAGGCCGCTTTTGATCAAGGGTGAACCTGGAACCGGCAAAACGATGCTGGCCCGCAGTATTGCCAAGGGACTAAATAAAAAAATATTAATTTGGAATATCAAATCTACGACGAAAGCCAAGGACGGCCTTTATATTTACGATACAGTACAGCGCCTGTACGACAGCCAGTTCGGTGATCACGATGTTTCTGATATTCGGCATTATATAAAACTCGGTAAGCTCGGCGAAGCTTTTGCGTCAACAGAACAGGTTGTACTCCTGATTGACGAAATAGACAAAGCTGATATTGAATTCCCTAATGACTTGCTCTGGGAACTGGATATTATGAGTTTTGACATACCGGAAACAGGTGAAACAATCACGGCCAAGCACAGGCCGATCGTTGTAATTACCAGCAATGCAGAAAAAGAACTTCCCGATGCTTTTTTAAGAAGGTGTATTTTCCATTATATTGAATTTCCAGATGAAAAAATGATGTCTGCTATAGTTAATGTTCATTATCCAGATCTGGAAAAGCAGCTGCTAAATGAGGCTTTAAAAGCTTTTTACTGGGTCCGCAGTATTAGCGGGCTGCAAAAAAAACCTAGTACCAGCGAGCTTTTGGATTGGGTGCAGGCCCTGACGGTAGGGGGGATCAGCCCTAATAAAATATCAAAAGAGCTGCCATTTCTCGGTGTTTTATTGAAAAAAGACCGTGATTTTAATGCTGTTTTGCAGCGGTTGCATAGTCAAGGTGCACAGAAAAAAACACCTGCCCCCGGTTTTTTGCGTAACTGGTAAGGTGATAATATGTTTATCAACTTTTTTTACTTGCTGAGGAATTATGGAGTTCCGGTATCTATCAATGAGTGGATGACCTTGACGGAGGCGCTGTGTCGGGGGCTGGCTTTTTCAAGCCTATATGGTTTCTATACTCTAGCGCGTTCAGTGCTGGTAAAAAGTGAAACACATTTTGACAGGTATGATCTTGCCTTTCAGCATTATTTTTATGGTATCGAAACGCCGCAGGAGTTAACCGAGCGCGTAATGAAGTGGCTTGAACATGCACTTCCACCGCTACGCATATCGCCTGAAGAACGCAAACAATTTCAAGAATGGGATCTCGACGAGCTGCGGCGGCAATTGGAAGAGAGGCTAAAAGAACAAAAGGGCGAACATCACGGTGGAGGAAACTGGATAGGTACTGGCGGAACATCCAGATTTGGACATTCGGGCTACAACCCGGCAGGGGTGCGTATCGGGGGCGAATCTGTTAACAAGTCGGCGGTGAAGGTAGCCGCAGAGCGCAAGTATCGCGGCTTTCGTGCTGACGAAACTATAGGCATCAGGCAGTTTGAGGTAGCGCTGCGTAAGCTAAGACAGCTCAGCAGCAAGGAAGAAGGGCCCAAAGAAGAGCTTGATCTTGATGAAACCATACGGGAGACAGGCGATAAAGGTGGGTTATTGCATCTGGTGTGGTCCCGTGGGCGCAAGAATACCGTCAAAGTATTGCTAATCATGGATTCAGGCGGTTCGATGACGCCTTACATGCGTATCTGCAGCCAGCTTTTTACTGCCATGAACAGGGCCAGCCATTTTAAAGATCTGCGTTTTTTTTACTTTCACAACTGCATCTATGATAATATTTACCTGGATCCGACTTGCCGGCTGTCCAACTCAATAAAAACTAAAAGTTTTTTACAGTTGTTCGATCCCGAGTATAAGGTTATTTTTGTAGGCGATGCCAGTATGGCTCCCAGTGAAATGTTGATGGTTAACGGGGCTATTGATTGGGATGTAATGAATGAAGAACCGGGTATAATCTGGATGCAGAGGCTAGCCGAGCATTTTGATCATTCCATCTGGTTAAATCCTATACCCGCATATTACTGGGACCGTACAATCGGGTACTATACAATAGCGATGATGAGGAAAATATTTCCGATGTATGAACTTACCCTGGAAGGTTTGGAACAGGGGATCAAAAAGCTTAAAGTTAATAAATAAAGTGTTAGCAAATGTTAACACAGTAAAGGCGGCTAAATCAAGCCGTCTTTTTTTGATGGTGTGCAAACAGAGTGTTTTATAATTTGGGATAAATGACGATATAAGATATGAACGATACATAAAAACAATACGGGTGCAAATTTGATATATTATGATGTTCCCGGGATAAAAAATAAATGGATAATATATGGATAATCAATGGATAATATAAGGAAAGAACTTGTGACAATAAATAACCGTTTTATTATGTTATACCGGCAGAAACGCTATCCGGAAGCGATCAGGGAAGCGGAAAAGGGTTTAAAGCTCGCCAGGGAGTCAGGGCATCCCCATGACTCCTACAAAAAGACATTCCAAAACAATATTCGTTTTGCTTTTCGTGAATATGCCCGGACAGTCGGGGATTACAGCGGCGAAACAAGAAAAGTGGTTGTGCCGGCGCCTGCAAAAAAAGGTTTGTTAAGGAAACTTGCCTTCTGCATCTTGTTTTTAGTTACATCCCTAGCTTGTACAGTATTAATTTTGGGGATAATTATTTTACCCTGCAGTTTGGATAGCTTACCAGGGAGTTTTAAGGGAAATTTTTCTGTTGCCTCCCGGCCTGTCGCAAGCGAAGAGGTTTCCTGCCCGGATGCCGTAGCCAGGGAAAAATTTATTTCAAAGCCGCATGAACTAAAAGAAAGCGTTTTGCTTGAAGTTCCTCATATAATGCAAAAACCGGAGCTGCCGAGGGGGTGCGAGGTAACAAGCCTGGCTATGCTGCTGCAGTACGCAGGTATAGATGTGGATAAAATGACCCTGGCCAGGGAAATTGTAAAAGAACCGGCTTTATACCGCGATGAAAATGGCAATACTTATCATGGAAATCCTTACCGTGGTTTCGTGGGAGATATGTATTCTTTTGCGAAACCGGGATACGGGGTGTATCATGGGCCGGTGAGGGAGTTGATGGATAAGTATTTACCCGGGCAGACGATTGATTTAACCGGGTGTGACTTTAAAGATATCAAGGTTTTTTTAAGTCACAATGTTCCGGTGTGGGTTATTGCCAACACAACTTTCTCCCAATTAGAGCCTTCTGCATTTGAAACCTGGCAGACTTCTGCCGGCGCTGTGCAAATAACATACCATGAACACGCTGTGCTCCTTACGGGCTATGACGGGGATTATATTTATTTTAACGATCCCCTGCGAGAAACACCGAACAGGAAAGTAGAAAAAGATTCTTTTCTGGCTGCCTGGAAGCAGATGGGCCAACAGGCTGTTGCTTATCTTCCCTATTAATTCAGAGGCACAAAAGTTGAAACCGCGAAACTAAAGCATACTGGAAAACGGATAAAAAAGTTAATAAACAAATTTATTATTTTTAATATTTACCCCTTTTTTTCTATAAGCAGGAAACCATGGGGTTTTTATTGAATACAACAAAGAAGATGAACTTTTTGCTCTGGAGCATGATGAAAGGGGTGGTCGGCGTGCGTAAACACCGGAGCTTAAAATGGTTAATTTTTTTGTTGTGTTTGCTTCTTTTATGTATAGTTCCTTTATTAACGGGCTGTGGTGCTGGCGGAGGGGAGCAGGTGCCTGAAGAAGAAGGGGAAGGGCAGAATGTTCCAGAACAGGAAGAACAGGACGATGCAGCAGTTAATGGGGGAGAAGAGTCAAATACAGAAAATGGGGAGGAGGTTGAACAGATGCCGGAGATGGAATTGAAGATAACTTATTTGGGCCATGC
>DUQX01000072.1 GCA_012837615.1 Bacillota bacterium | reverse complement strand
TTTCGGAGATCCCCATGACAACTTTCATATCATGCTCAATCAACAAAATGGTTTTATTCATTTCATCCCTGATTCGGGAAATCAATTCCATTAATTTGCCTGTTTCCTGAGGGTTCATGCCGGCTGCCGGCTCATCGAGCAACAATAGCTCCGGATCCGCCGCCAGGGCACGGGCTATCTCAAGCCGGCGCTGCTCACCATAAGAAAGGTTTTTAGCCTGCTCATTTTTTTTACCATCCAGGCCAACAAAAGCAAGCAGAGACAGTGCGATATCCCTTGCATCCGCTTCCTCACGTTTATCGCGCGGCCGCTGCAATATAGCGCCGATTAACCCCGAACAGGTCCTGGCATGCCTGCCTACAAGCACGTTATCAAGGACGGTCATTTTACCAAAAAGGCGTATATTTTGAAAGGTTCGAGAAAGGCCTTTTGCTGTAATCTGATAGGGTTTTAAACCGTTAATTTTTTCTTTCTTGAAGTAAATTTCACCCCGGGAAGGCTGATAATGCCCTGTAAAAAGGTTAAAAAGCGTAGTTTTACCGGCTCCATTTGGCCCGATTAAACCCATTATCTCGTGTTTTTTTACGCAAAAATCCACCTGTTCGACAGCCTTTAATCCGCCAAAATATCGGCTAACCTTAACAGCATTAAGGACATTATTATTTGAAAACGAAACTTCAGGCAATACCTTCATCCCCTATAGAAAATTTAAATACTCCGGTTTTTATTTATTGAACTTTATCTTTATTTTTGATAAGAGATAATCCCCTGCTGAATTACCTTTCCTAAAAATCCCCTCACCCATTATCCCTTCTGGCCTTATCCGCATCATAATAACAAGAATCGCACCATAAAACAGCTGCCGGTAGTCGGCGCTTGCCCGCAGAAGTTCCGGAATCGCGGTAAGAGCTGCTGCGCCGATGACGGAACCCCATATATTTCCCAGTCCGCCTAAAACAACCATACAAAGGTACTCAATGGACTTTAAAAAACCAAAACTGTTGGGTTGAATATAGCGAAAATAGTGGGAGAAAAGCCCTCCTCCAAGACCAGCAAAGAAAGCACCGACGCCAAATGCAAGAATTTTATAATAAGTGGTATTAATGCCCATGGATTCAGCCGCCGTCTCGTCCTCACGGATAGCTATCAGAGCCCTGCCTACCCTGGATCTTATTATACGGTATAAAACAAAAAGTGTCACTATGACGGAGATAATCACCCATGTCAGCGTTGTATCTTTAGGTATACCCCTTAGACCTACCGCTCCTCCGGTTATCTCCAGATTTAAAAATACAATTCGCACTATTTCACCAAAACCAAGGGTAGCTATAGCCAGGTAATCACCTTTAAGTTTTAAGGTAGGAATACCAATTAAAATACCAAAAAAAGCAGCTACCAACCCTCCACACAAAAGGGAGGCGAAAAAAGGAAAACCCAGTTTTAGAGTAGCAAGAGCGCTGGCATAAGCTCCAACACTCACAAAAGCAGCATGCCCAATGGACAACTGTCCGGTAAAACCGGTTATTAGATTTAAGCTGGACGCCATAATAATGTTTATTCCTACCAGGATGATTATCTGCAGATAGTAAGCACTAATCAATACACCTGTCACCTTCTTACACGACTATACTTTTTCCTGTAACGAGCTTCCGATTAAACCCGATGGTTTAAAAAGAAGCACAACAATCAAGATCATAAAAGCCACGGCATCCCGGTACTGCGAGGAAATATAAGCTGCTCCCATCACTTCGGCAACCCCAAGCAACAATCCTCCGAGCATCGCCCCGGGTATACTGCCGATACCGCCTAAAACAGCTGCTACAAATCCTTTCAACCCCGGCATCAACCCCATCATCGGAGTAACAGAACGGAAATAAATTCCGACCATTACACCGGCTGCAGCGCCCAGGGCTGAACCTACGGCAAAAGTAGCAGTAATAACTTTATTTATATTTATCCCCATGAGGCTGGCAGTATCCTTGTCCTGAGCAGTTGCGCGCATGGCAATACCTATTTTGGTTTTCTGGATCAAAAAAGTCAGACCCAGCATTAACAAAAACGATACTATAAGAATAATTACCTCTACCTTGGATATAGTAACAAAAGAGGTTTTATATATCTTGGAAACAAAAGGGCTAGGAAAAGAATATGGGCGAGACCCCATAATTAACAGAGCCAAATTCTGCAAGAAGATTGAAGCACCGATAGCGCTAATTAGCGCCGCCAACCTGGTAGAACGCCTTAGAGGACGGTAAGCCAAATATTCTACTGTTATCCCCAAAAGGCTTGCCAGGGCCATGGCTAAGAAAAAGGCTATAAAGAAAGGGACCTGATAGACGGTTACAAGAATCATCCCAATAAAAGCGCCAAACATATATATCTCACCATGGGCAAAATTGATTAATTCAATAATTCCGTATACCATGGTATAACCTAAAGCAATGAGGGCATAAGTGCTACCCAGGACTATCCCGTTTACTAATTGTTGAAGAAACATCTCCCCACCCCAATACTTGTCTGCCTTCAAAACGCTGGATAGGAGGGAAAGCTTTCTTTCCCTCCATCTGCGTACTATTTAATGATATATTATCTATCTTACAATCTATCTAATACGATCAAAAGCTCCGTTTTCAACTTTCAAAATCAGGACATCTTTAATTGTATCCCCTTCTTCATCTATACTAGTGTTGCCGGTAATCCCAGGGAAGTTCTCGGTTTCGGCAATACCTTCCCGGATTTGCTCGGGGGCAGTCCCTTTCGACTTAATCGCTTCAATAACAATACGGGCAGCGTCATAAGCCTGGGCGGCAAACATATCCGGCTCCTCATTAAAAAGTTCTCTGTAATTATTTACAAAATTTTGCACAGCAGGAGACTCGTCTCCCGAATGGAATCCGGCTGTAAATATAGCACCTTCGACTGCATCGGCACCTATTTCTATCAGCACCGGGGAGTAAAAACCATCAGCTCCAAGAAGCTGAACGTCAAGACCCTGCTCCTTGGCTTGCTGGGCTATCTTGGCAGCTTCTGTATAATAGCCGGCAATAAATATGGCCTCGGGATTTAGTTGCTGAATGCTGGTAAGCTGCGGCTTAAAGTTTTCATCGTTATCCATAAAAGCCTCCACAGCTAATACTTCTGCCAGCGAGCCGGCTGTTTCTTCAAAGGCATTTTTTAAAGCTACTCCATAGTCATTATTGGTATAGAGAATGGCAAATTTGCTCAATCCAAGCTCCGTAACAGCATACTCAGCCAGCTGAGAGGCCTGTACTTCATCGGAGAGACAGTTACGGAAAAGATAAGGATTACCCAAAGTAAGTCCGGTAGCCGTAGATGAAGGAGAGATTGTCGGTATTTGAGCACTCATGATAATCGGGCCGCCTGCTTCAGACTCTGAGCTTAAAACGCCCCCAACAATCACATTAACCTTGTCCTGTTCCGCCAGTTTAGAGAAAGCATTGGCCGCTTTGGACCAGTCCCCCTCGCTATCTTCAGCAAACAGTTCCAGAACAACGCCCTCAATTTCGTTATTTTCATTAGCCTCATTTACAGCAATTTCTACACCGTTTCTAACGCTTTGTCCATAAGTAGCAGCTCCCCCTGACAGTGGCCCAACCATACCGATTTTTACCACTGTAGATTCCGGGGCTTCCTCACCTTCCGACGCAGGCCCCGGATCTGATGCCGGGCCTGATGGCTGGTCATTACCGCCACAACCGGAGGCTACCAAAACCGATAATAAAAACAAGATAGACAACAAAGAAATGATTTTTTTATTCATTCATTTTTACCCCCTTTATAATAAGTTTTCTTTAATTTAAGTTCCTCTATATTTCATATTCCCCCCCTTGAGATGTGAATTACCCTTAAAAAAACTCAAAATTAATTATTCCACATAATAATTAAAATACCTTCTTTGTAATCCAACTTATTTTGGTTTTTTAAAAATAAATAGCTATATAAAAGCGATGCAGTTGAGTCTCATTATATATTACTCCAACTGCATCGCTAAAACAACTACCTTGTTAAAACCGCGCCGCTTATTAACTCGATGAAGCTTGTTCCTTCTGCTGCTGTTCCGGCTGCGCGGAGGCTTTTTTAGTAAAGACAAGTTTTTCCGCATCTTTCGCTTTATCTACAATAATAATATCGCCTGCTGAAAAGTGCCCTTTTAACATTTCCTCGGAAATACCATCCTCAAGCCTTTTCTGGATAACGCGCCTCAGGGGGCGGGCCCCATAGGTGGGATCGTACCCTTCTTTGGCAAGCAGGTTTTTCGCTTCTGTTGTAACCTCAATCTGCATGCCATAATCCTTGATACGTTTGGCGAGATCATTTAACATCAGATCCACTATTTGGGCAATATCCTCTTCCGTAAGTGACTTGAAGACAATAAGATCATCCACTCTATTTAAAAATTCCGGCCGGAAAGTCCGTTTCAGCTCATCAAGCAGCCTGTTTTTCATGCTTTCATAGGATTTCTCCGCATCGGCAGGCCTGAATCCTACACTCGGCTGTTTCTTAATATAGTTGGCTCCTACGTTAGAGGTCATAATTACCACTGTATTACGAAAATTAACGGTGCGGCCTTTACCATCAGTTAAACGCCCGTCTTCGAGAATCTGCAACAAGATGTTAAATACATCGGGATGGGCCTTTTCAATTTCATCCAGAAGGATAACGCTATAGGGCTTGCGCCTTACTTTTTCAGTCAGCTGGCCCCCTTCATCATAACCCACATATCCCGGAGGTGCACCGATTAGCCTAGCCGTTGTATGCTTCTCCATATACTCTGACATATCCAGACGGATCATTGATTCCTCGTCCTCAAAAAGTGCCTCCGCCAGGCTGCGCGCCAGCTCCGTTTTTCCTACCCCGGTTGGCCCGAGGAAGATAAATGAACCGATGGGCCTTTTAGGATCCTTTAGTCCCGCGCGCCCGCGGCGGATAGCCCTGGCTACAGCTTGAACCGCTTCATGCTGGCCAATTACCCTTTCGTGCAGGATGTCTTCCATGCGCAGCAGGCGTGCCGATTCTTCCTCGGCGAGCTTTTTAACCGGAACCCCAGTCCAGCTCGATACGATATGGGCAATATCCTCCTCTGTTACTACAGATTGGTCGGATACAACTTTCTTTTTCTCCCATTCTTTTTTTAGCTCGTTTACCTTAGCCCTGAACTGCTGTTCTTTGTCCCGCAGCTGGGCGGCTTTTTCAAATTCCTGGCCCCTTACGGCCGCTTCTTTCTCCTGCCTGATACTTTCCAACTTTTCCTCCATCTCTTTCAGATCGGGGGGAGCAGTATAATTGCGCAATCTGACACGGGAGGCGGCTTCATCGATAAGATCTATGGCCTTATCGGGAAGGAAACGATCCTGTATATAACGATCGGCCAGTTTAACAGCAGCTTCCAGTGCCTCATCGGTGATCTTAACACGATGATGAGCTTCATAACGGTCGCGCAAACCTTTTAATATCTCCAAGCTTTCCTCCTTACTGGGCTCTCCAACCATAATGGGTTGAAAACGCCTTTCAAGTGCTGGATCTCTTTCAATATATTTTCTGTACTCATCCAGAGTAGTAGCGCCGATAGCCTGCAGCTCACCCTTGGCCAGCGCCGGTTTGAGAATATTGGAGGCATCAATGGCCCCTTCAGCAGCTCCTGCTCCAATAATGGTATGCAGCTCGTCGATGAAGATGATTACATTTCCGGCTTGCTGCAATTCCATCATTAATTTGCGCAGGCGTTCTTCGAATTCTCCCCTGTACTTGGTACCTGCAACTACAGCTGCCAGCTCCAGGGTTACTACCCTTTTATCCCTAAGGATATCCGGGGCACTTCCCTCCGTTATACGCTGCGCCAATCCTTCTGCTATGGCCGTTTTCCCCACACCGGGTTCACCGATCAGACAGGGGTTATTTTTAGTACGCCTGCATAAAATTTGAACTACCCTTTCGATCTCCTTCTCCCGGCCAATGACCGGATCCAGTTTTCCTTCCCTAGCCATCTTTGTAAGGTCACGGCCAAATGCATCAACAGTGGGAGTTTGTGGCACGTTTTTCCCCTGCCCACCCCCCAGCTGGACCTCGCCACCTAAAAGTTGTATAACTTCCCTCCGGGCCTTTTTGAGATCAATCCCCAGGTTTGATAAAACCTGGGCAGCTATACCCTCACCTTCCCTCAAAAGCCCCAGCAAAAGGTGCTCTGTACCTACATAGTTGTGACCTAGATTTTGTCCTTCTTCTATAGCCAGTTCGATCACCTTTTTTGCTCTAGGAGTGTAACTAATACCCTGTACCTGTATTTTTTCCCCTTTACCGATAATCTTTTCCACCTCGGCACGTACCCGCGCCAGCTCAACGCCAAGGTTTTGAAGGGCCCTTGCTGCTATGCCTGATCCCTCCCGAACCAATCCCAGCAAAATATGCTCCGTACCAATAAAGTTGTGGTTTAACCTTTTTGCTTCCTCTTGAGCCAGCACCAGTACCTGCTGTGCTCTTTCGGTAAATCTGCCGAACATAAACATTATTTTTGCACTCCTTTCCTAAAGAAATATTTTTTAAGGCAAGCACTTTTGAATCTGTATCGCCCTTTCAAGATCTCTTTCGTACGGACCTAAATTTTTATCCTTAAGATACTGCAGGCATCCCGGCCTAATAAGAACTAAAAGTTCATTCAGTATTTTTAAAGGAACGCCTTTTAAAAGCCCCAGGTCTACCCCAAGGCGAACATCGGAAAGAAACTGCATGGCTTCCCTGGAGCTGAGCATCCAGGCATTCTTAAGAATTCCGTACGCCCTGCCAGCCCTATCGCCCAGTTTCTCCCTACCTTCGTTAAGAAGATGCTCCCTGGCACTCTTTTCCTGATTGATAAGCTGACTTGTTACACCGTATAGGTTTTGCAGAATCTCCTCTTCCGACTGTCCCAGAGTAATCTGGTTAGAAATTTGAAACAAGTTTCCTGTCATTTCGGTTCCCTCGCCATAAAGACCTCTAACGGCCAACCCAACCTGGCTGACAGCAGATAGAATTCGATTAATTTGCTGTGTAATTGCCAGGGCAGGCAAGTGGAGCATTACTGAAGCACGTAAACCCGTGCCCACATTGGTTGGACAAGCTGTAAGATAACCCTTTTCTTCATCAAAGGCATAATCCAGGTGGGATTCAAGAATGTCATCATATCTTGAGGCTTCCTGCCAGGCTTTTTCAAGCTGCAGCCCCGGTAAAAGGCACTGAATACGAAAGTGATCTTCTTCATTGACCATGATACTTATTATTTCATCTTTCCTAAGCATTAGAGCGCTAAACCGGTTTTCGCGTGACAAAAGAGGGCTGATAAGGTGCTTTTCTACCAGCACCTGTCTGAATACCGGTGACAGGACACTAATATCCATTATTCCAAAGCCGGACTCTTCCAAACGCGAATTCCGGAGAACGTCCTTCGCCGTTTGCAGTATTTTTTCGCGCTGTTCATCGGAGGCCAGCGGAGGAAAAGGCATTTTCCTAATATTTCTTGCCAGCCTTATCCTGCTGCTAATCACAATTTCCGCTTCAGGCCCCGTTCCTTCCATCCATTTACTTACTATTTCTGACCTTCTCTCCTGTTGCATTTTATTTTCACCATCGTTGTTCTTTAATATTTCTTCCAGTGAATTTTCCGATAAACTATGCTTTGCTTTCCGATTATCCTCCATGATTCTCACCTCCGGAAGAAATCTTATTTTCCAGTTTGCGAATTTTATCCCTTAGTACAGCCGCTTCTTCGAATGCCTCTTCCGCTACTTTTTTCTGCAACTCCTCTCTTAAACGCTCAATATCTTTTTTTAGCCTAACATGGGAACCTACCCTTGCCGGGATTTTGCCGATGTGTTTTTGGTTGCCGTGAAGGCGGCGTAAAAGCGGCAAAAGATTCTCGCCAAAGGAATCGTAACACCGGTCGCACCCAAAGCGTCCAATCTGGCCAAACTGGGCATACGTTAATCCGCAACCCGGGCACTGAAGGCCGCTATAGCTTGTAGAAGCAACTTTTCCCGAACCACTGCCGGGGAAACTCATTAGATTGGAGAAAAATTGATGCAAAGGAAATTTTCCCTCAAAAGAAAACCCCAGCTCGCCCTTTTCACCTGCACAGTTTTCACAGAGGTACAATTCAGTTTTTTTTCCATTGATTATTTTAGTTACATGCACTGAAGCAATATTTTTACCGCATTTTTCACATAACATCTTTTATTCCGGCCAGCCGTAAAATAGTCGAATAAAATTAGTCCCGATCGAAAAAAGACCCGTAAAAATAGTCAAGATAAATTTTTTATATTTTTGTGGCCGGAAATTTCACCTCCTCTGACCTTCATTTATTTTTGGCTGTTTTCATTAACAAAAACGCTGTTTTTTAAACAAAGATATTAAAACTTAATCAATAACAGCAACATGTCTCTTAATAATAGCCCGCGCAGCTCATCCCTAAAGGAACTATCTTCAACTGCTTTAAGGCAGCTTAAAACCGTCTCCATTAATCTTGATTCCCTCAATGATATATATTTTAACTCGTAAAGCCTCTGGATTATACCCCTTGCCCTTTCATCGCTAATCCCGCCGGCAGCAATATCTTTAAGAAAGGTAGAAAGAAGGTTTTCTACAGATAGCTGCAATTTTTTAATCCGTACGTACCCCCTGCCCCCTCTTTTACTCTCTACCAGGTATCCCTTATCCAGTGTGAAACGAGTACCTAAGACATAATTAATCTGAGAGGGGACACATAAAAATTTATTTGCCAGCTCTTTTCTTTTTATATCTATATATCCGGAGGGGCTTAATGTTAGGAGTTTTTTTAGATATTCCTCCATTCTGTCAGCAAGATTGCTCATTTTGCTCTTTGTTTCACCTCTTACAATAAAGGTTATCATAATGAGTATAAAATATAATTTAAATTAGACTTTGACCATTACTGACCTTTATAATGTTATTATACCTTAAAAAAAAATTTATGCAAATCATCTTTGCCCTGATTTTGGATAATATAGCCTTGTATTATTTTAACAGGCTATTTTTACACAAACAACGGTCTATTTCCTTACTTTTTATATTAAATATCTCCTTTTTTCATTCATGACCGGTAGTTTTTTATAGCTCCCCGTGCTGATAGTACCAATCCTCTAATTCCTGAAATGTGGGGACCTTTCTCCCCCGCTGGCATACTGTTTTAATCGCCCTGACGTAGAGCACCTGGTAATAATAAAAATACGAACAACATACACCGCAAAGATTGGACCAGATATTTTCCTGCTTCCACATGCGCAACAACAAACGTGTACATTGCGGGCACGGTTTCCAGCGGTAGGCAAAAACCCACTCCCAGTAACGTTCTTGAAAAAATTCAAGGTTTTCCTCAATCTTTTTTCTCTTTATATCGACCATACTGATGACCTTGCTATTCATTTCCCTTATAACAACTCCATTTTCAATATTTCAAGCATACTTTTAATATTTTTAGCCAAATGCTCGGATATAATGCACGGTAAAACAGCATTCGTAATAGTAAAAGAGATGCTGAAGAAAGAGCATCCCTTTTTCATTATAAAGTTTACCGACAGCAAGGATCCAGCCCAGCCAGATTCTTTCAATGCTAATAATTCCGCCTTACCCTAGGGTGTTTTCTGCAACAGAATACTTCCTATTTTTTCCATTTTGTTGATCTTAGTCCAGGAGCAATAACTTGTCAGCGCATTCTGGAATGATTACCTCAGGTAATGAGCTTCTGACGATCTGTTAATACGGGGTAAAACAAATCCCCTTTTCTTTTTAATCTTGAAAGCATATTCTTAATACTAAATGAGGAGGGCTCAAAGGAATTAGCGGCGACCTCAGACCATTCCAGAGGGGCGGAAACCGGAGCCCCTCGGATAGGGCGAGGGGAATAAGGGGCAACAAGGGTCTTCCCCCGGCCGTTTTGCAAGTAATCGAGGTAGATTTTTCTCCCCCTCCGGGAGACTTTTCTTTCCAGTGTTGTAATTGCAGGCATCATGGCGTTAAGTTCTTGAAAAATGCTTTCGCAGTAAACCCTGGTTATCTCATAAGTATATATCGGTTCAAGCGGAAGATATACCTGAATCCCCCTTGAACCGGATGTCTTGGGATAAGAACGTAAACCTTTTTCCTCCAGCATTTTTTTCAGATTCAGGGCAACAGTACACACTTCTGAAAAAGAAACCCCCTCTGCAAGGTCCAGGTCAAAAACAGCAAAATCAGGGTTGTCGGGGGTTTCTGCAGATGATAGCCACTGGTGAATCTCCAGGCAGGCCTGGTTTCCCAGCCAGGTTAATGTTTCGGGGCCTGTGGCAAGAATATAATTTGTTATTTTGCCCTCGGCATGTTGAAAGGGAACAGTCTTCAACCAGGCCGGCACGCCCTGCGGAGAATTTTTCTGATAAAAACCCTGCTTGCCGATACCCTCCGGAAAACGCTGGAATACCAGGAAACGCTGTTGAAGATGAGGCAATATATATGGGGAAACATCCAGGTAATACTTAATGAGATCATATTTTGTTATCCCCTCACCCGGCCAGAGCTCTTTTTCTAAATTGGTGAGTGAAACTTTTTTTTGGTTTATTTCCATTGTAACAGGCATGGGCAACTCTCCTAATCATAAATGAACTGTGCCGGCCGGATCAGGTTTGCAATTCCACTACCTGGCTCCTTCACCTGCTAATTCTGTTAGCTGCGCTGGATAAACCAAAAGCTAGAGACAATACACCAAACCACAATACAAGAAATGTTATATTGTACCGTGACTCACAGTTGTAATACGTGGAGCGCGCAGCTTCAATTCCGGCGTCCACTCGCTAAAACTCACATTAACCTTTTTCACGGGGTTTACCCAAAGATAGCTTCTTCTTGAAGAAGCAGCAAAACTTGTAAAAGGGGAAAAGATGCTGTTATTATCTAGAGCCCAGTTGTGCCACTTTTCGAGATCTTTCTCCTTGAGGCCGCTGCTTACGCTCCCGATATAGCGCAGCTTTCCGGTAGTATTACTGCCGGTATTGTCTTCTTTTAAACCCAGAAGTAAGGACACCGGCTTTTTATTTTTGAAGGATATGCCTCCCACATAGGCTTCGAGCGTCTGTATAATTTTAATTTTATGCCAGTATGTCGATTTTCGCGGTCCGGGAATATAAGGGCTGTCTTCTTTCTTAGCCACTATGCCCTCCATTTTATTCTTTCTGACCGTTTCAAGCAGTATTTCACCATCTTCATAAGTCGAAGTTAAGTGTATCTGCTCATGTTTACTCAGCGCATCCAACAACATCTTCTGCTGCTTTTTCCAGGGATACTCTAAAAGCCATTTATCGTCAAGATATAATAAATCAAAGACCATATAATAGACAGGTACCTTTTTCATCAGTGAGATGCTGCCCGGCAAAGCCCGTTCTCTTTGCATCACAGTAAAAAAGCTGGGGCGTCCCTCATCAAGTGCGATCAATTCCCCGTCCAGGATAAAACTTTTTCCCCTGACGAGCTCCGGCAATACGGCCAGCTCCGGGTAAAGGTTCGTTTTATTTTTTAAGCTCCTCCCCTGCAGATGAACGGCACCGCCTTCCCCAAAAGCAAGAATGCGTATACCGTCCCATTTTACCTGGTAGAGGAAGCCGGAACCCTCCTGCAATACCTTTCCGGGCTGCGGCTCCATGGGTACTATTTTTTGCTGAAACAAGCTATTTCTCGCCGTCATTTTTTGGCGGCCGTTGCTTTTTCTTTGCGTGGGGAAGGCTTTCTATTATCATCCTTTTTTTCGGCTTTTTCCCTTTTCTTTTGAGATTTTTTTACACTGGCCTGCAGCGCTTCCAGTAAATCAACTACTTTTTCTCTCTCCGGAGAGGGAGCAACGGAGACCTCTTTGCCTTCTACTTTGGCCTGAATCATACTTAAAAGCTTTTCCCTATAGCTATCCTGATACTTTTCCGGTTCAAAAGGCGCCGCCAGGTTTTCAATGAGTTCTTTAGCCATAACAAGCTCTTTTTCCCGGACTTTCACGCCTTTTGGCAGATCGGGGAGATCCCGGACAGAACGCACCTCATCGGGATAAAACATGGTCGAAAGGGATAAAACATCTTTATAAGTTCTTACTACCGCCATAGATTCCTTAGTCCGCAGCGTAACGGTAGCCAGAGCAATTTTCCCCGTTTCCAGCATAGCCTCGCGCAGCAGCAAATATGGCCTTCCCCCTGGCCCATCGGGTGCAAGATAATAGCTATTTTGAAAAAATATTGGATCTATCTCTTCTATTTTTATGAAGTCCTGTATTTCAATAAGCCTTTCTTTTTCTCCGGCTGCGGCATTTATCTCCTCGTCGCTCAATACTACAAAATGGTTCTTTTCATATTCATAACCGCGGACAATCTCTTCCCAGGGGACCTCCGTATTACAGGTGCCGCACACTTTCCGGTACTCCAGGGGAGTGTGACAGGGAGCGTGCAGGTAGCGAAATTTTAGATCTTTTTTCTCGGTTGCCGCAAAAAGGCGCACCGGTATATTTACCAGGCCAAAACTCAAAGAACCTTTCCACATAGCCCTCATAAAAATACCCCCTCTGCCCCTATTATTTCCGGCAGGAGGGGTATATACACAAAATCTTTCTCATAAACTTATCTTACAGAAAAAGTAACGTCCCTTACTAAAAAGCGCCTCACGGATTGTCGCCTGCAGGCTATTCCCCGAGGTTATGTATGCCAATTTCCGGATACCTGGGTGAGGGCTTTCGCAAAAACTAACTCTGCACGCTGCCCAAATGCATCTGATTAGGCCCTTAATTCTTGCGCGCATTTGCTAAGACTTTTTCAGGCAATCATCTAAATACCGATGTATTCACTGTTTAGAAGGGTTCATTTTGAAATCCGACTTTATGGTACTAGCTAGGCCAGGTTAAGATTAGAGTTTTACTCAATAATGCCGCCCAACCCGTCCTCATGTTAGAGACTCTGCTCAATAATACTGCTTAACTCATCCTTATTTCTGAAACCAACTATTGTTTCTACCGGCTCCCCATTTTTGAAGAGCATCATGGTAGGAATGCTCATAATACCATAACGCGAAGCGATACCGGCATTATCATCAACATTCACCTTTACAACTTTGACCCTTCCCTCATAATCACTGGCAATCTCTTCCAGAACCGGTGCAACCATTCTGCAGGGGCCACACCATGGCGCCCAAAAGTCAACCAGTACCGGGCCGCCGGAGTTTAAAACTTCCTCCTGAAATTGCTGGCTACCTATATCAAATGGTTTTGCAGTCATTGTTCCCCTAACCTGGTTTAAATTAATAAAACCAGGCCGCACCTCCTTTCATTAATTTTAATGAATATTACCCAAGGTATCTGACAGCCATCATAGCTGCAATAGCACCATCAGCAGCCGCCGTAATAACCTGACGCAAAAATTTCCTGCGGACATCGCCTGCTGCAAAAAGCCCTGAAATCGTGGTTTCCATTTCCTCGCTGGTTATAATATAACCCTGTGGATCTTTTTCTACTCCTTTTAAAAAACCCGTATTGGGAATGCGCCCAACGTATAAAAAAACGCCATCTACAGGCAACTCAGATGTGGTCGAATCTTTGACGTTTTTAATTACCAGCGTCGTCAGGTTCTGGTCCCCCTTAAACTCTTCAACTACGGTATCCCATAAAAATGTCACCTGTGGATGTCCTAGTATTTGTTTTTGAAGTGCTGATACCGCTCTCAATTCATCCCTACGATGAATAAGAATTACCTCGCGTGCAAACCTGGTAAGATAAAGGGCTTCCTTTACAGCAGAGTCGCCCCCGCCAACTACAGCAACTTTTTTATCGCGAAAAAAGAAACCATCACAAGTAGCGCAAAAGGAAATACCTCTGCCCCTATACTTTTCTTCCCCGGGAACTCCCAAAAGTCGCGGTGAAGTGCCCGAGGCTACCACCATCGTGCGACCATAAAAATCGCCACGGGAGGTGGAAACCTTTTTTATATCCCCTTCTGGGTCGACTTCATCTATAGCAGCAGAAATAATCTCCGCCCCAAAGCGGACAGCCTGCTGTTCTAAAAGCTGCCCGAATTCTGCACCGCTTATACCCTGAGGAAATCCGGGGTAATTTTCCAGTTGATCCGTAGTGGCTATCTCCCCTCCAGAGACCATCTGTTCTAGAACAAGCGTGCTTAAATTTGCCCGCCCGCCGTAAATCGCCGCGGTTAAACCGGCAGGCCCCGCACCGAGTATAATCAAGTCATAGATTTTATTATCGTCCGCCTTGGGATACAATCGCACTACTCCTTCCCGTCTTTCTTTTTTCATTAATTTTACCAGAGGAATCCTTTAAAAGCAAATAAAAGAAGTCCGTCTTTTTCCTGCTTTGAAAGCATTTTTTATCCTGCCCCACAAAAAATTTACTCAAAGGTAAAAGTAAGCCCCGTGCTTGCAAAACTATTTTGAATCACAACATACTGATTTGTCTTTTCTGTGACATGAGCACTTTACCTTTCATAAGTAACATTTTATGTAGCTGCTCAGAGCAAACACAATCAGGGCATAGGTAGGAAACGGCAGGTGTCAGGTATGCGAAAAGAAGTCATAGCACCTGTCTCTCTGAACCTAGTGAAGAGTCAGGATCCTTCGCTAACGCTCAGGATGACAACCTGACAATCTTGCGCATAGCTGAGCAGTTACCATTTTATGATGATAATTAACAAGGTAACGCTATCGCAGAATAACAAAAATTGTGTTTAGTAATAATTCTTCTTTCTAATAATTTGTGATATAATGGGAAAGGTAAAAAAGAAAAGGAGGATTTATATCCTATGAAAGAAAAGGTTCAAGAAGCTTTGCAAAAAATTCGCCCTACCTTGCAGGCAGACGGCGGCGATGTAGTTCTTATCGATGTGGCTGATGACGGTATTGTTAAAGTACAGCTTACAGGAGCCTGTGGCGGCTGCCCTATGGCCACAATAACGTTAAAGCAGGGCATTGAACGCCTGCTAAAAAAAGAGGTGCCTGGGGTAAAAGAAGTAGTATCCGTATAAAACTTTGAATAAATCCCTTTTCTCAAAGCGATGCCAGACTTTCAGGAAATGAAAAGCCGGCCAAAACTGACCGGCCTTTTCATTTAAGAAACATGAAGAAGCTCCGCTTCACTATCAAAATAAACGAAAATGGTAAAGCGTCATCTTCAGGATAGTAAAATTTCAAAGAGGAGTCTACTCAAGATGAACAGGTTATTGCTAGTTCGCTACGGGGAGATTGCCCTAAAAGGCAAAAACAGGCCGTTTTTTGAAAAAAAGCTGCTCCAGAATATTCGCTATTCCCTCAAAGGCCTGGAACCTTTTGAGGTTCTCTTTCAACGGGGGCGCTATTTTGTAAAAATTAGCACAGAAAATCTATCATCTGCCCAGCGAAGACTGCAAAGAGTGTTCGGTATTGTTTCTATCAGCACGGTAACCCAATCAAATTTAGATCTCGATGAAATATGCCGGAACGCCCTGGAAACGGTTAAAGAAATATATAACCCGGGAATGACGTTTAAAGTAAACACCCGCCGGGCCAATAAAAAATTCCCCTATACCTCTCCCGAAGTAAGCAGCGCTGTAGGAGCATACCTTTTAAAAAGTAATCTTAATTTAAAGGTTGATGTTCACCATCCCGATACCATTATATATATCGATATAAGGGGAAAAAAGGCCTACCTGTATTCCCGCGTTATCCAGGGGTTGGGCGGACTTCCCGTTGGGGTCGCCGGTAGGGGGCTTTTATTGCTGTCCGGGGGCATAGACAGCCCCGTAGCCGGTTGGCTAGCATTAAAAAGGGGAGTTGAAATTGAAACCCTTCATTTTCACAGCCCTCCTTTTACAGGAGAGGGAGCGGTGAATAAGGTTAGAGATCTCTGCCGCACGCTGTCTTCCTATGGAGGAAAAATTACCCTTCACCTCGCTCCCTTCACGGAAATTCAAAAAGAACTCCGGCTGAACTGTCCGGAGACAATGGTGATCACGCTTATGCGGAGAGCAATGTTCCGTATCGCAGAAAGGTTGGCTATAAAGAAAAACATCCCGGTTCTTTTTACAGGGGAAAGCCTGGGGCAGGTTGCCAGCCAGACGCTGGAAAATATAGTAGCCATAAACGCTGTGACAAATATTCCCGTCCTTAGGCCGTTAATCGGTTTCGACAAAGAAGAAATCATCAATATTGCCCGGAAAATAAATTCCTATTCCATTTCCATACGGCCTTTTGAAGATTGCTGTACCCTGTTCGTTCCCCGGCATCCGGTTACCAGGCCGCAGTTAAAGGAGCTCGAAAAAGCTGAAGAAAGTATTCCCCTTGAAGAATTAATCGACCGCTGCCTGGAGAATATAGAGAGTACAATTATTAACTCAGGTCATGAAAGATCAGAAAGGGGACAGGCTGATGCAGAAAAATGAAGTATACCTCGATAACAGCGCCACAACCCGCCCCTATCTCGAGGTGAGCAGTGAAATGCAGCGGGTTATGCTTGAAAAATATGGAAACCCCTCTTCCCTGCACCGCAGAGGCAGTGAAGGAGAAAGGCTCCTTCAATACTCCCGACAGGTGCTGGCAGAAATCTTAGGGGTTAGTGACAGCGAGATAATTTTCACTTCCGGAGGCACAGAATCCAATAATATGGCTATTCTTGGAGTTGCACGCCGTTACCGGAAACGCGGCAACCACCTTATCACTACTGCTATTGAGCACTCTTCCGTTTTAGAACCATTTAACCTGCTGGAAGAAGAAGGGTTTGAAGTCACCTACCTTATCCCCGATGGGAAAGGGGTCATCAGCCCTGAAAAGGTTGCCGAGGCCTTGACCCCCCGGACTACCCTGGTAAGTATCATGCATGTAAATAACGAAATAGGCTCTATTCAGCCCATCTCCCAAATTTCCGAAGTCCTGCGGGAGAGAAATCCGGATATTATTTTTCATGTGGACGCTGTGCAATCTTTTACCAAGCTCCCTCTCTCACCTAAAGACCAGGGCATCGATCTTCTCAGTATCAGCGCCCATAAATTTCACGGGCCCAAGGGGGTGGGCGCTCTTTATCTGCGGGAAGGAATCTTACTGGAGCCTATTAGCAGGGGAGGAGGCCATGAAAAGGGATTAAGGCCGGGAACAGAGAACACACCGGGTATCCAGGGAATGGCCCTGGCCGCTAAAATCAGTTATAGAAACCGCAAAGAAAAAATGAAAAAGCTGCAATCCTTAAAAGAACAGTTTATCACTTCCCTTAAAACGAAACATCCCTGGATAAGGTTAAACGGACCCGGAAAAGAAGAAGGAGCTCCCCATATCTTTAATATTTCTTTTCCGGGCCTTAAGGGTGAAGTTATCCTGCATGCCCTGGAAGAACACGCTATCTATGTTTCCACCGGATCGGCCTGCCATTCCGGAACCGGCACCTCAAGCCATGTCCTGCAAGCAATAAAACTGGATCAAGAGTCGTTAGAAGGCGCCATACGTTTCAGCCTTTCTCATTTAAACACCCGGGAAGAAATCGAATACGCTATCTCGAAAACCAACTCCGTAATAGCAGAGCTAAAGAACTTCTTTCACGCAACCCGTTAGCAGAAGCAGCACCGCAGCAAACCGCCTGGCCCTGGTTCTGCACTTCCCGCTGCCGGGCATGTTCGGGACTTTCACCCGTTAGACTGCGCCTATGCGGCAAGGGTACTATTTTATTGCGCCCAAAGGGATAGATGAGTAAATCTATCCACATCAACCAGCCCCCTGTCGGTAATCTTCAGGGAGGGTATTACTGCAAGCGCCAGAAAAGACATGGCCATGAACGGGGATGGCAGATCGCAACCGAGCCGGAGTGCTGCATTCTCTATCCTTTCATGTTCCTCCACTACCCTGGAAACATCTTCATAAGACATCAGCCCCCCGACCGGAAGCGGCAAAGCTGCCCTTACCTCTCCGCCCTCTATAACAACAAGACCCCCTCCTGTTTCAGACAAAGCCGCTGCAGCCGCCTCCATATCATCGTCATCTGCCCCGACAACAATTAAATTATGACTGTCGTGGGCTACAGTCGATGCCAACGCTCCCCGTTGAAGCCCAAATCCTTTTACCAGGCCAACGGATATCCCTCCCTTACCGCTGTGGCGCTCAATTACCGCCACTTTAAGAATATCATTTTCCCTTCCAACGGACGAGATAGGGGCTTTCTCCCAACCGGTTACGATCTTCCCCGCCTCAACAGTAATAATATTTGCCACCGCCTCCGGTGAAGGAGGTTTTAAAGAAAACTTGCCTCTTAAATCGGGCAATCGCACCGAGCCCTCCAGATTATCAGCATGATACTGTGGATATTCCCGGACAAGTTTACCGTCTTTCGCTACCATCTCTCCATCTTTATAAACCTCAAGCACTGTAAAATCCTGCAGGTTATCCACTATGACCAGGTCAGCCCTGTATCCGGGGGCTATGGCGCCTCTTCCTCTCAGGCGATAATGCCTGGCGGTATTAATCGTAGCCATACGAACTGCGGTAACGGGCTCCAGCCCTCCTTTTACCGCTTTGCGCAAAATATCGTCTATCTCCCCCTCACGCAGCAAATGCGCGGGATGCCGGTCATCACAACCAAACATGAATTCGGTAAAATTACTCTCATTAACGGCAGGTAAAAGGGAATAAAGATCCCTGGCCGCTGATCCTTCCCTGATGATTATTTTCATCCCCAAGCGAATTTTCTCCAGGGCTTCTTCAGCTGAAGTGCATTCATGATCACTGCTTATACCTGCCGCAATATATGCGTTGAGATCTGCGCCCGCAAGCAGTGGAGCATGTCCGTCAACCAGACGTCCGCTTTCCAGGGCAACGGCAATCTTCGAAAGGACAACCTCGTCCGCCTGCAGTACCCCCGGAAAGTTCATCATCTCCGCCAGGCCGGGGGAAGCGGGATACATATCAAAAGCCCTGCGGGTTTCCTCCTCTCCTAAACAAGCGCCTGCTGTCTCCATATAGGTCGCCGGAACACAGGACGGGATTAAAAAGAAAAAATCAAGGGGAACCCTGCTGCCGGACCTGAACATGAATTCCAGTCCTTTTAATCCCCCAACGTTTACTATTTCATGCGGATCGGAAACCACCGCAGTTGTACCGTGCGGCAGCACAGCAGATGCAAAACCGACCGGCGTAAGCATTGAACTTTCTACGTGAATGTGAGCATCTATCAGACCGGGGAGCAGGTAAGCACCCCTTAGATCTATTACATTTTCCGCCTTCCAGCAGCCCTCACCTACAGCGGCGATGGTATTCCCACAAATGACTAGATCGGCAGATACCACTTCCCCGCTAAAAACATTTACCAGGCGCCCACCGCGAAAAATAATATCACCCTTTTCTTGCCCCCTGGCAACAGCAATAAGCCTTTTTAAAGAAACCACCACTATCACCTCCGGCAATTAATTCCACAATACGCATGCTATCTCCTTTTCCCCTTTCAATTTTCAAATCATTTAAATTTTACTGGGGGTTGTTTTTATTTATCTCCAGATCCGGTATAATTAAGTATAAATTATAACGAAATTATAATGAAAAAAAGGAGGAGGCACATGGTTTATAGAATTTATAATTTTAACCCTGGGCCCGCAACGCTTCCCTTACCGGTGCTGGAACAGGTTCAAAAAGAACTTTTGGATTTCCGTGGTTCCGGTATGTCGATCCTGGAAACCAGCCACCGCTCAAAGGAATTTGAAGAAATTGTAGAAGATGCTGAAAATCAACTTCTCGAACTCTTAAAGGTTTCCGGAGATTATCGGGTGCTATTTTTACAAGGAGGAGCCAGCCTGCAATTTGCCATGGTACCACTGAATTACCTGTCCACGGAAACTTCAGCGGATTACATACTGACGGGCAGTTTTGCCACCAAAGCTTTTGAAGAAGCGCGTAAAATCGCCCCGGTAAATATCGCTGCCAGCACACAAGAGGATAACTACAGCAGGATTCCCCGCCAGGAAGAAATAGAACTAAATCCTTCTTCCGTATACGTACATTTAACCTCCAACAATACCATCTATGGGACCCAGTGGAAATATATACCGGACTGCGGAAAAATCCCACTGGTGGCGGATATGTCAAGCGACATTCTATCCCGGGAAGTTGAAATGGATAGGTTTTCCCTGGTTTATGCCGGTGCGCAGAAAAACCTCGGCCCCGCCGGTGTCACAACCGTAATCATCAAAAAGGACATACTTGAACGGGCAAACGAAAACCTTCCGGCAATGCTCAGTTATAAAGTACACGCCAAAGCAAATTCTCTCTACAACACTCCCCCTACCTTTGCTATCTACATTCTGAGATTGGTACTGCAGTGGGTAAAAGAAAAAGGAGGTCTCCGGGGGGTAGAAAGCATTAATAGGGAGAAAAGTGCGCTGCTTTACAGGGCAATTGATGAAAGTGGGGGTTTTTACCGCGGTCATGCCGCCCGGAACGACCGTTCCATGATGAACGTGACCTTCCGCCTACCCGACGATAACCTGGAAAAAGATTTTGTAGAAGGCGCGGCAAAAGAAGGCTTGGTCGGGCTTAAGGGGCATCGTTCGGTTGGAGGTATCAGAGCATCTATCTATAACGCCATGTCTCTAGAAGGATGTAAAGCGCTTTCACAGTTTATGAAAGATTACTGTAAAAGAAAAGGATAAGGGGTGATTGAATGTTATCGCGCAAGGCTTTAGATATTGCTCCCTCGCCAACACTATCCATCGATGCAAAAGCCAAGCGGATGAAAAAAGAAGGTAAGGATATTATCGGTTTTGGCGCAGGCGAACCTGATTTTAATACTTCTGCGCATATCAAAGAAGCGGCAATAAAAGCAATTAACGAAAATTTTACCCGCTATACTCCCGCTAGCGGCATCCCTGAACTGAAAGAAGCCATTATAAGCAAATTATTTAAAGACAACGGTTTAAAATACGGGCCGGAGCAGATCGTAATCAGCAACGGAGCCAAACATTCTCTTGACAATGTCCTTGCCGCCCTTTTAAACGAAGGGGACGAAGTAATTATACCGGCACCTTACTGGGTCAGCTACCCCGAACTTGTTAAGCTAAATGGAGGAATACCCGTTATTGTTGAAACAAAACAGGAATATAACTATAAACTTAAAGGGCCGGAACTTGAAAAAAACCTCTCACCCCGGACAAAGGCGCTCATCCTGAACAGTCCGGCCAATCCAACCGGCCAAGTCTATACCAGAAACGAGTTGGAAGTAATTGCCTCCCTTGCAGTTAGAAACAATTTTTACATTATCTCCGATGAGGTGTATGAAAAACTTGTTTATGACGGCCAAGAGCATATTTCTGTAGCTTCAATGGGGGAAGATATTCAAAACCTAACGATAATTGTCAACGGCGTTTCCAAGACGTACGCCATGACAGGCTGGCGGATTGGTTATACAGCCTCCGAACCCAGGCTGGCAACAGTCATGGCCAGTATTCAGAGCCATACCGCATCCAATCCAAACTCTATTGCACAAAAAGCAGCATATGCAGCGATTAGCGGGCCCCAAGATTGCGTTGAAGAGATGCGCCAAACATTTGAAAAGCGCAGAAATTATATGTTAAATAAAATCAAAGATATACCTTTAATCAACTGTATTGAGCCAAAGGGAGCATTTTATCTTTTTCTTAACATAGGACAGGCATTTGATAAAAAGTTCAGGAATATCCCCGTAGAAAATGCTAATAAATTTACCACCCTGCTACTGGAGCACTACCTGGTAGCGCTTGTTCCCGGAGATGCCTTCGGAGCGCCTGAATATGTACGCGTCTCTTATGCCACCTCTATGGAAAATATATCCACTGGACTCGAGCGCCTGGAGTCATTCCTAAAAGAACTGGTATAATAAGCTCTATGGAATAATTCATCTATAATACATCTATTAATACAGTTATTTCAGCTAATACAATTACTCTGCCCCGGGCTTTCCTTGCCGGAAAATCCGAGGGCATTATTCATTTATATATTATATTGCCCTGGCAATATGCACATTCTCATCTTCCATTAGACTGTATTGTCTCCTAATTGCTTTTTTCAGGCAACGTTAAAGCTGCACGCGGCATTATAATTATCTTTTCATCATAACCGAATTCTTTAATACAACTATCAATGACTTCTTGCAAAGACACTATTGGAATTAAACCTATTTCTTTTATAATATTATCCGGAATTTCTGTAAGAATGTGTACCTGGGCACGGTCTAGAACCTCTCGAATACGATAAACTTGGCAACCGCCCAGTTGAAAATTATTTAATAATGCTTCCTTAATTGCATCTGTAGTTTTATATTTAGTTGCCCATTCAAAAAATGATTCTCCTTCTCTGGTGAAGCCCTTTGAACATTCAGCCAAAAATATAATAGTTCCTCCGCGTTTTACTGCAAATGAAGCATTATACAACGACTTTTTGCTCTGACGAAGGTCGATATCATTGGGAAAACCTCCACAGCTGGCTATAACTAAATTAGCTTGTTCTTGTATTTTCACCTTATAAAGATCATCAACTAATTCGCATCCTCTCTTATGAGCAAAATGGAAATGCCCTGCAAATGCCTGAGCGATATTACCTTCATGATCGGGTACAATATTTAAAAGAAAATCTGGCTTTACAAATTTACAAGCTTCCAGCGCATCTTCATGTAACGGATTGCCGTTTAATACACCGGGTTTTGCCATATTTCCTTCAAATATTAAGCGATGATTATAATAAATCGAACTCTCTTTGGCAACCCCGGGTAAAATTGCCTTTCTTCCCCCTCCATAACCGGCAGCATGGTGCAAGATAATGCCACCGGTCATAATGATTCTATCCGCTTCTAAAATCATTTTATTTAAATACACTTTGTTGCCAAAGCTCGTCTTCCCAACATATAAGCACTTTGATTCTCTGGCGCTATGATCATACATCTTCACTTTTCCCGCAATATCATTACCAACTATCAGCCTATGCTCTTCCTTAGTCATTCTTCGGTGAAGGCCATTTGTAAAAAGGATTGAAATCTTATTGTCAGCTACACCAATTTGGTTTAATTCCTCAAGAAGAACAGGCAAAAAGGTTTCACTTTTTGTAAGACGTGTAATATCGTTTACTAAAATACATACTTTTTCCCCTTTGCGTACTACTTCCTTTAGGGGAGGAGAATTAATAGGGTTGTTGATTGCCTGAAGAACCAGCTCTTTTTGGCTTTGAGCCAAATTAACTTTCTTAGGCTTTACTATTTCTAGATTATCGACCGGTAATGTTACAGATACTTCAGCTTTTCCATAAGCTAATTTTATAACCCCTTCCCGCATACAACTCCCATCCTTCCGTGCAAAATAATCTTCAATGCACAGTTATTTTGCCTAACATTAAAAAGATTATTTTTCATTTCCGGATGTTTTGCTCTGAGTGGTTACGGTATATTAGGGAACTGAATATTGTAAAAAGGAGATTTTTTTTAAGCGTTTTTCTCTTCAATGAAATGTTGTATGGATTTATTTTAAAAGCCCCTGAGCTGGACTTCTTGGATATATTCTTTACAAGAATCGGCTACTCTAGCAACCTGCTCCCGGTAAAATAGTTTTACATCAGACAAAGCGGGATCAATCAAAGAAGCGCCGGGGCGAAATTGCTGGAGAACATATTTTTTGCTTCCGGCAATTAACCTGGCAATGCTTAAAATATCATTTTCATTAAGCAATCCGGGAACTACAGTGGTACGAAATTCCTGATCTATGGAATTGCTTTTCAATAAATTAATTGTTTCTTTCAACCTTTCTATGTCAACATCTACCCCGGTTACAAAAGAATACTTCTCAAGCGGCGCCTTGATATCCATAGCTATATAATCTATCAGTTTGCGGTCAAGAAGTTTGCTGATCAGATAAGGCCTGGTCCCGTTAGTGTCAAGCTTTACCTTTAAATCTAGTTCTTTTATCCTGGAAATAAAATCAGGAAGCCCTTCCTGCAGAGAAGGCTCCCCCCCGGAAATACATACTCCGTCCAATACATACTTCTTTGCCTTTAAAAATTTGATAATCTCATTTTCTTGTATAGGGGGCAGATCGGCAGGTTTGAGAACGAGGTCCTTATTATGGCAATAACGGCATTTGAAATTACAACCTCCGGCAAAAAGTGTGGCGCAAATTTCTCCGGGAAAATCTATAAAACTGATTTTTTGTATACCTCTAATATCCACTTGTCATTCCTCCGAAGATTTCACAAAGGGTAATCATACTTTTAATCTGCACTTCCCGGAAATTTAAAAAACACTGCTAACTAAATCCTATTATAAAGAGCAGCCTTGGCAAAAGTTCGGCTAGTTTCTTTAATTACAACCTGTACTTCTTCACCAACCAGTTCCCCCCCGCCTTCAATGTCCAGGATATACCCGTGCAACCTGGCAATACCATGTTCCGGGTTTGCGGTATGGGGCTCTTCAACCTTAACCCGGTAAATCCCCCCTTCTTCAACAGGAAGGGCATGCCTGGCAACCTCGTGCAGGGCGCCCGACATTAAAATATTATATTTTTCCACATGGAGGTTATCCGAACCGCGGATAAATATATTTTTCCCTGTTTGGGATTCCAGCTTCTTTAAATACACGCCTCCGCTGCCAATAAGCAGAGCAGCGACCTCGCTGTTCACCTCCACCAGCACTGCCTCTATATCCCGGCGGTTTAAAATCTTCTTCAGTTCTCTTTCAACCTTGCTGCTAACCGCCTCAGGAGAAAGAACCTTGCCTTTACCATGGCAGTATGAACACGGCTGCTGCATAACGGCGGAAATCCCCTGCCTGACCTTTTTCCGGGCAATTTCAACCAGCCCAAGGGAGGTAATACCGAGGACCTGGCTTTTTGTGCGATCCCTGTTCATTCCTTGTTTTAGTTTCTCCAGGACCTGATGGCGGTGTTCCAGCGTATTCATATCTATAAAATCCACAATGATAATACCGCCGATATCCCTCAAGCGTATTTGTCTGGCCACCTCTTCGGCAGCCTCCAGGTTTGTTTTTAATACAGTATCTTCCAGATTGCTTTTTCCCGTATATTTACCCGTATTTACATCTATAACTGTCAACGCCTCGGTTTCATCAAAGACTATATAACCTCCGCACTTAATCCATACCACGCGACTTAATGATCGTTCAATCTCATCCTCAATATTAAAACGTTCAAAAATCGGTTCTTTTTTTTGGTAAAGGGTTACCCTTTTTTTTAAATGCGGAGAGATACAATTTAAAACATTCAGTACCTTGTGATATTCCTGCTCATCATCAATAATCAACTGGCTGACGTGGTCATTAAAAAGATCGCGTACTATTCGATAAACAAGAGTCATGTCCTTATACAACAGGGCTGGGGATTTTTCCTTTTTCGACAGTTTTATTATTTTCCTCCAGAGCTCTAAGAGAAATTGAAGATCATTGTTAAGACTTTCCCGATCAGCGCCTTCGGCAGCTGTCCTTACAATTAAACCCATATCCGGAGGTCTCAATTCTTCCATTTCCCTTTTGAGCCTTTCCCGTTCTTCCTGGGAATCAATCCGCCTCGATACTCCCACATAATTCAAACCGGGCATCAGAACCAGAAAGCGCCCCGGCAAAGTGATATGTCCGGTTAAGCGCGCTCCTTTGCTGCCAAAAGGTTCTTTCATAACCTGGACTAATACTTCCTCACCGGTATGCAAGAGCTGCTGAATCGGCATTCTTCCTTCCGCCTTCTCCTCACCCCTGGGATGGGGTATATCGTTAACATAAAAAAAAGCGTTTTTTTCCTCACCGATATCGACAAAAGCAGCCTGCATACCGGGTAAAACATTCTCCACTTTACCTTTATAGATATTACCGACCAAACGCTGATGTAACGGCTGCTCAATATATAATTCCGCAACTTTTCCGTTTTCAAGCAATGCAACTCTTGTCTGTTTAAAATCACAATTGATAATAATTTTTTGTTCCATCATAATACCTCATCTCCAGATACTCCAGGGGAGATAAACCTTCCGGTGTTTTTAATCGGTTGTTTTCTAGAATGAACAAATCTTTACGGATAATTTTAGTATTTATACTGCCGGCATTATCCCCCATCAGTAGGATGCTCATTATTTCATGAGGTCTCACTCCCCCTTTATTCCCTGTAGCCAGAAGCATGAAAAGCTCTCCTTTTCCATCTTCTCGTTTCTGCAAGCTCAAAAGGAAGATATAAGGCCTGATATTAAGCGTTTTCTTATTTTTTTTGCCTTTACGCTCCAGTAAAATCGTCTCTGCATTCAAAATATCAAGTAAAGTCTTTTCAATAGAAGGTGTTACATTCGTCAAAAGAACTTTATAGAGGGCAGCGCTGACCATTGCCGAAAGGGGAGGCCGGTTCAAGTCAACATAGCTCACTTTATGAACCTTTAGTCCATCGGGAAACTGCCTATTCAAGGATTCCTTGATCACATCCGTTTCCCATGCCTCCCTCAAATAAAGATCCAGGTATTCGTTTTCCCCTTCTATACCAACTGCTAGCGGTGCAGCAAAGATAAATTTCGGTTGGGGATTATACCCTTTACTGTAAGCCGCCGGAATGCCGGCCCGCCTTGCGCTGCGGATAAAAGTTCGCAGCAGGTCCAGGTGGGAGATAAATCTCAGATCACCTGCCTTGGAAAAAGTTAAAAGATAGTGGTACATCCCGCTTCACCTTTCTGAACAGGGCAATTGTTCAGGCCGCAGCCTGAACAGCCGCTTTCACGACAATCGCCGGTAATTTTTTCCTCCAGAGCTTTTTTGCGTTCGCTGATTAAAAATTGTTTAGATACCCCGGTTGAAATATGGTCCCAGGGCAGGGGAGCAGATGTATGGGGATGATAATACGCATAGTACCCGGGGTCTATCCCTTCCCTTCGAAAAGCTTCCTCCCAGAAGGAAAAATCAAAACTGTCGCTCCAGGCATCAAGGCGGCTTCCCATTTTAAAAGCCCTTTCCAAAACCGTTGAAAGGCGTCTATCCCCGCGGGCAAAAACAGCTTCGAGGAAACTCATCTTTGCTTCATGCCAGGTAAAGTCAACCCCTTTTACCTTTCTTAGACCTTGACGCAACAGTTCCTGGCGTTCCTTAATCCGTTCCAGATCGAGTAGCGGTTCCCACTGAAAGGGTGTATGCGGTTTGGGGATAAAAGTTGAAGCGCTGATAATTATTTTAAAAGGTCGCCTTCTACCCTTAGCCACTTTGCGCAATCTACTTATTTTCCTTGCAAGTTCAACTATCCCCCAAAGATCTTCTTCGGTTTCCGTGGGAAGACCGATCATAAAATAAAGCTTAATATGAGATCTTCCCGTCTCAATCGCCCGGGCTGCAGCTTTTAGGATATCTTCTTCGGATACTTGCTTGTTAATAACATTTCTTAAGCGCTGTGAACCGGCTTCAGGAGCGAAAGTTACTCCTCCGGTCCTGTTGTGTTGCACCTTATCCGCCAGTTTAAGGGCAAAACTATCGGCTCGCAGTGAAGGAAGGGATAAGCTGACTTCCCTCTGGTGAAATTGGGCCTGAAGCTCGTCTATTAGTTTTTCTATCTGCGGATAATCACTGCTGCTCAAGGAAGATAAAGATAGTTCCTCAAAACCCGTTTTATCGATTATAGCGCCTGCAAGTTCCTTCAACTTATTTAAAGAACGCTCACGAACAGGCCGGTAAGTAAAACCCGCCTGGCAAAAACGGCATCCCCTGGAACAACCCCGGAACAGCTCCAGGGCTGCCCTGTCGTGAACTACCTCCATGTAGGGAACTATAAAAGAGTCGGGATAAAATGCGTGTTCCAGATCAACTACAGTCCTTTTTTCTATACGTAAAGGAACTCCTTCTTTTAGGGCCTTCAAGCCGGAAAAATTTCCCTGTGAATAGACAGGCTCATACAAACCGGGAACATATATCCCTGGAATGCGAGTTATTTTTTCAAGAAAATCTTCCCTCTTGCGACCTTTATCTTTCCAGAAAGCATATTCACGGATTATTTCCGGTAATACCTCCTCGCCGTCACCGAGAACAAAAAAATCAAAAAAAGGTGCCAGGGGTTCCGGGTTAAAAACCGCCGGCCCGCCGCCCAGGACCAAAGGATCGGCCTCATTTCTATCTGCGCTGTATAAAGGAATACCGCCCAGTTCAAGCATATTTAAAACAGCGGTATAGCTCAATTCATACTGCAGACTAAAGCCTACCAGATCAAAACTATGCAGGGGGGTATTGCTTTCCAGACTGAAAAGAGGTAAATTTTCCTGCCTTAATATTTTTTCCATATCTGCGCCGGGGGCAAATACTCTTTCAGCATAAACTTCAGGCATCTTATTAGCCAGAGCATAAAGAATTTTTAACCCGAGATGAGACATCCCCACCTCATACAAGTCCGGGAAGGCCAGTACCAGATGAACTTTAATTTCCTCAACGCTTTTATAAATAGCATTTATTTCTTTTCCCAGATACCTGGCGGGCTTGCGAACTCTTTCCAAAAGGTCACTTAAATATACATTCGTCAACCGGATTCAGCCTCATTTGTAATATTATAAATAAAATTTGCGCTTACTGCATATTATAGCCAAAATAGTTTTTGATAAAACCTTTTTAATACAAACGTTTGCTCTAGTATTCGTCACAAAAAGGTAAAGTCCTTGTCTGACAAATTATTTCCTAATTATTCCTTTCAACGTAATATTCATACCTTCCTTTAATGCGGATTCTAATATCTGGGTCTCTGTTAACATTCCTAGAGCGCGGCATGTTTTATTTAACACAATTACCTGGTGATATTTTGCAGGTTTAAAATGTTTTAAGACTTCGAGTATCGTTGTATTCTCCAGAGCAACAAGCTGCTCGCTTTTTAGAATTCTGTTTTTTCGCAGGGCTTTTTCCTTGCGCAATAAATAGCGCAGGAAAGTATAAACGGCAATTTTCTGCTCACGGCCCGCTGCATAATAAAGAAATAATCCCATCAGGGAAAGGGATAGAAGCATATAATCATGAAAAGATAACAGCAGACCTGCCAGAAAAAAAAGCGCTCCCAGCAGCTTGCCGCTGGAAACTGCCACCGCCGTGGCCCTATGAATACCTATTTTTGGAGTTAACAAAGCCCTGAGGACCCTGCCGCCATCGAGGGGGAGGCCGGGAAGCATGTTAAAAATAAAGAGGTAAAAGTTAGCGTTCAGCAAAAAATCTATGTAAGAAGTATCAAGGGGAAGGGAAAAACCGTAAAAACCCTTGCTGTAATTCAATAATATAATAAAAATGACGAGGTTGAATAGCGGACCCGCCCCCGCAACAATTAACTCTTTTTGGGGATATAATTCGAGGGGATTGGCCATATAACCAACCCCGCCAAAGGGGAACAGTTCAATTTGATAAATATTTAACCCATACAACCTGGCAATAAACGTATGAGTTAATTCATGGCCTAAAACAAGTAAAAAAAGAAAAAGGGTTTGAAGCGGCAACCCCACCAGAATCCAGAGGAAAATAAAAAGCAAAAAAAAGGGATGGACGGATATCTTCAACTGTTTAAATTTTATGCTCCAACTCAAAAAAATCTCTCCCCCTTATTATTCTATTTATTCTATAATCAAAGGGAGAGGATCTACCGGCTCGCCTTTATCTCTTATTTCGAAATAAAATGATGCCCTGTTCTGATAAGGATTTAACTTTATTTCCGCAACAACCTGCCCCTGTTCTACTACTTCACCTTCCTCAACCAGAACTTCGCTAAGGTACCCGTAACACGTCTCCATTCCCCCGGGATGTTCCAGCAACAGATAAAGTCCGTAAAAAGGGTGTTCTTTAATCTCTTTTGCCTGTCCTGCAGCTGAAGCCCTGATCTGCTGGTCCTCTCGGGCGCACATTACCAGACCGTAACACATCTCTTCCCTCTGCAAAGCCGGATTATAATTCAGCCCGAACGATTTTTCCAGTTCTCCTTCAATAGGGGCGATAAAACCGGTTTTGCTTTCATTGCTTATGGCAGGAACTATCACAGGGGTATTCAGGCCCGATTCTAAATCCCCTTCCCAAAGGCCCCGGATCACAGGCAACGCGACCCTGCCGATTTCAACAAAATCCATCTTCCACGTTGTGATATAGTTAATTTTCTCCATTACCGAGGCTGAGAAGGGCATTTTAACTAAGGATAAGAAAAACACAACTACTACAGTCAACACGACCAGAGTAATCTTGAAAAGCAAATAGCTGTGCATATTTCTCACGAAGGATAGCGGAAATGATTCAAAAAATGCGGTATTGTCCTTTTCCCCTTCTTCAAAAAACCATTTGTTATCCCTTTCCCTCGCATTAGAATATTCTTCTAAGCGGCTTCGCAAATCAGAATATGACACATTTTTTCTTTTCTTGCTAAATAACATCTTTGCACCCTCCCAGGATAGCACTGCCTGTACATATATATTCCCGGCGGCATCTCTTTATGCTTATGCTAAAATTGAATCTTATGCCGCCGCATACCTATGTTGAGCACGATCCCGATGGAGAGCATATTTACAAGCATAGCATTTCCCCCGTAACTCATAAAAGGAAGGGGTATCCCGGTAACCGGCATAATACTTAAAGTCATCCCGATGTTCACCAGTATCTGAAATACCAGCATGACAGCAACACCGACACAGATATATGCCCCAAAAGTATCTTTGGAATAAGAACCGATTTTAAGAATATGGTAGATGAGAAAAAAATATAAAAGCAGAAGGACAACAGCCCCCAAAAAACCAAGCTCCTCCCCCAGTACAGAAAAAATAAAATCGGTGTAAGGTTCCGGTAAAAATTGCAGGCCGGCCTGCGTTCCTTGATAAATACCCTTGCCGGTCACTCCCCCGGAGCCGATCGCTATCATCGACTGCTTTAACTGGTACCCGTAACCGAGAGGATCCAGCTCGGGATTAAAAAAAACAACAAGACGCATTTTCTGGTAAGGCAAAAGACGGGTCCACAAAAGAGGTAGAAAGGCCAGGCCAGCACACACTACGGGTAATAAATGCTTCCAGGTTAATCCTGCAAAATAAAGCATCCCAAAAAATATGGCAATAAAAACCAATGCCGTCCCCAGGTCCGGCTGCAAAAAAATTAGAATCATAGGGATTAAGACATGGGAAAAAAAAATCAGCACACTGGAGATGCTTTTCGGCTTCTCCTCGTAATCCATCAACAGAGCAGCCAGGGTAATTATGATTATTAATTTTGACAGCTCTGATGGCTGGAAGTCAAAAACTTTTAGGTTTATCCAGCGGTAGGCTCCTCCTCCTTCGCTGCCTATAAAAAGGACCAGGCCCAAAAATATCAGGTTGCAGGCATACAGATACCATGACCACCGGTAATAGTTTATATAATCGATACAAAGAACGGCAATCATAGCAACCAGCCCGATAGAGATTCCAATAATCTGCTTCCTAACATAATAAAATGAATCATCAATACCTATTCCCTGCGATGCGCTGCTGATAACCAGCAATCCGTAAAAGCAGAGGATAAACATTATTAATAAAAGCTGATAGTTTAGATTTTTTAAAAGCCGGCGGTCAATCATTCTGAATGTTCCCTTCCCTAGAACTGTCTGCTGAATTGTTTGCTAAGCTGTCTAACGATTCTTCAGGGGCACCAAAATAATGTTCAATTATCTTACGAACGACCGGGATAGAAGTGCTTCCGCTGGATTCCCCGTGTTTTATTATCACTGCAAAGGCAAGTTCGGGATCCTCCAGAGGGGCATAACCCACAAAAAGACTGTGTGAGGGAATAGAACCGTCCTTGCCAACAACCTGTGCTGTACCTGTTTTCCCCGCCACCCTGACCGGTAAATCCGCCAGAAGGGCACCTGTTCCTCCTGGCTGGGTAACCAGCGACATCCCTTCCCGGATTATTTCCCAGCTGGTATCTTTAGCTTCCATGTAAGAAAGAACCTCAGGTTCGGCTATCATTACCGTGGAACCTTCGGTATCAACAACTTTTTCTACCAGATAGGGCCGGTAATGAACACCGCAATTGGCAATCATGGCTGCATAGTTTGCCAGCTGCAGCGGGGTTATGCTGTGAAAACTCTGCCCAATAGAAGCATCCATCGTCTCCGCCGGATACCATGGCTCATCCGGATACAGCGTGCTTTTAAACTCCCTGCTGGCCACAATACCGCTTTTCTCGCCAAAGATATCTTTTAAACCCACCACATTGCCAAAACCAAACTGGCGGGAATAATATGCTAAAGCATCGATCCCCTGGCGCAAACCCAGCTCATAGAAAAAAATGTTGCATGATTTTTTTATAGCCTCCAGAATGTTCATCGCCCCGTGGGCACGGCCATGATAACAGGATTTGGTTGCCCCGTAACGCGTTATTGTTCCGCCGCAATATACCCGTTCCGTTCTTGAAATAAGCCCCTTTTCGAGTGCACCCATAGCAGTCACCATTTTGAAAGTTGAACCCACTGGATAGTGTTCCTCTATCGCTTTGTTTACAAGAGGACGCAGGGGGTCGTTTACCAGCTGAGAAAAGTCAAATCGGAAGGTGTTAAGATTATAGGAAGGAATACTGGCCATGGCGAGTATTCGCCCATTGCGGGGATCTAGGACTACCGCTGCCGCTTCCCCCGCATACTCATTTCCCGCGGACAACAAACCTTCTATCACTTCCACCAGCGACCGCTCTAACACCTGCTGCAGCTGCAAGTCAAGCGTTAAAAACAAATTGGCGCCGGGTACAGGCTCGACCCTTTCAAACTCCCTGATGGCCTGGCCTGTGGAATTTACCTCAACTTGCACGCCTCCATCTTCTCCCCGCAAAAAAGGTTCCCAGGCCAGCTCAATTCCCGACTGCCCTACCAGCTCCCCGGGCTGGTATTCATAACCAAGCCCCCCCCAGTATTCCTTAATCCTCTCCGGCACTGTCCCCTCCCCCATGTAACCAAGTATATGGGAAGCAAAACTTCCATAAACATAGTTCCTTATAGGTTGGACTTCGATCATGACACCGGGCAGCTCCAGACGTCTTTCGGCAATTTTTGATACTATTTCAATATCTACGTCTGTTTTCAGGCGTACCGGCAGGTAACGGCGGTAATTCTGCAGATCAATTTTTTCGTTTATTTCCTGCTCATCCATCTCAAGCAGCCCTGAAAGAAAGGTAATTGTATTGTCGCTATAGCCACTGCCGAGATCCACCAGGGATACAGTAAAGCCAGGCCTGTTTGTCACCAGCTGCTCTCCGTTTTTAGCATATATTTCTCCCCGTGGAGCGGTTATAGGCAAAATTCGCAAGCGGTTATTTTCAGCCCTGTTCCAGTAATAATCATATTGGATTATCTGCAAGTAAGCCAATCTGGAGGAAAGAATAATAAAAATTAAAACCACCAAGGCAATAAAAACCCTGATTCTTTTTAACATTGCTTTGTTCATTGTTCTCAACCTTAAGTTTAAAATGTCTCCTAAACAATTATTTAAAGGAAGGATTAAAAAATTGCTTTTGTTCAGCGCGGTAAAACAAAGGATATAAAAACAGCGTTAAAATAAAATGAGCGATGGCTTTTGGCAGAAATAATTTTTCCAGGGAATAATAGAAGCCGATTTCAATACCCCAAAAAAAGCTTGCAAGAGCATAAACAATAATCTCGTGAAGAAAAGTTGCAAAAAATACGGTTATCATAGGCCCTATTATCTGGTCTCTATATATTTCCCGGGATGCCGCCCCGGCCAATATAGCCACAATCATTTTTGAAAGCGTAAAAAACCCCAAAGCAGGTCCAAAGAAAAGATCCTGAAGAAATCCGGCAATTAACCCTACAATAATCCCCCTATCTTCAGACCAAAGGAATACAAGGCAAACTACCGCAATCAGCAGTAAATCGGGAACAGCGGCTCCATCAAGGAAAAATGAAAGAAAAGAACCCTGCAGGACAATAATAATTAAAAAAATAAAAGTAACGATAAGATAAGGAACGTAAAGGGATTTATTGTTCAGTTATACTCCCCCTTAGGATGAAATTGCATGCTATGTTTATGGCCATTATGTAAACTAAAGACGGGTTATGTTTCGGATACTATTTCGCCTTCATCCTCCGCTTTATTATTATCCATTTCAACATTATCCGCTTCATCTATTTCATTAATTGCTTCCCTACTGTAATCAATAACGATAAAAACCTCTTCCAGGCGGTTAAAATTAACAGCAGGGGCAACAAGGGCCTGCTGCAACAAGCCATACTGATCCTTTTCTACTTCCACCACGTGACCAATTACCAGCCCCTTGGGAAAAATTCCACCCAGTCCGGAAGAAATAATGGCGTCACCTGTTTGTATGTTTGCGTCCGGGGGCAGGTTAACCATCCTCAAAAATCCATTTTTCTGGGGGTATCCCTCAACGATCCCGATTGAGCCGGGTTCCCGGGAGCGCTGTACAAGCGCGCTTACCGCCCGCCGTGAATCGGTAAGCATGAGCACCTGGGAAGAGTTTTGGGATACAAAATAAACACTTCCAACCAGCCCCTGGGAAGTAACTACAGCCATATCCTTTTTTACACCATCATCGAACCCTTTATTAATAGTAATAGTTTCAAACCAGTAGCTGGGATCCCTTGCTATAACCTCAGCGGGCAAAAGAGAATATTCTACGCTGTTCTCAAAACCAAGCATTTCTCTTAAACGATGGTTTTCTTTTTGTAATTCCAGCAACTGATGGCTCAGGTTATCCCTGGCTGCAATTTCCTCCCTGAGGCTTTTATTTTCTGCCAGAACCCTCTCGTAATCAAACATCCCCTGAAAAAAAGTATAGGTCCTGTGACCAACCCTAGAAAAAAACCCCTGCACTGGTGAAAGACCTGTCAATAATAGATCCTCGGCAAAGGTATAGCGTGAACGAAATACTCCTGTATAGTAAATCATGGAAAGCAATACGATGATTAATCCTAATAAACCTATCACCTTCCGGGTAGTTTGATTCAACCCCAACACCCTTACTTTTTTTATTTATCTATTATCTATTTAACCCAAATATTTAAAAGGATCTCTTCGGAGTTACAGACACCCTTTTCAAAAGATCTATAGCTGTCAGCACCTTACCCGTTCCTAAAACAACGCAATCAAGAGGATTCTCTGCTAGGTATACCGGCATACCTGTTTCCTCTATAATAAGTTTGTCCAAACCTTTTAAAAGAGCACCTCCGCCGGTCATTACAATGCCCTTCTCCATAATGTCCGCAGCCAGCTCGGGAGGAGTCCTCTCGAGTGTGATTTTGATCGTTTCCAAAATAGCGGTTACCGGCTCCAATAATGCAGATTGGATTTCCCAGGCGCCAACACTCAATGTCTTCGGCAACCCGTTTACCAGGTCTCTCCCCCTGATTTCGAGATATTCTTCTTCCTCAAGGCGATAAGCGGAACCAATTTTAATCTTGATTTCCTCCGCAGTGCGCTCTCCAATCATCAAATTGTAAGTTTTTTTGATATAATTAATAATTGCATCATCCAATTCGTCCCCTCCAACACGGATTGACTGGCTATTCACAATACCCCCCAGGGATATTACCGCAACCTCGCAAGTACCTCCGCCCACATCAACGATCATACTTCCCGTCGGCTCTTCAACAGGCAGGCCCGCCCCGATAGCTGCAGCCATCGGTTCTTCAATTAGAAAAGCCTCTTTTGCTCCGGCCTGCTTGGTAGCGTCCAAAACTGCTCTTTTCTCTACCTCCGTTACCCCTGAAGGAACACAGACAACAACTTGAGGCAGAAAAATCGCCCTGCGGCGGTAAGATTTAGCGATAAAATGACGTAACATGATTTGCGTAACATCAAAATCAGCGATAACTCCATCCTTCATCGGCCTTATAGCGATTATGTTGCCGGGAGTACGCCCGATCATCCTCTTTGCCTCTTCGCCTACAGAGAGAATAGTGCCCGTATCCCTGCGTATAGCTACCACAGAAGGCTCGCGGAGCACGATTCCTTTACCCTTCACATAGACCAAAGTATTGGCAGTACCCAGGTCAATGCCGATATTCCTGGAAAATAAACCTGCAAGAAATGCCATTTATGGCCTTCCCCTTTCTTTCACCGTTTTTTACTCTGTTGAATTATATCAAACTTTATAAAGCTGGCACAAGATGTGTTATTTTCTTATAATGGAATATTATAACATGATATGTCAGAATTAGCTAAAGAAGGCCTTTTTCTTTAAAGCTCAGGTACCTGCCCTCTCCGATAATAATATGATCCAGCACATTAATACCGAGGATTTTGCCAGCTTCCACCAACCTTTTAGTAACCTCAAGATCTTCACGGCTTGGGGTCGGATCGCCGCTGGGATGGTTATGTACTAAAATAACCGCAGCAGCGCTCTTCTTCACCGCAAGATTATAAATCTCTCGGGGATGCACGATAGAAGAATTCAAACTGCCAACCGAAATATCCTCCAGGGAAATAATTTTATTTTTTGTATTGACAAGAATTGCCCTGAAATACTCTTTTTGATAGTAGCGCATCTCTTCCATTAAAAAGTTAGCCACTTCCTGAGGAGAGCTCAAGGAAAGGCTTGCAGGACGCAGCGCGGAAGCCATACGCCTGCCCAGCTCCAGCGCTGCTTTGATTTGAACAGCTTTCGCCAATCCTATCCCCTTAATTTCCTGCAGTTCTTCCAGAGTATAATCCGGCAAAAAGCGCAATCCGCCTGCCTGGGAGATAATCCTTTCCGCCAGGTGCAATGCTGTCGTTTCCCGATAGCCTGTTCTTAGTAAAATTGCAAGTAACTCCGCATTGGAAAGTTTTTCTGCCCCCTGCTCTTTCATTTTTTCCCGGGGGCGCTCTTCTAACGGCAAGTCTTTAATCGTGATTTTCTTTTCCGCCTTAATCTCCCCCTATCCGCCCTAATCTCCCCTTACCAGACAGGCATATCCCATTCTTTTAACATAAGCACAACCCTGTAAATAGGCAGCCCAACGACATTAAAAAAACACCCCTGTACCTTTTCGACAAAAACGGCACCTTTGCCCTGGATGGCATAGGCAGCTGCTTTATCATATGGCTCTTTAGAAGCCGTATAAGCCTTAATCTCTTCTTCTTCTATATTACGCATCCAGACTAGCGTTTCCTCCCTGGATACAGCCTCACGTTCCCCTTTCACGAGGGCAACGGCGGTTATTACTCTGTGAACCCTGCCACTTAAAAGCTGCAACATCCTCTGAGCTTCTTCTTCATCCTTCGGTTTGCCGAGTACCCTTTTTTCGCAAATAACAACCGTATCGGCACCCAAAATAAAATTTTGAGGGTATTTTGCAGATACACTTTTTGCCTTACCCAGGGCAATATCCTCCAGCAAGTTTTCATCGATTTTTTCGGGCTCATGATAACTGCCCTTTACTACCTTAAAGGGAATTCCTATTTGTCTTAATAATTGTGCACGGCGCGGTGATGCAGAAGCCAAAATCAATTGCTCCAAATTTTTACCCCCCGCAGATACATGAAATAAATCGGTAAGCAGCCCCTATCCCCAGAAGCCGGTTGCCTTCCCGGAGCGGGCTCCTATATTGCCTGAAATATTCAGTGAGCGATCGATCCCCAGACCGGCATGGCCGGCGGTTTTTTCCAGGAAAATTGCCGCCAGGCCTGTAAAAAAACCTGTCGGAACCGCCAGTAAAAGTAAAAGTGGCAGATAGCCCCTAAATAACACAAAGTTTTGCACCAATGCCGCCGCCAGGGCCAGCTGAACGATGTTAAAGGTAACCGCGCCCGCCAGGCTGACGGAGATCAGGGATACCTTCCGCCTGTTATATGGATACATAAAAAGGCTCATCATAAGCGAGCTTGCCACGGCGCCGCTAAAGCTGAGATAAAAACCAAAACCCATAAAATTTCCAATAATAAGACTGCCGACAATACTGCGCAGGGAAGCAACAATAAGGCCGCTCCGACAACCGTAAAAAACAATCGCCAGCAGGGTGATGATATTGGCTAAGCCGAGCTTTGCTCCTGGAACAGGAATGGGAACGGGAATAGCCGCCTCTACCGTATGCACAGCTACCGCAAAAGCCACCAGCAGAGCCATATAAACCATTTTAAATGTTTTACCGCCTCTCAAGAAGTTGCACCACCTTTGGCATAGTAAATCTTTTCGGTACCGCCTTTACTGTGTTTCTTTCCATGCCCGAGCCGGCAATGTAAAGTTCTCACTCCACAATTTCCAGGTCATCCATCAGCCCTGAGCTGGCAAATATTTTACCCTGCCCATCTATAATAACACCCTCTACACCATCGAGGCTTTCCAATAGTTCCATGCCATCATCCAGGCCCAAGACAAAAACAGCAGTCGATAAAGCATCGGCCGTAATCGTATCCGGTGCCAGTATGCTAACGCTCGCGACTTCGGAAGCAGGATATCCAGTTGCAGGATCGAGGATATGATGGTATCTTTTCCCGTCAACCTCAAAAAAACGCTGATAACCGCCCGAAGTGGCTATACTGCCTTCTTTAACCTTAAGAACAGCTATTAGTTTTTGTGAATCAAACGGATCCTGAATAGCAATTCTCCAATTTTCACCGGAAGGTTTGTTGCCTGCAACGCTTATATCCCCACCAGCATTAACAAATAACGCTGAGGCGGAAGAGTTTTCCGCAATTTTTAAGCCTTGATCAACAATATATCCCTTAGCGATACCTCCCAGATCTATTTTCATCCCGGGTTCAGGCAAAAAGATCGTAGAAGAATCCTCATCTATTTCAACCGCCCTGTAGTTTACAAGCTGCATGGTTTCATATATTTCTTTTTCAGAGGGAACACCGGTGTTATCCGCCCCGAAACCCCATAATTCAAGAAGAGGCGCCACCGTAGGATCAAATGCCCCACCCGTGATCTCTGCAACCTCAAGCGCCTTTTGCATTACAAATATCGTTTCCGGTCTAACCTTTACCGGTCTTTGGCCGGCAGCATCATTGATGCGACAAATATCACTTCCAACAACATGGCTGCTAAAAACACCTTCCAACTGCTTCATTTCTTCTTCGATTTCATCCGCCAGGGAAGCGTACTGCTTGTTGTTCATATCTTGACCGAAGAGCGTAATATCCACCTTGGTATCCATTAAAAATATCGTTTTTTCATATTTTTCTTCGCCTGAGCACCCCAATATATTTAATAAGATTAGCGGCATTAATGCTAGAATAGTAACCGTTTTCAGGGAAAATCTCATTTATTAACCCCTTTCGACATACTACGGCCCTTCTACATAGTAGCATTTTTGCAAGTGTTTATCAAGGAAAAAGAGTGTGACAGAGCGTCCCTTATAAATTGCTCTGTGGTCGAAAATAATGGCCGCTTTTGCCTCCTTTTTTTTCTAGTAAACAGATCTGGCTAATTTCCATGCCGCGATCAACGGCCTTGCACATATCATATACTGTCAGAGCAGCCAGGCTAACCGCTGTAAGTGCCTCCATTTCAACTCCCGTCTTGCCGGTTACTTTTACAGCCGCTTCAATTACCAGGCAGTTTTCTTCCTCCGGAAAATAAAACTGGAGATCAACCCCTGAAATTGGCAATGGGTGGCTCATCGGGATAAGATAAGGAGTCTGCTTTGCTCCCATTACTCCAGCTACCTGTGCAACACCCAGGACATCGCCTTTGGCTATTTTCCCGGCTTTAATTCTCTGCAAGGTTTCTGCTTGCATATACACTTTTGCCTGTGCCCTGGCCAGGCGGTTGGTGACATCCTTCCTGCTGACATCAACCATCCGCGCTCTTCCCTGTTCATTGAAATGCGTAAATTCTAGCTCGCTCAAGATTAATCACCCTGCCTTAAAATGATATAATCATATTATATTCCGGTTTAATAATAAATAATAATAAACCTTTCAGCAATAGAAAACGGCAGGGAATACCCTGCCGTTTTCTATTGCGAGAGATAATCATCAGCCAACCGCTACTTTAACCACGTCCTTAATAACATCGCGCTTACACACTTCCACGCATTTACCGCAACCATCACACTTCTCGCTATCAATAGAAGCAAGGAAGTTTTCTACAACGATGGCTTCCTGCGGGCAGGCTTTGACGCAGGCTTTACACCCGATACAGCCCACTTCACAGGCATCGCTGGTAACCTTACCGCGGTCCCTGGAATTGCAGAGAACAACTTTGCCGGTGCGTGCGGCGTCGACTATTTTGATAACCCCACGAGGGCAAGCCTTGGCGCAAACACCGCAACCGGTACAGCGCTCAACATCTACAACCGGCAAGCCATTTTCCCCCATACGCAAGGCATCAAAGGGACAAGCTTCAACGCAAGTTCCAAGCCCCAGGCAGCCATACTGGCAAGCTTTAAAGCCCCCACCGTACATCATAGCGGCTTTGCAGTCATTTACGCCATGATAATAGAATTTATTGCGGGTAACTTCATTTGTTCCTACACAATATACCTCGGCAATTTTATTACCGCCAGAGGCAACTGAATCCGCTCCCATTACTTCACAAATGTTATTGCAAACGTTCTTCCCTCCGGGAATACAACAATCTAAAGCAGCCTCGCCTTTCACCACATTTTCTGCATAACTTGCACAACCGGCAAATCCACAGGCCCCACAGTTAGCGCCGGGAAGAAGGTCACAAATTATTTCCACTCTCGGGTCCTCTTCCACAGCAAAGCGCTGGGCAAAGTAGGCCAACAATCCCCCAAATAGCAGGCCTAATCCCCCGATCATTACTGTTGCAAGAACAAAATCCACCTCAGCTCACCTCCTATAAAGTCATCATTCCCTTGAAACCCATAAATGCCAGGGAAAGAATTCCGGCAGTAACCAGGCTTACGGCAGCACCCCTGAGATAGCTGGAGACATCGGCCAGATCCAACCTTTCCCTGATCCCGGCCATAATCACCATGGCAAGGGTAAAACCGACCCCGGTAGAAATAGCATATACTATGGTCTGAATAATATTGTAACCGGCCTGGACATTGAGCAGCGCTACACCGAGGATAGTACAGTTTGTGGTTATTAAGGGAAGATAAATCCCCAGGGCACGAAAGAGGGTGGGGTTGGTCTTCTTCAAAACCATTTCTACCAGTTGCACCAACCCGGCTATTACTAAAATAAAGGTAATAGTTCTAAGATACACGAGATCAAATTGTACCAGTAGAAAAGTATCAATAACCCAGGTCACCACTGCGGACATAGTCATAACAAAAATTACGGCTATACCCATCCCCAAGGAGGTCTCAAGCCGATCAGAAACCCCCAGGTAGGGACAAATGCCCAGGAACTGACTCAAAACTATATTATTGGCAAAAATTGCTACAAAAATAATTGCCAGCAGGTTCACATCCATCTTTTAAGCCTCCTTTTTACAGTAATTATTCAATACCCAGGCGTTTAAACATATAGTTTACGAGGCCAAGCATAATACCCAGGGTAATAAAAGCCCCTGGTGGGGTAGCTAAAACCGCCATGGGCTCAAAAGCGGTGCCCATAATTTGGATATTGAAAAAGCTCCCTGCGCCAAAAAGCTCCCTGATAATGCCGAGAACAGTAAGAGAAAGGGTAAAACCAATTCCCATGCCCAAAGCATCGATCACCGAGCGTCCAATAGTATTTTTGCGGGCAAAAGCTTCCGCTCTGCCCATGATAATACAGTTAACCACGATCAGCGGGATAAAAATCCCCAGCGCTTCATGCAAGGCAGGAGCATATGCATTAAGAACCATGTCAACTATGGTTACAAAAGTAGCAATAATTAAAATGTAGGCAGGCATCCTGACTTTGGCAGGAATCACATCTTTTAAGGCAGAGATAACAATATTGGAGCACAACAGGACAAAAAGAGCGGAAATACCCATCCCAAAACCGTTAATAGCTGTTAAAGTAACGGCAAGGGTAGGGCACATCCCTAGCAAAAGACGGAACGTGGGGTTTTCCTTAAAAATCCCCTTTGAAAACTCCTGAGCAAGTGTAGTCACTTTCTTCACCTCCACGAAGAAAATCTTGGTTCGGCTGGAAAAATCAATTTACTTCAAGGCATCGGCAACAGCATTGATTATCCCCTGGCTGGTCATTGTTGCCCCGGAAATCGTATCAACATCCAGATCCTGGGCATCGATAATCCTGCCGGGCATCTCTGCAATTGCCTTATCAGAAATACCAGCGGTCTCACCGTGCGATACTACTTCTATGGCTGTAATCGCACCACCGCTTACGGTAACCTCTACGGTAAGATCCGGCTGAAACCCGGTTGCTGTACCGGTATAGGTCCCATCAGCAACCGAGGACAGATCTGCTTCTGCTTTTTCTACTTCCATTCCTAGGAAATTTTCTCCAATGACATTCATCACCCGGCGGATAGAGTTAATCATACCATTGGTAGAGACTGTAGCTCCCGTAATAGTATCAACATCCACACCGGGAGCTATGGGATCGGCAAAATTAAGCCCGATTATTCTATCCTGAAAGTCCGGCCTGGTTATCACATCGCCGATGCCGGCTGTTTCCGCATGTTCGCTGATCCGGATACCGATAATATCCCCGGCGGCATCTACAGCCAGATCGTAGAAGATATCCCCGCCATATCCGGCAGCCTTGACCTTACCTACCACACCGATGAAAGTATCAGCAGCGTCATAACAGAGATAGTACTCTTCCCCGTCTACTGCTTCTTCATCAGCTCTTACCACGTCGGGGAAAAATGTTCCCATGGCTTCCTGAAACTCGGCCATGGCCCTTGCCTCTATTACGGGTTGGGTTACCCCGTTAACCATGGAAAGAAGCCCGCCGCAAACTGCTCCAATGATGAGCAGTACTAATACCATTTTAGCACTTTCATGCACTCTTCTTCACCTCCCCGAATTTCTTCGGCAAAGTTAAATTATCGATCAGGGGAGTAAGCCCGTTCATTAACAGAATACCAAAGGTTACGCCTTCAGGCAAAGACCCGTAAAGGCGTATAAGCATGGTTATCAATCCGCAACCCACTCCAAAAATAATCTTCCCCGTCTTCGTAACGGGCGAGGTAACCATATCGGTTGCCATGAAAAGCGCACCCAGCAGCACACCTCCTGCCAGAACGTGGTAGAGGCCCATCGAAAATCCCCCGCTAGCTAAGCCCATAATAAATACAATACCGATAAATCCTCCCGGAATACGCCAGTCGATGTGCCCTCTATAAAAGAGCCAGATAGCGCCGATAATCAAGGCCAGGGCAGAAGTCTCCCCTAAAGAACCGGATACTGTACCTATAAAAAGGTCCAAAAGAGAAGCATCATAAGTGGCAAGCGGAGACGCCTCTGTAACCGCGTCCGCCGCGAAACCAAAAGGTACCGGTTTTAACCAAACGTTACCCGCTATGTGGCCTCCCCAGGAAACCAAAAGAATAGCCCGTCCTACCAAAGCCGGGTTAAAAATATTGCTACCTATTCCTCCATAAATTTGTTTACCAATAGCAATAGCAACAACAGAACCGATAACCACTAACCACCAGGGTGGTGCCGGGGGAAGAGTCATCGCCAAGAGCAAACCCGTTACTGCTGCACTACCATCCCCGAAAAAATCCCCTTTACGTAGAATAATTGCCTCAGTAACCATAGCTGCCACCATAGCTATGATCATCGTTACCAGAGCACGATAGCCAAAGAGAAATACAGCCATTAATGCTACGGGAAAAAGCGCTATCAGCACATCCACCATGATGCTCTGGATATTTTCTGGGGATTTAATGTGCGGGGATGAAGATACTACCAGTTTTTTTGCCATTTTTCAATCCCTCCATTTCCTTGCTACTTTCTCCTGCTAGCTGCAATTTCCCCTTTAGCTATACGAATCCACTGGACCAGGGGTCTTTTGGCAGGGCAAGTATAAGTGCAACTCCCGCACTCAAAACAATCCATCGCTCCATACTTTTCTGCAAGATCCATTCTTTCCTTCTCAGAAGCAGAAGCAATAAAATTTGGAAGCAGATTCATCGGGCATACTTCCACACATTTGCCACACTTAATACAAGGGCTTATTGGATATTCCTGAACAAACTCCTCGGTTAAAATCAACACTCCCGATGTTCCTTTAATAACCGGAACATCATCCGTCGGCTGCGCCAAACCCATCATGGGTCCACCCAGAATTAACTTACGGGCATTATCTTTCATACCGCCACATTGGTTGATAATGTCTTTTACAAGGGTTCCATTTTTAACGAGCAAATTGCCCGGTTTTCTGATACCAGGACCGGTTACAGTAATAACCCTTTCATAAAGTGGTTTGCCCAGCTTAATGGCCTCAGCCATGGCAACCGCTGTCCCGGTATTCTGGTTGACAACATTGACGGCCATTGGGAGCGCTCCCGGAGGTACTTCTCTTCCGGTAGTAGCTTTAATAAGCATTTTTTCTGCTCCCTGAGGATACTTTGTATGAAGGGAATGAATTTCAATATCGTACTCCCCACGGTTTTCCGCTACTGCTTTTTTCATGTTTTCAATAGCATCGGGCTTATTATCCTCTATCCCGATAATACCCTTTGTAGCACCAAGAGCCTTCATAAATGCTTTTAAACCATAGACAATATCGTCCGCTCTCTCCAACATTAAGGCATGGTCGGCCGTGAGAAAAGGTTCACATTCCGCCGCATTTATTATGACAGTATCAATGGCAATATCAGGCGGCGGCGCCAGCTTTACATGCGTTGGAAAAGTAGCACCTCCAAGACCGACTAAACCAGCATCCTTTGCGATCTGTTTTATCTCATCCGGCGTCAGCTCCTCCAGGGGCTTGTTAGCCTGCATACCCTCGAAAGGTGTATCCAGGCCGTCATTTTCGATAAAAACGGCATTAACAGGATTTCCCAAAGGATGGTTATAAGGTTCAATCTTCGTTACTTTTCCGGAAACGCTGGCAAAGATCGGTGCCGAAACAAAGCCTTTGGGTTCGCCGATCTTCTGCCCAACTTTCACTTCATCTCCCACCTGTACAACAGCGTCACAAGGTGCCCCTATATTCTGATGTAGCGGGATAATGACCTGTGACGGTGGGCGGGCGGGAGTAATAGACATCCCTGCTGTAAATTCTTTATAATAGCTGGGATGTATACCGCCTACGAAACTCCGTTCACTCATGCACTGCTTCACCCCTTTTTTTATTTTTTTTTAATAACTTCTTGAAATACTTATAACCAAACCAAGTATTTATTTCGTGATTATAACGTGAATTCCTTCTGCTGAGTACCCATTTTTCAGAAACTTTTTTTCCATAAAAACCTAAGACAAACTCCAAAACATTACCTATCAATATAACCGAACACAACCGGTATTTCATTCTGATAGTGCCGTCTCTTGAGAGAATTTAGCCATGAACAACTTAGCCATGAACAACACAATACCCTTCGTTAACATCAAAAGGCCGCCGGTTTATTTTTACAAAAAGCAACTTTTTTCTATTGGATAACAACAGAAGCCAAAAAACATAGAACCTTTACAACCCCAGCCCCGTCATAAACCATGAGACTTCAATATTTAAAATTCTATAAAGAATTTTTTTCCATATAATAACATAGCTACACTCTTTTAATTGACATCAATTCAATGATATAATGCAAAGAAATACAACTAATTGGAAAGGTGCATTTTGTCTATATGATTAAAGGAAGATGCGCTTGCACATTACTATTGCTACTGCTGTTATGTTCTATTCCGCTATCCCCTTTATCGGCCCCGGTAATTAACGCACAGACGACGATTTGCGACACTGCGCTCAACGGTCTTAAAGATGATTCCTTTATCCCGGTAATTGCCGTTTTAGAAAATAAAACAGATCTATCCCGTCTTGAGGGCACTGCAGAATTTGATAATAGCTCTTCACCAAAAAAATTCGGTAAAGCTGCCACAGAGCTGCTGGTGAAAAACCTTCAAGAAACCGCACGCTCCTCTGAAAAAGAAATCCTCCCTGTAATAGAAGAAGAAATAAAAAAGGGAAATATTAAAGAATATAATTACCTATGGATTGCCAACGCTTTCTCTGCCAGAATTAACAAAAAAGCATTTCAAAGGCTTGCAGATCTACCCCAGATTGCATACATCAAGGCTGATCGTCAATATGCACTCTCGTCGCCAGTTAGTAGCCCTGTTAATGAAAGCTATGCTCTCTCCCACAATACCACTGTGCAACAGGAGAAAAACGGTGATTACCCCTGGAACTTAGAATTGATAAACGCTCCCTCTGTCTGGCAGGAGGGAATCTATGGCGATGGAGTTGTCGTCGCTATAATGGACACCGGAGTTGATATCAATCATCCCGCCCTGGCTAAAAGCTACCGGGGCAACCTTGAAGGGCACAGCCATGAGACAAGCTGGTATGACGCTACAGTAGAAAACAGGGCAACAAATACCGGCCCAATTGATTTAAACGGCCACGGGACACATATCGCCGGGGTTATCCTGGGCGGCACGCCCGAGGAACCCCTCGGGGTAGCACCAGGCGCCCACTGGATAGGGGTAAATATTTTTGATAAAGGGCTGGCCTGGGATTCCCATATCGCACAGGCTTTTCAATGGCTTCTTGCCCCTGGAGGCGATCCCAATAAAGCCCCCGATATTATCAACTGCTCCTGGGCATCAAGACCGGAATATGTCACCGATTATTTACAGTGGCAGATATTGCATAACCTATCCCGGGCGGGTATTTTTGTAGTTTTTGCAGCCGGCAATAACGGGCAGCTGGGCCCGGGAAGCCCGGCCAGCTATCCCCACGCATTTTCTGTTGGAGCGATAGAAAAGGAAGGAAACACCTATAAAGTAACTGATTTCAGCAGTAGAGGGCCGGTTAAATGGCATGATATTACTTATACTAAACCGGAAATAACGGCTCCGGGCACCGGTATAAGATCCTGCTGGCTAAACAATAGTTATAATGTTTTAAATGGGACGTCGGTCGCCGCCGCCCATGTTTCCGGTGCAGCAGCATTGCTTCTGCAATCCAGGCCGGGGATAACTCCATCCGAGATCAGCTATATTTTAAAAGAATCGGCATACTGGAATCCGCTCTGGAACGGGGGAAAGAAACGTCCGGATAACGTTTATGGTTTTGGTATTCTCGATGCTTATAGTGCAATAAGACAACCACTGCCGAATAAAGAACTCCTCTTTGTTGACGGTCTGGAAGAGGGTATGGCCAACTGGAGCACATCTCCGGATACTCCCTGGAAAACAACACGTGAAAAAGTATATGAAGGAAATTTTGCTCTGGCAGATTCCCCCTGGGAAAATTACAAAGATAATTCCTCCTCCTGGATCGCGCTCACTAAACCAATCGAGCTGTGCGGGTATCACAGCCCCGTGCTATCCTTCCAGCATTTTTATGACCTGCAGACCGGAAGGGATAAAGAAGATGACTACGCATATCTTGAAATCTCGGCCGATGGGAAAAATTGGGGTTATGTTTATCGCTTTTCAGGGACCAACGGAGATTTTCAGCCTTTTTCCATTCCTTTAAACCTGCCGCCAGATACCTGCAACCTTTATATAAGATTCAGGTTGCAGAGCAATGGCAACGGCCCTGGCAGAGGCTGGTTTATCGACAATATTAGTGTTTCCGCCTTACCCCTTCCCCTGGAATCCCTGGAAAGCCTGAAATTAAACCCCGAAAAAACTGTTTTGGAAATAAACGAGAGCACAAAGATTTCGGCCGAAGCAATCTTTTGTTCCAATGTTTCCCGGAAGGTTGATCCTGAACTCATAGAATGGTCCTCTTCCAATCCTTTAGTGGCAGAAGTTGATCAGGGTGTAGTAAAAGGAATCTTTCCCGGGGAAACACTGATCAGCGCACAGCTTGGGAAACAAAGAACAGAAGTATTAATAGAGGTAATCGGAAACGTTGATTCGGCAATGGAAAATATTATAACCGTAAATGGTTCGATAAAACTTCAGGGGCGTAAAGAAGTAGATAAAAAAACTAGGCTTTCATTCTTATGTAAGGAATCGGGATATACCTACGAAGTTTCATCCCTTTACTCCGATGGTAACTTTAGCTTGAAATTACTGCCGGGTAGCTATACAATAACAGCAAGCCGAGAACAGTACCTTCCCGCGATACAAACGATAAGTTTATCAGCTTCGGAAAGCCCTCCGCATATAAACCTGGAGTTGAAAGCAGGGGACATTGACAGCAATAACCGTATCGATTTAACCGATCTTACACTTTTATCCCTGGCCTACCAGACCGGCACCGGAGATAATAAATTTAATGCCCTGGCCGACTTAAACGGTGATGGTTTTGTTGATATCTCTGATTTAACCATGCTTACCCAAAATTATGGATCAACAAGGAATAAATAATTGCATGTATCTGTTGTAACTTACTTCTGCAACTTACCTGCAATAAATAAAACCGACAGCACTTTAGCTTAACCACTACCGTTTTAACCAGCCAAAAAGGGAAAAAGTTTTTCCCTTTTCTTAAACTATTTACATGGAGGTGGTTTTTTGCCGGCCAATCTCACACCTCAGTATTATGCTGCAGAAGAAGCATATAAAAAGGCTTCCACCGTTGAAGAAAAAATCGAAGCCCTGCAGGAAATGTTAGCGGTTATACCAAAGCATAAAGGCACGGAAAAAATTCAAGCTGATTTAAAACGACGCCTCTCCAAACTGCGCGAAGAGGGGGAAAAAAAGGCTAAGGTAGCGCGTTTTAACCCTTTTTATATCGAAAAACAGGGGGCCGGGCAGGGGATCATCGTCGGTTTCCCAAATGCTGGGAAGTCTTCACTGCTCGCATCCCTGACAAATGCCAAGGCAAAAATAGCAGCATACCCCTTTACCACCACCCTGCCCCTTGCGGGGATGATGCCTTATAAAAATATTCTCATCCAGCTGGTAGACACCCCACCTTTAACTTCTGAAGGTGCTCCTCCCGGACTTTTAAACACCCTGAGGGGAGGAGATTTATTGCTTATTGTCATTGATGCCGGCAGCGACGATTGTCTCGAGCAAGCTGAAAAAACGCTCTCCTTCTTAACGGAGAAAAGGGTAATTCAAAAGAAAACGGAAGAGCTGAACCTGCAAGATGAGCCTGCACAGGATGAAAGAAAATACTTACCCTATATTATCATTGCAAATAAAATGGACCTGCAAAACAGCAAGGACAATTTTAATATATTAAATGAGTTAATGCCGGATCTTTCTCTAATCGGCATCTCTGTAAAAGAAAAAACAGGCCTCGAACCCCTGAAGGAGAGAATTTTTCAGGGCCTTTCCATCATCAGGGTATACACCAAAGCCCCGGGGAAACAACCCGACATGGAAAACCCGTTTGTGCTAAAAAAGGAAGGCACCGTTCTTGATCTGGCCTACAATATTCACCGCGATTTTCCGGAACGTTTAAAAAATGCCCGCGTCTGGGGATCATCGAAATTTGACGGGCAGACAGTAGCTCGGGATTATGTCCTCGAAGACGGGGATATCGTAGAGCTAAACATTGGATAAAGTGCGGCGCAAAAGTTCCCTGCCATGCGTGGGGCAGCGCTGTAGCTGGAGTCCATTGTCCGAATGGCTACAAGCTCTTGACGAAGCAACGGCGACATTAGCCCGCCCGACAACCTTGGCATCGGAGTCCCGAAAATAGCAGTAAAAACTTTGGGAAGGGTGGTAAGGCGGCCCAGCAGACAGAAAGTCAAAGGAATGCTTACAAAACAAAATGTTTAATAATTTGTAACTGTCCTGCTATGCGCAGAATTGTCATCCTGAGGCAAGATTGTCATCCTGAACATTAGCGAAGGATCCTTGTCCTAAGCGTTAGTGAAGGAGTTTCACTGCTGATTCTGCCAGCCGGTGATGCCATCCATAGCTTTGCTAGCAAAGAACCCTTTGTCCTGAGAGGAGCGGAAGACTCTTCACTACGTTCAGGATGACAAGAGAGTGACAAATCATTTTTCATACCGTGACTTTCACACACCTGCCGTTCCCTATGCCTGTTTATGTTTTGCTCTGGGTGGTTACAATAATTCTTGCAAACAGAGCAGACTCTAGCCGCAGCTTATGCAGCGCAACAACAGATTTCTGCAAAGCAAAGGCTTTCGCGAATACCTTGCCGAGCTGGCAGGATGCCGGCAGCCGGCCTATAACCATCAGGCGGGGATGTTTGGCCGGGAAGGTTTGCGAAAGCCAAGCAGAGTTGCATAAAATCTGTCTGCGCAAATCGAATATAGAGGTGAGCTAGAGTCCGCTCTGCTCCTTCTCCATTGCTAGTTTTTCATACTATTTTCCTTTAAACTGTGGTTTGCGTTTTTCCAAAAATGCGGCTACGCCCTCTTTTTTATCCTCTGTAGCACAGGCTAGGGCATGCAGGTAAGATTCATGCGCCAGCCCCTCGTAGATTCCTACCTCCAGGGAACGGTTGACTGCTTCTTTGGCGTACTGGATAGCCAGCGGAGATTTGGAAGCGATAACATTGGCCATTTTTTTGGCTTCTTCCATTAAATTTTCCTGAGGTACAACTTTGTTGACCAATCCGATACGGTAGGCCTCTTCCGCATCGACCATTCTCGCCGTTAAGACCATCTCCATCGCCCTGCCGAATCCGATCAACCGGGGCAAGCGCTGGGTGGCACCATCGCCGGGTATAATTCCCAGGTTTACTTCCGGTGAGCCCAATTTGGCATTGGTAGACGCTATACGCAGCGTACAGGCGGCGGCAATTTCTAATCCAGCTCCCAGGGCAAATCCATTGATTGCGGCGATAACAGGAATGGGCATTTCAACCAGCATATTCAGGACTTCCTGGCGGCGCCTGGTCTGCTTGCGGCCCAGGACAAAATCGCGTTCCTGAACTTCCTTGATATCCGCCCCGGCCATGAATGCTTTTTCTCCAGCGCCGGTAAGGATTAATACCCTGATTTCTTCGTCTTTTTGCACTTCAGCAAAGACCTGGCCCAACTCTTCCGTCAACGCATTGGAAAGTGCATTCATCACTTCCGGACGATTAATAGTTATGTAGGCCAAAGGATATTCTTTTTCAAATTTCAGAAATTGATACATATCTTATTTCTCCTTCCTGAACTTGTATCACGTCATCTCATCCAAATAATCTCATATTCAGTGATTTATAACTCTATTCCCCGCATATATCTCTCCCGAAAATATTCTTAGTAAAGGAGGAAGGAAACATAGCCCTTCCTCCTTTACTCCCCACAAAAGTCGTTAATTACGCAAAAGCCGGAATACCCAGTTCATTATTACCGATAATTAACTGCTGTATCTGGGAAGTTCCCTCGTAAAGTGTATTAATCCGAGAATCGCGATACATCCTTTCCAGAGGATATTCCGCAGAGAAGCCGTAGCCTCCCAGTACCTGGATCATGTCATAAGTAACCCTGTTAACCATCTCTCCGCAGAAGTACTTGGCCATACAGGTTTCACGGGTATTGCGCACACCTTTGTTCTTTAAAAAGCCTGCACGGTAGACCAGCAGCCTTCCCATCTCAATATCCACCGCAGCATTGGCGATCAACTGCTGTACCAACTGGTGTGCAGCGATGGGCTTTCCAAACTGAATCCTCTCTTTGGCGTACTGCTTGGCAACATCCAACGCCGCCTGAGCGGTGCCTACACAACCTGCCGCCACGGTAAAGCGCGCGTTGTCGAGGGCTGACATTGCTACCGCAAAGCCCTTTCCTTCCGGCCCCAGCATATTATCCTTGTGTACACGCACGTTTTCCATAACTATTTCGCCGGTATCCTGGGCACGCAGCCCGATCTTTTCGTGGATAGGCTGCGGGGTAAATCCCGGGGTCCCTTTGTCAACCAGAAAAGCGGTAATGCCCCTGGCACCTTTATCCTTATCGGTTTTCGCAAAAATAATGGATACATCAGCCAGATTCGCATGGGTGATCCACATCTTATTGCCGTTCAAGATATAGTAATCGCCATCCTTTTCGGCGGTACTCTTCATACTTGCAGCATCGCTGCCGGAGTCGGGCTCAGTAAGACCGTAGCACCCAAACATTTCCCCCAGGGCAATACCCGGAACATATTTCTTTTTCTGCTCTTCAGTTCCCCATTGAAGGATGGTTTTTGCAACCAGAGAGATGTTTACGGAATAGCTGCCCCGCATGGAGGAGCAACCGTAACCGAGCTCTTCGGCTACAATGGCATGGGAAATAAAATCCATACCTGAACCTTCATACTCCTCGGGAATTGACGTACCGATAATCCCCAGGTCTCCCATCTTCCTCCAGAGATCCATAGGAAATGTCTCTTCCTGATCCCACTGTTTGGCATTGGGAGTGATTTCGTTGGCTACAAAATCGCGCACCATTTTTTGAACCGATAATTGCTCTTCATTCAAATCAAAATTCATTAAATTACACCTCCAGTTTTATATTTTTAGTCAGGAAAGATTATTTTAAAACTGTTGGAACAGGGGGATCCTGGGAATAATCATAAAAACCTTTGCCGCTTTTACGTCCCAGATAGCCCGCATGAACCATTTTCTCCAGCAGATAGCAGGGACGATAACGCGCATCCCCGAGCTTGGCATAGAGAGTCCTGGTTTTTGCCAGGTGCGTATCAATACCGATCATATCAATGAGCGCTAACGGCCCCATTGGCAGGTTAGAGCCCATTTTCATCGCTTTGTCAATATCGGCCGCGGTGCTAATGCCTTCATCCAGCACCCAAACCGCTTCGTTCAACAATCCGGCTAGGACCCTGCTGGCGATACCGGCAACACTTTCTTTATCGGTAATAACAGGTTCCTTGCCCAGAAACTCGGCAAACTCCTTGGTTTTATCGACAATCTCCGGCTGGGTCGCAAGTCCGGGCATAATCTCGACCAGCTTCATCACAACTGCCGGGTTGAAGAAATGCATCCCTATCAGGCGGCTGGGATCTTTTAAAGCGGATGCTATTTCGGAAATTGAACAGGCAGTAGTATTGGTAGCCAATACTGTCTCCGGCTTCGCTATTTCCTCCAGCTGGGCAAAAACCTTCTGCTTCAACCCCACGTCTTCGATTACTGCCTCAATGATAAAGTCTGCGTTGGCAGCTTCTTTCATATCCGTGGTAGTTTTAATACGGCCCAGGAGGTCCTTTACATCACCTTCGGTCATTTTTCCTCTGGCAACCCTTTTGTTTAATATTTTTTCAATACCGTCGATGCTGCGCTTTAAAATCTCGTCATTAATATCCACAAGGATGGCCTGCACCCCTTTTTGGGCCATCAGATGGGCTATCCCCGAACCCATAATACCGGCTCCCAGCACAAAACCCGTTTTAACTTCCATAAAAATCCTTCCTCCTCTCAAATATTTTAATTATTAGTTTAACCTTTCCAGTACGATGGCAAGACCCTGCCCGCCACCGACGCAAGCAGTAACCAATCCAAAGGTCTTATCGTACATTTTTAGGGTATTAAGGTTAGTACAGATGAGCTTGGTTCCGGTAGCCCCTACGGGGTGACCAAGGGCAATTGCCCCGCCATGCACATTTACTTTTTCACGGTCTAATTTTAGTTCCCTTTCACAAGCCAGATACTGCGCCGCAAATGCCTCGTTCAGTTCAATCAAATCTATATCATCCAGGGTTAACCCCGCCTTTTTCAAGGCAATTGGTGTAGCGGCCACCGGGCCAATCCCCATGTAAAGCGGATCTACCCCTGCGGCAGCATAACCCCGGATTCTTGCCATGGGTGTCAGCCCCAGGGATTTGGCTTTCTCCTCCGACATAATGACCACGGCAGAAGCACAGTCGCTGAGCGCGCAGCTGTTTCCTGCGGTTACCGTCCCGCCATCCTTTTTGAATACCGGCGGTAATTTGAGCATTTTTTCCAGCGAAGCATCGGGACGGGGTATCTCCTCCTTATCTACAACAATCGTTCCTTTTTTCTTTTGAGTAACTTCAATCGGTAAAATCTCCGCATCGAATTTACCCTCCGCGGATGCTTTTGCAGCCTTCTGGTGGCTTTCCAGGGCAAATTGATCCTGTTCCTCGCGGGTTAAGGAATATTTCTCCACCAGCTTCTCCGCCGTATTGCCCATGAGCATACCTGCCAGCTTGCACATGAAACCGTCCAAATGCAGATCGTCATAAACCGTAAAGTCCCACATCCGGGCACCCCAGCGTGCCTGAGGGATGATATAGGGGACATTTGAACCGGACTCCGTGCCCCCTGCGATAACTACATCAGCATCCCCACAGGCAATTTGCCTGTAGGCTTCGATCACTGCCTGCAAGCTGGAAGCACAGCGAATGTTAACCGTATAAGCCGGCACTGATACCGGCAAACCTCCCCTGACAGCAGCAATACGGGCTACGTTAGGTCCAAGTCCGGCCTGCCATCCGCATCCAAATACCAGCTGGTCCACATCTTCACCGGTGATACCCGCCCTTTTAACTACTTCCTTCACTACAGCCGCTCCGAGATCAGCAGCGCTGAGACTGCTCAAACTTCCCCCGAATCTCCCTGCAATAGTCCGCACTGCACTTACAATTACTGGGTTTTTCATAGCGTCCCGGAAAATTTCTCCGGATCCCTCCTTTTAAATGTTTTTTGATCACAAAAAACAACTCTTCCAAAGTCAATCAACTTCCATAGCATCACCTCACGCATCAAAATGTTACTGAACTTCATATTGATTTGCAGTTTGTAATGCTTTTAATTTTTTCCATAATGTGGTTCTGCTGATCCCCAACAGAGAAGCCAGGTCTTTTTTATCTATATTGGACTGCTGGGAAAGTTTTTTGATTATTTGTTGTTCCATATACTCCAGGGTTCCAATATGTATCGTTAAGCAATTACCCTCATCCCGTTTTAAAATTTTACTGTCTTCCCTGAAACGATAAAGTTCATCAACCAGCTCTTCCATTAACCGAAAATTATCCTTACCCCCTTCGGAAAGAATAACGTATTTCTTCATGAAGTTCTCAAGCTCCCGGACATTATCGGGCCAATCATAATCGCTAAGAAAACGAATAATAGAATCCGGAAACTTATCCGCAGCACCACTATTTTTTTGCCCATATTTGCCGGCAAAGTGCTTCATTAGGATGGGAATATCGCTTTTTCTATCCCTTAATGCAGGTATATGCAGGTTTAGAACATTTA
>DUQX01000071.1 GCA_012837615.1 Bacillota bacterium | reverse complement strand
TTTTTTATGGCCTGGCAGGGTTAGGCCTGGCCTTTTTTTCACGCAAGCTGCGTTTTATACTCGTTTTCGGCTTTTTTATTTTCTTCGTCCAGGTTTTAGCGGTAAAAAAAGGTGCTTTGCTCTGGCAGCTATCTCTGGGCCCCGTGTGCTTCTCGATTTGGTCTGAAGGATTCCTGGGCGGGTTGAGCATGATGCTGCGTTTTATTAATATTATCGGCTCCAGTTATCTTTTTGTGGCTACCACGGATCCGAACAGGCTTGCCTATGCCCTGATGCAGGCCGGGCTGCCGTACAGGTTTGGTTTTATGCTTATTACTGCCCTACGCTTTATTCCCATTTTCCACCTGGAGCTGGAACAGGTGAAAAATGCACAGATGGCCAAGGGGATTGAGCTGGAGGGGCTTTCGCCGCGTAATTTGATCAGGGCGGTGAGGTACCTTTTGGTTCCTCTGGTGATCTCGGCCTTGAGCAAGGTGGATTTTCTGACCATTTCTATGGAGAGCCGTGCTTTTGGCCTCTATACCGCCAGAACATATCTGCATTCTCAGATTTTGTCGAGAAAAGATAAACTGGCCATAGCTGCCGTTCCTCTGTTTTTCCTCTTTTTTTATCTTATTTCTAGCACATATTTTTAGATTAACCAAAAAAAAAATTGACCAGAAACCTTGACAGCTGTTACAGGATATGTTAATATCATTATGACAAATTTGGCATAATGATATTAACATATAGCCTATTACAAATTGTTAATGAGATGTTGATTGTTGACCTGTGAAGTTGTCGGGTTGAGCTTTTATAATATTGCTAATATTACTGAGGTGGTAAATTCCAGGGCATTCCCGGGCCCCGGGCCCCGGGCTTTGATGACTCGAAATGATTCAATGTCTTTACGATATGTATATAGATGCATAATGATCCTGATGATGCATAGATGGTGCGCAATGATTTTGAAGATGTATAATGACTCTAATTTAGAGCAATAATTTAATTTAACCTGGGAGGTGAATGATTGCAGAAGATTTGTTGAATACTCCCTATTAACATTGGCAACGCTAACAGCTTAACCTCCTAATATGTTTCGGCGGTGGAGGTGGCTTATCCTTGAAGTGTTTGTATGATAGCCCTTCTCCGCCAAAACTTCTTTTTTTTGGTTATTTGCTGTTATTAATATATAAGCATGTAAAGCTTTGATTATCTTACCGCTTAAAATTATAAGAAACTTAAACCCGGACAAGTCATTTTCCTTTTAGGAGTGATTTTGTGTTAGATAACCTTACACAAATAAATAACAAAGATCTATATTGTTTTTCTGTGGAAAAGAAATTTACCAGCAGAAAGAACAATGTCTTTTTGGTTAAAACGAATAGCCTGGATCAAAACCAAAAATATTTGGTGTATAAGGAATACTCTCGTCCCGATAGAATGCCTAAGGAAGTTAAAATGCTCTCCTTATTAAAAGAAAAAGGGGCTCCCGTTCCCAGGGTGTACGGAGTAGGTGGAAATTACATTTTACTGGAATATCTGGAAGGCCCATTATTTATTGATTATTTTTTTTGGCAGGAGAGCGTCAGCGGTTCTGAAAACAGTTCGCTAAAGGGGCCTACTTATCAAAGTATTTACAGCCTTTGCTGCTGGTTTAAGGATTTTTATGCTATGTCGAAGGCAATTGCCGGAAGGCAGTTAATTATGGGGGATGTAAATTTTAGGAATTTTATTATCAGGGAGAGGATCTACGGGATCGATTTTGAAGAATGCCGGGAGGGGAGGATGGAGGAGGATATCGGAAGCCTTTGTGCTTTTGGGCTTACCTATTCGCCCCCTTTTTCACCGTGGAAAATAGCCATGATCGGGGAATTGTTCCAGATATTTAGCAGTGAGCTTGGACTGGACAAAGAGCTGGTAAAACAGGAAATCCTAAGGGAACTATTATTTTTATCCAAGAGAAGAGGGGTACTCCAGGAAACGTTAAAGCTTCTGGTAAGCAACCTCTTAGAATCGAGCACATATTTTTCCTGAATGATCTTACAAGATAATTTTAATAAATATATTTATTAATGGTAGCCATTTTTTTTAAATATCGCTATGTTTATTTAAATATAATGCTTCGTTCAGATCTATTCCGGCTATTCCGCACCATTAATTATCAAACTACGAGGAGGTTTCCATGGTAAATATCACAGATGAAGCTCTGGAAAGATGGCTTAAAGAAGATATACCCTATATGGATCTGACAACATATCTGCTAGATATCGTTGAAAAGGATGGCGAAATGCATTTTTTCAGCAGAGACGAAGCTGTTCTATGCGGAACCGAGGAAGTGGCTAGATTAACCGTGCTGAAGGGAGGGGAGGTGCTTGAGTATCTCCCCTCCGGCTCAAAAATTAGCCCCGGAGAGATTTTTATGAAAGTTGCCGGCAAAGCCGGGGTGTTGCATTTGCTCTGGAAAACTTCTCAAAATATCCTGGAATACGCCAGCGGTATAGCCTCCCGCACTCACAGGCTGGTGGAAAAAGCGAGGAAGGTAAACGAAAAAGTGTCTATATTGTCAACTAGAAAAGTCTTTCCGGGAACAAAAGAGCTTTCCATAAAAGCTGTTTTGTGCGGCAGAGGGCTCCCGCACCGGCTTGGCTTGTCGGAATCGATACTTATTTTTAAACAGCACCGGGTTTTTGATAGCTCATGGGATAAACCTGCTGCTATAATAGAGCAGTTAAAAATAAAAAGTTGCGAAAAAAAGGTGGTCGTTGAAATTGAGCAGCCGGAGGAGGCTATACCTTTGTGCAAGGCAGGTGTTGATGGGTTGCAGTTTGACAAATTGCCTCCCGAAAAATTGGTGGATCTGGTGAAGGTAATTAAAAAAGATTTTCCACAAATTCTGTGTATTGCCGCCGGTGGTATAAACGAAGATAATGTTGAACAATATGCGGCAACGGGGGTAGATGCAATTGTCTCTACTTCAATGTATTTTGGCCGGCCTGTAAACATCGGTGTCACAATGAAAGATCCAAAAGCGTAATAACTGAAAGTAAGATTAAAGAAGAATTGGTATTTTATAGTCGCAATGAAAGTTATAAAAGCATAATAAAGGGACAAAAACATAATCGATCCGGAAGATGAAAGACTCTTTGATTTATAAATATTTTAGGAGGTTAGAAATGTCCATTCGACATGAAGAATTATGGCAAGAAACGGTTGATTTTCACGGGCACATCTGTCCCGGTATAGCAGTTGGATTCAGGGCAAGTGTTTTGGCAATGGCAACGCTGGACAAAGCATTAAGAAAGCTGGGAGAAACCCACATAGCGGTTTGTGAGAATGATGTTTGCGGGATCGACGGGGTTCAATATATTACCGGGTGCACGCTGGGTAATGATGGATTAATAATATATAATCGCGGTAAATTTGCTTTTAGCTGGGTGGAAAAAAGAACCGGTGAAGGAATACGCATTCTCCTAAAAGTACCCCTTTGGGCCTCCAATGAGCCTCTGCTTCTTCATCGTAAAGTAAAGGTGGGGACTGCTACAGAAAAAGAAAAACAGCAGTGGATTGATATTCGCGGTAAACGCGGTTTGGAATTAATGGAATTGAAAGATAATAAATTACTGGATGTCCAACAGATAAAAATAAAAATTCCCGGAAAACCTCGTTTGTTTCCCTTTGTTTCATGTGCGGAATGTGGTGAGGCCTTTATGGAGCCCTGGGCAAGCCTTGATGGGGGCAGGGTAATATGCCCGGCTTGTAAGTCGTAAGGGGAATGTAAGTCGTAAGGGGAATGTTGCAGGACGTGCAAGCAAGAGGCATCCTGCAACATTGACACTCCAAGGTTGCTTCGCTATACTTACATTAAAGATAGAAAAGCTAAAGAGCGAGTTGAGCGAAATATGCCGAATGAAAAAGAAAACGAAGATATTCTTAAAAAGATACAGCCAAAAATAAAATTGTGGCTCGAAGTGGACGGTGCCGTTGTCTTCGGCGGCGGGCGCGTGGCTCTGTTTCAGGCTATTGAGGAAACGGGATCCATCAAGCAGGCGGCGGAAAAATTAAACATGTCCTACAGAGCGGCCTGGGGTAAGATCAAGGCTACGGAAGAAAGGCTAGGTTTAAAACTGGTTCAAAGGCAGGCTGGGGGGCGAAAAAGTGGTGCCGAACTAACTTCCAAGGGAAAGAAACTGCTAAAAATTTACAAACAATATAAAAAGGATGTAATCACTGTGACAGACAGTGTTTTTTTTGACTTTTTCCATGGGTTCTAGTTTCTTTGGCCCCGTGGATGTAGCTCTAGTTCTAACATTAGTTCTATGCATGTAGTTCCAAATAAGATAAAACACATGTGTTAAAATGCGATGTTTTTGCGCCTATAATTTCAAGAAAATTCCCTACAATACCTATGGTCTTGACTTTGAAAGTTTTTTATATTATACTCATTATGTCAAATATGGCACAAATGTCTGAGGGTGCATAACGAACGGGGGTGTTTAGGTAAATTTGTAGGAATTATTAATGAGTTACATATTTTTGGCGTTTGGAGATAATTTGGTAAAAGTATTGATGGGATACGGATCGCTTGCACATTGTAAACTTTAAAGGTTAGAGCAGCGTATGATGTCAAGTTAGGTAACTGGAAATTTATTAGGAGGTTTAACGATGGAAATTATTAAGACTGATTGTGGTTTATGCATTAATAGCTGCGGCATTGACGCTTATGTGGAAAACGGCAGACTTGTTAAGGTAGAAGGTACGAAGGAGAACTGGTTGAACAAAGGTGAGCTTTGCGAGAAAGGCAAACACCTGGTGGAGCTGATTTATTCACCAGCCCGCTTAAAGTACCCAATGAAGAAAGTGAACGGGCGTTTCCAGCGAATTTCCTGGGACCAGGCTTTTGACGAAATAGGTGCCAAATTGCTGGAGTTAAGAGAAAAGTACGGCGCCCGCACCCTGGCTACCTGGACAGGCTCGGTTGGTGTCGAACATTTTGAGATGGCAGCCTTTAACCAGCGTTTCGCCAAAGCTTTTGGCTCCCAGAATTTCTTCAACCCGGAAGGTATTTGTTTCCGCACACGCATTCTGGCCCGTCAGATTACCTTTGGGCGCTATCCGGTGGAAGAGCCGCGGAATGCAGATTGCATTATTCTCTGGGGGCATAATCCGGATGCAAGTTACTTCCCGCAGGGGAACATAATACGCGAGAGGGTTCAGGCCGGAGCCAAGCTAATTGTTATTGATCCAAGACGAATTCCGCTGGCCAAGGAAGGTATTTACCAGCCGATCCGTCCCGGTACCGACGCTTTCTTGGCGCTGGCCATGATGAACGTCATCATCGCGGAAGAGCTGTGGGACAAGGAATTTGTAGACAAATGGACCACAGGTTTTGACAGGCTGGTGGAGCATGTTAAGGCATACACGCCGGAAAAAGCTGAAGAGGTCACCGGTGTCCCAGCCTCAGAAGTAAGGCGTTTTGCACGAATTTTTGCGAATACTGAAAGATCCTGTATCGTGGAAGGCGTCGGCCACCTGAACCAGTATGCCAACGGCCTCCAGACGGAAAGGGCTTTTGGCGTCTTGATGTCCATTACTGGCAATGTTGATACCCCGGGTGGATGGGTCACCTGTCCGCAACCCCGCTTTGCTGACCTGCGTGTGCCGGTAGAGGAAAAGAACCTGGGATACGATGAGTACCCTGTTTTCCACCAGTTCGGCAAACGCACTCCTCCTTACGGTTCCGCCTCCATGATGACGGAGACCATCATCTCGGAGAAACCGTATCCGATTAAAGCGCTTTTCAGCTCCGGCAGCAATCCGGCGTTAACATTCCCCGATACCAACCGCTTTTTAGAAGCGATTAAAAATCTGGAGCTATTTGTCAGTATAGACCCGTTCATGACCGAAACTTCGCAGTTGGCTGACTATGCTCTTCCTGCCTGCACTTCCCTGGAAGAGACCGGTATCGGAGGTTTCCCCTACGCCATCTCTTACGGTGTCCCCTATATCCTGTTGCGCAAAAAGGTTATCGATCCGCTACATGAGAGCATGCCAATTTGGAAAATCTGGAGCAATCTGGGGCACAGGGTTGGCCTGGGCGAATACTTCCCCTGGAAGACGGATGAAGAAGTGGTAGAGCACTTTTTCTCCACGACAGGTGTTACTATACAGCAACTAAAAGAGCATCCCGCCGGACTGTATTTTGCAGAGAAGGAATACAATATCTATGAAAAGATAGGTTTTGCCACCGACAGCAAAAAAATAGAAATTTATTCTGCCAGAATGGAAGAACTGGGGCATTCGGGCCTGCCGGTCCATGTGGAGCCGCAGCAGAGCAAGGCGGCTGATCCCATCTTCTCCGAGCAATATCCGGAGACGCTGCTCACCGGGGCCAGGCGGGAGGAGTGGATCGGTGCCCAGATGCGCGATGTGCCGGCCTTGAGGGTGTTAAATCCGGAAGCGGAAGCGGAAATAAACCCTGTTACCGCCAAGAAATATGATATCATCGATGGTGAGATGATTGGCATACAAACCCCGCGCGGCAGGATCAAAATTAAAGCCAAGGTCACCGATGACATACTGCCTGGCGTGGTATCTGTTCCCCACGGCTGGGCGTCGGCCAACTGTAATTTACTGCTGGATACCAGGGTGAGAGACGAAGTTTCGGGTTATATTACAATGAGAGGCAATGCCTGCCGTATTGTCAAGCTTGGTTAAGATGGTAGCCAACGGAGGCACCCGGATAAGGCTTTTCGGAAAGGGTAATGTTTTGTCATTATGGCAACCGTTAACACTATTTTCAAAAATGGAATAGCTGTTTGCTTTTAATTGAATGATAGGAAGTGGGGTAATTGCTACTTATTTACTGGTCATCTCAGGCGGAGGTTTAAAAGATGCTTACAGATGTGGCTGTTGAAAAAGCATGGGAGATGCTTCATAATGTAACGATTCCGCTTCAGCCGGAGACCGTATCGCTGATGGACTCTTTACATCGCATTGCTGCTGCAGATGTGGTAGCTGCCTGGGATTTGCCATCTTGTGCGCAATCTGCGGTTGACGGATTTGTTGTCCATAAAAAAGACTTGCACGGAGGCTGTGAGCTCTTAAATGGGAAAGAGCTCGGTTCGGGGGAAATTCCTGCTTATCCTCTTACCCCGGGTAATACTGTAAAAGTGGTCACCGGCGGAGTATTGCCGGAGGGTGCGGCGGCGGTAATACCCGAAGAATTAGCTGTTTTAAAGGATAATTACTTGATACTTGAGGAGGAAATTGCCCCTGGTGCTAACGTTAAAATTCAGGGGGAAGATTTTAAGGAAGGCGATTTAATCCTGTGGCGCAATTCTCGGCTAACTCCGGGAGCCCTGGGTGTGTTGGCGGCTTTCGGTCAAGAAAAGGTTTTGGTCAACCGCCGTCCTTCTGTGGCGATTCTATGTTTAGGTCCGGATATAATTCCCCATCATTTAACGCCTGTAGCGGGGGAGAGCAGAGACAGCAACGGGCCGATATTGGAATCGCTGGTCCTCCAGGATGGGGGACAAATAGTCGGTGTAAAGTATATGAGGGGAACCTCCACCAGGGACAGTTTTAAGCAAACAATGGAGGAGATGTTCAATAAGGCAGACCTGGTTATTACAACCGGAGGCACTGCTTTGGGGGAATTTGATCACCAGGCATTACCGCTCCTAAGTGAAATGGGGGTAAACATATTATTCTGGGGTATCCAGGCCAAACCCGGCAGCCACTCCGGCGGCGGACTGTGGGGTTCCAAACCGGTATTGGCCTTATCCGGCAATCCTTCGGCATGCTTGGTAGGGTATCACCTTTTGGTTTCCCCCGTTTTGCGTCAAATGCAGGGCTTAGCTTTTACTCCGGAAATAACCACGGCAGTCTGTATTGACGAATACCGTAAAAGCGGAAAAACTCGCCGTTTTTTGCGGGGGCGGATGTTTGTTGAGGAAGGTGTAGGCAAGGTAAAAATATTACCCGGTCAAAAATCAACGATGCTGAGATCGTTGTTAAACTACAATGCGTTAATTGATTTGCAGGCAGGGCATCCCCCGGTAGAAGAGGAATCGATGGTATCGGTAATTCCGATTAATAACGCTGGGAGTATTTTTGAGTTCTAATTTACACCCCGTTATGAATACACTATCATAGCGGGGTTTCTAGAACTGTGGATTAAAAAGAAAGAAGTCATGATGTAAAGAAGCTTTTCTGGAGTTTACCGATGATAAAAAAAGAGCTGAATATAAACGGTGTTTTATGGCGAGTAGTCGCAGATCCTGCGGTGCCCCTGGCCGTCCTTTTCCAAAACCAGCTCCTGGATATTAGCCTGTGCGGCGCAGGGGACTGCGAAAATTGTTTTATCATTATCAATGGAAAAACAGCTTTTGCCTGCAATATTGCTCTTGGGGAGTTGCCTGATGTTACTGTTGTTACTACCAAAGAAGGTATAAAAAATGCCGGAACCCTGCAAGCTCTGCAATTGGCCTGGGCCATCCATGACAGCCCCGGTTGCTTGCGTTGTTCCGGAAAGGCAATTGTCGCCGGAGCTTCAATGTTGGAGAGCAATTCGTTCCTGGGCAGGGAAGATATACAGAGCTGGTTTTATCAGCAGCCCTTTAAATGCTGTAATAGCGAAAAGGTTATGCAAAAGCGGATTGGTGCCATTGAGGATGCCGCCCGGGTTGTTCGCGGCGAAATTGGTATTAATGAGCTGGCCGCAGGGATTCCGCTTGGCAAAAAAATGATTGATCTCCAACAAGTTGCGTATGATTTTATTACCGCCGATTCGGATACTTGGACCCCGGTCCCCGAACTGGGTATCAGGATCCCACCTGATGCTTTGCACCTGGTGCTGGTTCGTACCGGGGTCTCTCATGCAGAATTGGTAGCTGTCGAAGTAGATGAAGCGTGGCAAGTGCCCGGGGTTAACCGAATAATTACTTCCCATGATGTTTTAGGGAGCAATTACTTAAGCGGTCCGGCATCCTCTGTACAGGAGAAAGGGCTTGAGTTTAACCGCCCCATTCTCAGTATCTGCAGAGAGGAAATAAAAAGCAAAGATGAAGTGCTTGCCGTTGTTTGTGCTGATTCCCTGCAAAATGCACTTAAGGCTGCTCGAAAGGTAAAAGCGAAATATAAATTTTTAAGGAAGGAGGAAGCTTCGGTAATATCAAACAACGCGCAGGGCGATAAGGCGATGGCAGAACCAATCTGCCACCCCCGGGCTTACAATATCGGGTTTGCCAATCTCGATAGCAGTGGAAAGCTGGTGATACACTCCAGGTTTTCATTCCCGGAACATTACCGAAGTATTATTGCCTGGGCTATCGGGCTGAACGGGGGGCAACTTGAGTTGGTACATGGTAATGGAGCTGTAGAAGTGCCGCGGGGTTTTAGACCCCTTGCAGAGGCCATCCTGGCTCAGGCTCTTCTTTCGACCGGAAGGCCTGTTTTCTTGAAGTGTTGTGATTATGCGCGTGAAAAATACGGTTCAGTTACTGTTCAATGGAGTACATAATAACTGCTAAAAAACATTAACAATATCCCTACTTAAGCCCCTACTACGTACGGATATTTAAGGGATGGAAAAAAAATAGAGGGTTATCTTTTTTTATCCGCTATGTTATCATTAACATAACGGATATATTAATGTGAGAGAGTTACATTGGGCGGCCGGCTTAGCAGCACAAAACTTGAAAGAGGGGTTGAATATGAAAATTGTACCTGTAGAAAAGGCGGTCGGGCAGGTTCTGGGTCAAGATTTGACAAAGATTGTACCTGGTAAGTATAAAGGCGCTCCTTTTCGTAAGGGACGGATTATCCTGGAGGAGGATATTCCACAGCTGTTGGAAATGGGCAAACATAAAATTTATGTATATGAATTGGATAAGGATGAATTACATGAAAACGATGCTGCCCTTGCCCTTGCTGAAGAAATTATTGGTGAAGGGACGGTGTGTGGGGAAGCAAAAACGGGCAGGGTCGATATCTTTGCAGGAAGAAATGGGTTGTTAAAAATTGATGTTGAGGGATTATCAGGTGTAAACAGTATTCCGGAGATGGTCGTGGCTACCATCCACAATAACAGCGTTGTCGCTAAAGGTGATCTTATAGGCGCTGCCAAGATCGTTCCACTGACCATAAAAAAAACAAAGATAGAAGAAATGAAGTCACTGATAGAAAAGAATGGGCCGGTTATTACGGTTAAAACGCTCAACCCCCTGGCAATAGCGATAATTGTAACTGGAAATGAAGTGTATTCCGGCAAGGTACGCGACGGATTTGCTCCGGTAATCGAATCCAAAATTAAAACATACGGCTGTGAAGTAATCAGCACGACTTATTTGCCGGATGATAAGCAAATGATCACCGGTGCCATAAAAAAAGCCCGGGATGCCGGGGCTCAATTGGTAGTTGTTACCGGAGGCATGGCTGTTGATCCCGATGATGTTACGCCTGCAGCCATTTTAGCTGCAGGTGGCCGGCTTGTTACCTATGGTTCGCCTGTAATGCCCGGTGCCATGTTTATGCTGGCATACCTTGATGATCTACCTATTATGGGGTTGCCCGGAAGTGTAATGTATTATAAAACGACGATCTTTGATCTTGTTTTACCCAGATTATTGGCCGGGGAGCGGGTAGAGGCTTGGGATATTACTGCATTAGGCCACGGCGGCCTTTGCTACACGTGCCCTGATTGTACTTACCCAAGGTGCCATTTTGGAAAAAGCAGGTGATTATGAAAAATTTTAAGCCTGTTTTTTATTTCAAAAAACAGGCTTAAAAAAAGTTTAATAAAGAAAACCTGCATAAGTTTATCTTTGCAATAAACAGGCAGGCCTTACCCCTGGCCCCCTTGCTTTATCCGGCAAGGGCGTGCCTTTTCGGGGGGTTATTCTTTCATAAACATGACCGAGGTTGCTTTGATCAGAGCCGTGATCTCTTCCCCTGTCTGAATTTGCATTTCTTCCAGAGAATTTTTTGTGATTACCCCGGTAATCCTGTTGCCGTTACCGATATCGATTTCCACCTCGGCGGTTACGATACCGGGTGTAATGTTGATCACTCTTCCTCTGAGCTTGTTCCTGCCGCTAATTTGTAAGGCAACCGATGTTCCCATAAGGCGTGATAACCTCCTTTATTTGATAGTCGCTTCTTTAAGATGTATGCCGGTATATCTGAACTCTATAATTCCCATCTGTGCCCTGGATATACGTTCCATGGTAAAATATATAGCGGTTTGCCGGGATAACTACACGGGATAACTACATGGGGCAACTGCTCAGCTATGCGCAAGGTCGTCATCCTGACGAAGGTGTCATCCTGAGCGTTAGCGAAGGATCCTGACTTTTCACTACGTTCAGAGTGACAAGTACATACAAAGTGACACTACGCTCAGAGTGGTAAGCAATTTTTATACTGTGGCTTCCACACACCTGCCGTTCCCTGTGCTCTGTTTATGTTTTGCTCTGAGTGGTTGCTGCACGGGGTTATATTATAAGGTGGGCCATCCGGGATCATTAGTTAGTTTTAGCCATCTTAGCCATCTTAGCCATCTATGAATAAAAATCTTCGTGGGTGTGGGATCAAAAAACTGCTTTTTAAAGCAGGAAAAGAGAGACCTCGATCCCATAAGTTGTTGACAAAGAGGCCTTGTGCATATATAATTAATAACAATTAATTTTTTCCTTCATATGCTTGAAAATTCATATGCTTGAACATGCTTGTAAGCGGTAAGCAGGCAATACAATCCTGAATGGTAAGCAATACAATGTAACTGATGTACAAAACAATGACAGGGATATAAAAGGACAGCCCTTTCCTGCAGAGAGCCGGAAAAGCTGGGAACCGGTGGAAAGTTGTCTTTTGGTCGCCCTGGAGTTCTTCCCTGAAGGCAACTGCTTCATTACCTGATCTGCTGTGTAAGGGTGGACGGCATTCCCCCGTTAAAGGGAAAGGTTTCGCGCTTGAGGAGGCCCTCATGATAGGGCAAGAAGGGTGGTACCGCGGAGATCGCTCCTCCGTCCCTTGTATGGATGGGGGAGTTTTTTTAGATAAAAAGGAGAGAGATTGAAGGGAGGTAAGTCAGATAACCGGTATACCGGGAGTCTGACCGGTATAGGTATGCAGATATACCTTAATGGAAAATATTGTTCTAGGGAAGAGGCTAAAGTATCTGTTTTTGATCATGGGTTTCTCTATGGTGATGGGGTATTTGAGGGAATACGCGCATATAATGGCCGCATTTTTAAGTTGGAGGAGCATTTGCAGAGGCTTTATGAATCCGCGCACCACTTATTGCTCGATATTCCTCTTTCAATGGAAGAAATGGCAGAGGCTACGCTGGAGACTGTGCGCCGCAACAACTTGCAGGATGCTTATATCAGGACCGTAGTTTCCCGTGGCCCCGGAGACCTTGGCCTGGACCCCCAAAAATGCTCCGGCTCTACGGTGGTTATTATTGCCGATAAGATTTCACTTTACGCTCAGGAGTACTATGATCACGGGTTAAGCGTTACTACCGCTGTAACGCGCCAGCGCAATGCAAATACGTTGGAGCCGCGTATTAAGTCGCTGAACTACCTCAATAATATTCTGGTTAAAATTGAGGCTACCCAGGCAGGGGTGCTGGATGCGATTGTCCTAAATGAGCAGGGTTATGTTGTAGAGGGTTCCGGATGCAATGTGTTTATCGTAAACAAGTATGGAGAACTGATAACCCCGCCTATTTATCTGGGGATTCTGGAGGGAGTAACGCGCAATACGGTGATGGAGCTGGCGGCGAAAGAAGGGATTACAGTTAAAGAAGCTCCTTTCACACGGCACGATCTTTATATTGCCGGGGAGTGTTTTTTAACGGGAACGGCTGCCGAACTGGTACCCGTAACCTCTGTTGACGGGCGTGCTATAGGCGGTGGTGTCCCGGGCCCCATGACTAAAAAACTGATGGAAATTTTTCATAACTATGCACAAAACACCGGCACTCCTGTTTATTCATGATAAAAGATTGCCGTCAAGTGAGGGGATATGAGCAATGTTTTAATGCTTTAAATGCTAAAGGAGGGGAGTAAAAACTTGCGCAGCGATATAGTAAAAAAAGGGTTGGAAAAAGCCCCGCACCGCTCTCTTTTCTATGCCATGGGTTATCATCCTGCGGAACTTAATAAACCGCTTATTGGTGTGGTGAATTCAGCGAATGAAATTGTTCCCGGCCATATTCATCTGAATAAAATTGCTGCAGCGGTGAAATCCGGCATTTATGCTGCGGGGGGAGTACCGGTAGAATTTTCGACAATTGCTATCTGTGACGGAATTGCCATGGGGCACGTGGGGATGAAGTATTCCCTGGCAAGCAGGGAGCTTATTGCTGATTGTGTGGAATCTATGGCAGAGGCACATGCCTTTGACGCCCTGGTTTTTATACCCAATTGTGACAAGGTTGTACCCGGAATGCTTATGGCCGCTGCCCGTTTGGATCTTCCTGCAATCTTTATCAGCGGGGGCCCCATGCTTGCAGGGTATTATGATAACAGTACTGTGAGCCTCAGCAGTATATTCGAGGCCGTAGGTGCCGTAAAGGCCGGACGCATGACTCCGGAAGAACTTGAAGGTCTGGAAATGGCTGCCTGCCCGGGGTGCGGTTCATGTGCGGGAATGTTTACAGCAAATTCCATGAATTGTATAACGGAAGCCCTGGGGATGGCTCTGCCCGGGAACGGCACCGTGCCGGCGGTTGCGGCTCAGCGCTTAAGACTGGCAAAAGAAGCCGGAATGAAGATCATGGAGCTCTTGCATAAGGATTTGCGCCCTTCACAGATAATGAGTCCGCAGGCATTCCGTAACGCCCTGGCGATTGATATGGCTTTGGGCTGTTCTACGAATACGGTGCTGCACCTGCCGGCTATCGCCAGCGAATTGGGTATAAAATGGGATCTGGCCGAAATTAATAAGATCAGCGAGAAGACTCCCCAGCTCTGTCTGTTAAGCCCCGCGGGCTCTGATCATATTGAAGATCTGAACAGAGCGGGCGGCATCCAGACTATAATGAAGGAGTTGGCCGCAGGCGATCTTCTTGATACAAGTTTAATTACGGTGACCGGGGAGACGATCGGCGCCAATTTTGCTTCCGCGCCTTCTCCTGACGGGAAGGTTATCCGTTTTATAAAAGAACCGTATCGTCCTGAAGGGGGCCTGGCTATTCTCTTTGGCAACCTTGCCCCTGAAGGGGCGGTAGTGAAACAGGGTGCGGTAGCCCCGGAGATGCAGCAAAGAAAGCTCAGGGCCAGGGTATTCGATGGAGAAGGGGCTGCCGTGGAAGCAGTGTATGGAGGAAAGATTGTCCCCGGGGATGTGGTCGTAATTCGTTTTGAAGGGCCCAAAGGGGGGCCCGGCATGAGGGAGATGCTTACCCCGACTTCAGCGGTAGCCGGTATGGGACTGGATAAAGAAGTAGCGCTGATCACAGACGGGCGATTTTCCGGAGCTACCAGGGGAGCTGCTGTGGGGCATATATCTCCTGAAGCAATAGAAGGGGGGCCCCTGGCCATAGTAGAGGATGGTGATATGATTGAGATCGATATCCCGGGAAGAAGGCTGGAACTTCTTATCTCGCCTGAGAAGTGGCAGGAGCGTCAGGATAAGTTGCGTTTACCCGAACCCGCCGTAACAAAAGGGTATCTCCGGCGTTATGCTGCACAGGTCAGCTCTGCAGCGCGGGGAGCCATCCTGGATATTCCGGGGAGGAGTGAAAAACAGTGAGGTTAACAGGAGCCCAGATGGTCCTGGCCTGCCTGGAAAAAGAAAATGTTGATGTTGTTTTTGGCTTTCCGGGAGGCGCGGTTTTAACCCTCTATGATGAAATATATAAAATGGGCAAGCGGCATATTTTAACCCGTCACGAGCAGGGCGCTGCTCATGCGGCGGATGGTTATGCTAGGGTTACCGGCAAACCGGGAGTTGTTATCGCCACATCCGGTCCCGGAGCTACCAACCTGGTGACAGGTATTGCTACCGCTTATATGGATTCTGTTCCGCTTGTTGCCATTACCGGGCAGGTGGCTACGCCTTTTATCGGAACCGATGCTTTCCAGGAGGCCGATATCACGGGTATTACCTTACCGATTACAAAGCATAATTATCTGGTAAAGGATATCGGTGAACTGCCCTGGATTTTAAAAGAAGCTTTTTTTATTGCCAATACCGGGCGCAAGGGGCCGGTGCTGATCGATCTACCCAAGGATATTCAGGCTCAGGAGGGAGAGTTTGATTACCCCGACCGGCTGGAAATATCCACTTACAAGCCCATCTATGAAGGGCATCTGGGCCAGATTGCCAGGGCATGTACAGCCGTCAAGGAAGCGAAAAAGCCTTTGATTTATGCCGGAGGAGGGGTAGCCAGCTCCGGCGCGCACGAGGAGATGCTGGCGTTTTCGCAAAAAACCCGTATTCCTGTAACTACAACCCTGATGGGAATGGGGAGCATTCCCTATGAGTATGAACTTTTTCTGGGGATGCCGGGTATGCACGGAACTTATGCTGCTAACAATGCCATCAACGAAGCCGATCTGCTTCTGGCGATGGGGGTGCGTTTTGATGACCGTGTTACGGGAAAACTCGACACTTTTGCACCAAATGCGCAGATAATTCATATTGATATTGATCCGGCAGAGATTGGAAAAAATGTCCTTGCCGATATTCCTATAGTCGGTGATGTGAAGCGTGTTTTAGCTGAAATGCTCAAGCGTGTACAGCCGGGCGATACGGAGATGTGGTGCAAGAAAGTAGTCGATTGGAAAAAAAACTATCCCTTGCGTTACAGGCAGGAGTCAAATAACTGCCTCAAGCCGCAGTTTGTTATTGAGGAGCTTTGTCGCCTTACCGCCGGGGAAGCTATTGTAACGACAGATGTAGGACAGCACCAGATGTGGGCTGCGCAATATTACCGCCTAAAAAGTCCGCGTAGACTTATTTCCTCGGGAGGGTTAGGCACTATGGGTTTTGGCCTTCCTGCTGCAATTGGAGCGCAGGTGGCTTTTCCCGAAAAAGTGGTTCTCTGTATCGCCGGGGACGGCAGCTTCCAGATGAATTCCCAGGAACTTGCCACGGCAGTCAAATACGACCTTCCGGTTAAAATAGCTATTATTAATAACCAGTATCTCGGGATGGTGCGGCAATGGCAGAAACTATTTTACGGAGGCCGTTATTCCCATACAAATCTGGCCGGAGGCCCTGATTTTGTCCGCTTGGCAGAGGCATATGGGGCCAGGGGTTTCCGTGTTGCAAGCCCCGGAGAAGTAGAGGAAACGGTCAAGATCGCCCTTAATACACCGGGTCCTGTTGTAATCGATTTTCAAGTAGATCCTGAGGAGGATGTCATGCCCATGGTTGCGCCCAACACGTCCATTGTAGAGATGATCGGGGGTGAGGAAAGGTGAAGAGGATCCTTGCCATCCTTGTGGAGGATCGCCCCGGGGTGTTGACCAGGGTATCGGGCCTTTTCAGCCGCAGGGGGTATAATATAAAAAATATAGCTGTTGGCCCGACAATGGAACCCGGGATTTCCCGGATGACGGTTACCGTAGAAGCAGATCCTCTTACGGTCGAGCAGATAGTCAAACAGCTCAATAAGCTTGTTAATGTGCTCAAAGTAAACGATCTTACGGATGAAACCTCTGTTGAGCGCGAACTCATGCTGATTAAAGTGAAGGCAGAACCGGGCAGGCGCAGTGAAATCCAGCAGGTGGCAGCTACCTTTCGCGCTAAAATTATCGATATTTCGCCTGACTCCATGATTATTGAGGTGACCGGCGAGGAACAAAAGCTGCAGGCTTTTTTGTTAATGATGCAGGAATTCGGCATTAAGGAAATCGTATCGACAGGCAGTGTTTCCTTGCTCAGGGGAAGCAAAGTTACAAGAGAATTGAGGGCTTAAAGATGAAGGGGTTTAGTTTGGGAAAATATAAATCTTATCGCCGCCCGATATTCCGGGCGCTGTTTATTTTTTAATGTTTTGCCCTTCACAAGACAGAACAATTATATACAAGATATTATTTTTATAGTAGAATGGAGATTGCAAGGAGAGAAAGGGGGAGGAAAACATTGGGGCAGACCATAGTAGAAAAGATTTTGGCCAGGGCGTCAGGAAAAAAGAGGGTTTCCCCCGGGGATCTAATTAATGCAAAAATAGATTTTGCCCTGGGAAACGATATTACCGCACCTGTGGCGATCAATGAATTTAAAAAAACCGGCGCGGAAAAGGTCTTTGATAAGGAGCGTATCGCACTTATCCCGGACCATTTTACTCCCAATAAAGATATTCAGACGGCTGAGCAGGTGAAGTTAATGCGCGATTTTGCCCGCCAGCAGGGAATTATTCATTATTATGAAATTGGCCGTATGGGTATTGAACACGCCCTGCTTCCGGAGCTGGGGCTTGTATTGCCAGGAGAAGTGGTAATCGGGGCAGATTCCCATACCTGCACTTACGGAGCGCTGGGCGCTTTTGCTACCGGTGTTGGAAGTACGGACCTGGCTGCGGTCATGGCCACCGGCGAACTCTGGTTTAAAGTACCGCATACGATCAGGATCGCCTTCCACGGCAATTTGCCGCCGTGGGTTGGAGGAAAAGATCTTATTTTATATACTATCGGGCAGCTCGGGGTCGACGGAGCGCGCTATGCCGCACTTGAATTCAGCGGTTCCGCGATCAGCCGGCTGGATATGGATGCCCGCTTTACCATTTCCAATATGGCAATTGAGGCAGGTGCCAAAGCAGGGCTTATCCCGCCGGACGAGGTTACCCGCAAATACCTTACAGGCAGGACGGCGCGGCCGTATACAGCTGTGCTGGGTGATGAAGGAGCTCCGGTAGCGGAGGAATACAACTGGGATGTGGAAAGCCTGGAGCCGCAAGTGTCCCTGCCGTATAGTCCGGCCAATGCAAGGCCTGTTTCGAGTGTGGCCGGAACGGAGATAGACCAGGTAGTGATTGGATCATGTACCAACGGCAGGATCGGGGATTTGCGCCAGGCGGCCGCCCTATTAAAGGGCAAGAAGGTCCATCCGCGGGTGCGTCTTATTGTTATTCCCGCTACCCAGGCAATTTATCTGCAAGCTATGCGCGAAGGGTTGCTGGAGATTTTTGTCGAGGCGGGAGCTGCAGTAAGCACTCCGACATGCGGCCCTTGCCTGGGAGGCCACATGGGAATACTGGCCGGGGGAGAAGTAGCTGTGGCTACCACCAACCGCAATTTTGTCGGGCGCATGGGGCACCCCGAGAGCCGTATATATCTAGCCGGGCCCGCTGTAGCCGCGGCTTCGGCGGTATCCGGTGTTATCGCTCACCCCCGGGAAATCGGAGGAGGTGATGCGAGGTGAACATCCTAAAAGGCAAAGTATGGACTTTTGGAGATGATGTTGACACGGACGCGATTATTCCGGCCCGTTATCTGAATACCTTTGACCCGGGTGAACTGGCCCTGCACTGTATGGAGGACGCTGACCCCACCTTTGCGGCTAAAGTATCCCCCGGTGATATTATCGTTGCCGGTAAAAATTTCGGTTGTGGCAGTTCCCGGGAACATGCCCCGCTGGCGATCAAGGCGGCGGGAGTTAGCTGTGTCATAGCAGAAAGCTTTGCGCGCATTTTTTATCGCAACGCGATAAATATTGGCCTCCCCATTCTCGAATCAGCACAAGCTGCTGCTTCTTTGCAAGAAGGCCGGCAGGTGGAGATTAACCTGGAAGAGGGAAAAATAAGCGATCTTTCCAGCGGCAGTACTTTTACTGCAGTTCCCTTTCCGCCTTTTATGCAGGGGATAATGGCCAAGGGCGGCCTGATTAACTATATCAGGGAGAAGAAGAATAAAAAGTAATAAAATAAAGTAAACTCATTGTTGAGGAAGGAGGTGTTAGCCTGTCCCGTGATTCGCGTATTGAGCAGGGGCAGGCAGTTATGAAAAATTATAACACCGGGCAGATACGAAATGTAGCCTTAATATCACATGGAGGTGCTGGAAAAACATCCCTGGCCGAGGCGATGCTCTATACCTCGGGGGCAATTACCCGCCTGGGCAAAGTTGATGCGGGCAATACCACTACGGATTTCGATCAGGATGAAATAAAGAGGCAGGTGACGATAAGCACTGCGTTGGCCCCCCTGGAATGGAAGGGGGTAAAAGTTAATTTGCTCGACACCCCGGGTTATTTTGACTTTGTGGGTGAAGTCCAGGGAGCGTTGCGGGTAGCTGACAGCGCTGTTATCGCGGTCTGTGCCGTTTCAGGGGTAGAAGTAGGTACTGAAAAAGTTTGGAGTTATGCGGACAAATACAACTTGCCGCGTCTGGTTTTTATCAACAAAATAGACAGGGAAAATGCTAATTTTGATGCTGTTCTGGAACAGCTGCGCAGCTTTTTCGGCCTGAAGGTTTTTCCCCTGCAGTTTCCTTTAGGAGAAGAGGATTCTTTTCGGGGCGTAATCGATCTCGTCAGGATGAAGGCCCTCGTTTATGCTGATAAGGAAGGGCTTAAGGTGCAGGAGGAGGATATTCCGGAGGATCTGCTGGGGAAAGCGGAAGAACTTCGGGAAAAGGTTGTAGAAGCGGCGGCGGAAACGGATGATGAACTGATGGAGAAATATTTAGAGGAGGAGCTCCTGAGTGAAGAAGAGATAAATAGCGCCTTGCGCAAGGGAACGCTGGAGGGCAGGATAGTTCCCGTTCTTTGCGGTTCAGCGACGATGAATTATGGTATGCAGCCTCTGCTGGATCTGATACAGAGCGCGCTTCCTTCACCGCTGGATAGGCCTCCGGTAGAAGGCACAGTTCCCAACAAAGAAGAAGATGTGATCAAAAAAGCCGATGTTAACGAACCTCTTTCAGCACTGGTTTTTAAAACGCTGGCCGACCCTTATGTGGGCAGGGTAAACTACTTCCGCGTTTATTCGGGTGTTCTAAAGGCCGATTCCCAGGTATATAACTTTAACAAAGACAAAATGGAGCGTATCGGAAGTGTTTTCTTTATGCGGGGGAAAAATCAGCTGCCGGCTGACCAGATCATTGCAGGGGATATCGGTTCTGTAGCTAAACTTGCGGTGACCGCTACCGGGGATACGCTGGGCGATAAAGGCAGCCCCGTTATCTTCCCGCCGATTGATTTTCCTGCTCCGGTGATTAGCTTTGCTGTGGAGCCAAAATCCCAGGGTGATGAAGAAAAGGTCAGTGCTGGCTTGCAACGTTTTCTGGAAGAGGATCCGACTTTTCGTGTGGAAAGGAATACAGAAACGAAGCAAATCCTTATTTCCGGCATGGGGGATACACACCTCGATGTTATTGTTGATCGCTTGGCCAAAAAGTTTGGTGTGGAGGTCAAGCTTTCTACTCCCAAGGTTCCCTACAAGGAAACAATCCGAGGGACATCTAAAAAAGAGGGGAAATATAAAAAACAGAGCGGCGGGCGCGGCCAGTACGGGCATGTTTTTCTGGAAGTAAGCCCTCTGCCCCGGGGTGAAGGTTTTGTTTTTGAGGATAAAATTGTCGGCGGTGTTGTTCCCCGCCAGTATATACCTGCGGTGGAGAAAGGCGTTCTTGAGGCCATGGAAGAAGGCAACCTGGCCGGTTACCCGGTTGTGGATATTAAGGTTTCCCTTTACGATGGTTCTTACCATACGGTAGACTCTTCCGAAATGGCTTTTAAGATAGCTGCTTCCATGTCGTTAAGAGGGGCGATCGATGAGGCCGATCCCGTGCTTTTGGAACCGATTATGAATGTAGAGGTAACTGTTCCGGAAAATTATATGGGCGATATTATGGGCGATCTGAACAGCAGGAGGGGCCGAATCCAGGGGATGATTCCCGGCGAAGGCATGCAGACCATTAAGGCGCAAGCTCCTCTGGCCGAAATGTACAATTATGCGATAGATCTGCGTTCGATGACGCAGGGGAGAGGTTCTTTTACCTTGGCTTTTTCTCATTATGAAGAAGTTCCCTTCCAGGAGGCGGAAAAAATTATCGCTGCGGCAAAAGCTGAAAAAGAGGGAAGTTAAGTCTAAGACAAACCTAAGCTGGAAAGCTCCCCGTTTATAACGAGGAGCTTCCTCAACTTCAAAGGGGTGAAGATCTTGGCTGGTAGGATAAGGATAGGTGTTCTCTTTGGGGGGCGTTCAGGCGAACACGCTGTTTCACTGCTTTCTGCCGCCTCAGTCATGGCCGCGATGGATAAAAATAAATACGAGATTATTCCCGTCGGTATTACAGAAGACGGCCGGTGGCTGGCCGGAGGGGACCCGCTGCAGGCGCTGCAGCAAAAAGAAGTACCGGGGGATTGTTTCTTCGCTGCGCTGGTGACCAATCCCCTTTCCCCGGGGTTGGTTTTGTTCAAGGAGAACGGTTCCAAGGAGCAGGGCAGGGAGGTGGAGTTTATTCCCCTGGATGTTGTTTTCCCGGTTCTTCATGGCCCTTACGGTGAAGATGGCACAGTTCAGGGTTTGCTTGAGCTTATGGGGGCACCATATGTAGGCGCAGGCGTTCTTTCATCCTCTGTTGGTATGGATAAAGAGTTTATGAAAATCCTCTTTCAGCATAGCGGGCTTCCCGTTGCCGATTTTATTGCCTTAAAGGATTACCGGTGGGAAAGAGAACGAAGTTCTATCATCGAAATGATTGAGGAAAAAATAGGTTACCCCTGTTTCATCAAACCTGCCAATCTGGGGTCTAGCGTGGGTGTAAGCAAAGCTTCGGATCAGGGGGAGCTTATTACAGGAATAGAAACGGCTTTGCGCTATGACCGAAAGGCGATTGTGGAGACCTTTATTGACGGGCGGGAAATAGAATGCAGCGTCCTGGGAGGGGATGACCCTGTTTCTTCCATACCCGGGGAGATTATCCCCAGCGGTGATTTTTATGATTACCGGGCAAAGTACATCGACGATCGTTCCCAGCTGATCATTCCCGCGCCCCTGGAACCGGAGATCCGGGAGAAGATAAGGGAATACGCTATACTTGCCTTTCAGGCAATAGAATGCTGCGGCCTGGGAAGAGTTGATTTTTTTTACCGGGAGCGGGAAAAGGAGATTTTTGTCAGTGAAATTAATACTATGCCTGGCTTCACTAAGATCAGCATGTATCCCAAGCTTTGGGAGCATAGCGGCATACCCTACAGCGAGCTAATCGATAAATTGGTGGAGATTGCCCTGGAAAGGGAGCGGCAAAAAAGCAGGCTCTTGACCGGATACAAATTTTACGAAGCTCGATAACTATTATCCTTTCATTTTCAGGCATTTTTCCATGATATTGTTGCGTGATATTATTAAGGATAGTGCAGTGCCGTTTATCACTTAAACACTGCTCTTATATCTTGTTAATTATTTTTTAATATAGTAAAATATGACCAGCATAAACGTAAACCAAACCCGCAGGTAACAAGGTTTTGGGAAACAGCAGGAGGTTGGTTGATAATGATTGAAAAAGGAACATCCAGGGCTAAAAAAGGGATGATGGAGATGCGAAAAGGCGGGGTTATCATGGATGTTACCACCCCCGAACAGGCTAAAATTGCCGAAGCGGCAGGCGCAATAGCGGTAATGGCTCTGGAAAAGGTACCGGCGGATATCAGGGCTGCCGGCGGTGTGGCGCGCATGGCCGATCCCCAGGTCATCCAGGAAATTATGGAGGCTGTTGCTATCCCTGTTATGGCAAAGTGCCGTATTGGACATTTTGTCGAAGCGCAGATATTGGAAGCTCTGGGCGTTGATTATATAGATGAAAGTGAAGTGCTTACTCCTGCGGATGAAAAGTATCATATTAATAAACACCAATTTAAGGTTCCTTTTGTCTGCGGTTGCAGAGACCTGGGCGAAGCGCTGCGCCGCATTGGAGAAGGGGCGTCTATGATTCGTACCAAGGGAGAGCCGGGAACCGGTAATGTGGTAGAAGCGGTACGGCATATGCGCCAGGTGATGGATCAGATCCAGAGAGTGAAGGGTGCACCCGAGGACGAGTTAATGGCGCTTGCCAGGGAAATGGGCGCTCCATACGAATTGGTTCTGGAAGTAAAAAGACTGGGGAAGTTGCCTGTAAAAAATTTTGCTGCCGGGGGAATTGCTACGCCGGCCGATGCGGCGCTAATGATGCAACTGGGGGCAGACGGGATATTTGTCGGTTCCGGTATTTTTAAGTCTAAAGAGCCGGAGAAAAGGGCAAGGGCAATTGTTGAAGCTGCTTTACACTACGATAATCCCGAACTTTTGGTCGATATTTCTCGCGGGCTGGGCGAAGCGATGCCCGGGATTGATGTCTCGCTGCTCTCCGAGGCTGAGCTCATGCAAAATAGGGGCCAGGCTTGAAATATTCACTTCCCAATTGCAATTCTAATCTAATTTAAACTTAAGGAAGCCTCGGCGGGCTGATTGTTCGTAAAGATACTATTGAAAGGGTTTGCGCCCTTTCTTTTCATTTATTTTCAAAAAGGAATCCCGGGAAAAGTCAAGAATATAATCATTGGGGACATGTAATGTAAATGCAAGCAGGATATGCGACAGGGGACGGCTTTCTGTCGCATCCATTACTATGATGTATCTAAAAATGTACCCGGAATAAGCATACTGGATAATAACCCTGGGAAGTTTGAGAACTGGGATGGGGTGAACCGTTTTGGAAGATCCGCTGTTAAAAAAAACTTTGCACATTAATTCCCTGGATGAGTGGAGGGAACTTTGCCTCAAATGCCGGCGCTGCCCGCTGCATAAAGGGGCCAGAAATGTGGTTTTTGGCGAGGGTGATCCACACGCCAGGATTATGTTTATAGGCGAAGGGCCAGGCGGTGAAGAAGACAGATTAGGCCGCCCTTTTGTCGGCGCGGCGGGTAAACTGCTTGATCGCATTTTTTCCGCCGCCGGTTGGAGGAGGGAGGAGCTATATATTGCCAATATCGTTAAATGCCGTCCTCCCGGAAACCGTAATCCGCTGCAGGAGGAGATTGAAACCTGCTACCCTCTCCTGGTGAAACAGATCGAGTTGATCGATCCGCCGATCATTGTTACACTGGGGGCCGTAGCGGCAAAGGTGCTCCTCGACTCCCGGGACTTTTATATTACCAGGGAACGGGGAAAATGGCGCCAACTGGGTAGTAGAATGCTCATGCCTACATTTCACCCGGCTGCCCTTTTGCGTGATCCGTCGAAAAAACGTCCCGTATGGGAGGATATCAAGCAGGTGATGGCCCTTTACAAGGAATATGCTTGAAGGGAAATTGAGTCCATGCAAAAAAGAATTCTGCTGGTAGAAGATGAAAAAACCCTGGCTAAAGCGCTCAAGTTTAGCCTTGAAAAAGAGGGTTTCAGGGTTGATGTCGCCTATGATGGTGAAGAAGCTTTACAAGTTTTCTCCAGGAATGAACCCGATCTTATTATTCTGGATCTGATGCTGCCGAAAATAGACGGTTTCGAGGTTTGCCGGGAGATAAGGCGCAAGTCAGACCTGCCGGTTATCATGCTGACCGCGCGGGACGAGGATATCGATAAGATACTCGGATTGGAACTGGGCGCGGATGATTATATGACTAAACCTTTTAATACGCGAGAGCTTTTAGCGCGAATCAGGGCTATTTTGCGCCGCACCGGCCAGGGGGCCGCGGCGGGGAAGAAAAAAATTACCCTGGGAGACCTGGAAATAGATCTGATTAAACAAAAGGTCGTGATAAAAGGCCGTGAGGTTTCCCTTACTTCCAAACAATATGCCCTGCTAAGCTTTTTAGCTTCCAACCCCGGGAGGGTCTATTCCCGGGAGCAGCTCCTGGAGGAGGTTTGGGGATACGATTATGAAAGCGATCTGCGCACGGTAGATGTCCATATCAGGCATTTAAGGGAAAAGATTGAAGAGCGCCCGGCAGATCCACGCTATATTCTTACTGTCTGGGGGGCCGGTTATAAGTTCAGGGAGGTATAAATCCGCGAATAAATGTTAAACAGCATTCGACTGAGGATGACTATAACTTACCTTTTGCTTATTGTAGCGATTATGTTGGCGACAGGGATAGTGCTTTTAAATATGCTCGAAAAACATTATCTCTCCGCCGAGGAAGAAAACTTAGAACGGACCGGCAGGCTGGCTGCTGAATCTATCATTACCTATTTAAGAGACGATGCCGATCCGGTCCTCCTGAGCAGCGTTGCTGAAAATATCAGCCGGCAGATTAATGCCAGGGTCATTATTGTCAGCCCGGATAACCTTGTTTTAGGAGATTCTGTGCGCATAGGGGGTTTGTCCGGTACTAAAATAGAACGCCCGGAAATATATACTGCCCTAAAGGAAGGCAAGGGTAGCAGCATCCAATACAGCCGGATTTCCGAACAGTGGGTTCTTCAGGTATCGGTTCCCGTAAGAGAAGAGGACGGCACCCCGCTGGGGGTTGTCTTCCTGGCCTCTTCCTTAAACCCTGTATATGCAACACTTATGGCTGTTCAACGCTTTCTCTTAATATTTACCATTCTTGCGTTGCTATTTGCCGGTGGTCTCGTGGTGCTTTTTTCACACCGTCTAACAGAACCGATAAAAAAGCTAACGAGTGCTGCACAGCAGATGGCAGAAGGTAAGCTTGATCAGAATATACCCGTTACTTCAGGAGATGAAATAGGTAGGCTGGCGCAGCAGTTTAACATTATGGCCAGCAGGATAAAGGAGACGAATCAGCGCCTAACGCGGTTTGTGGCGGATGTGTCCCACGAACTGAGAACACCGCTGGCCTCTATACACCTCTGCCTACAGTCGATAAAAGAATACGAGATGAAGCCGGAAGAGCAAAGAGAATTTTTGGACGATATCTACCATGAAACCCAGCGGTTAATCTACCTGGTGGAAGACCTTTTGGAGCTGACCAGGAGGCAGGAAGTGGCTGAAAGGGTAGAAATTTTTCCCTTAAAAGATCTTTTAACAGATGTTTTGGATGCTATACAGCTGCGAGTGGCTCGTAAGGAGTTGAAACTTTTTACAGAAATTGACGAAGAGCTTCCTTTGCTTAATATTTCCCCGGAAGCTTTGAAGAGGGTCCTGTTTAATCTTTTAGACAACGCTATAAAGTATACCCCACAAGGGGGGTGGCTGAAGCTTATCGCCACCAGCGACGAAAATTATCTTCGTGTTACTGTGCAGGATACAGGCTGCGGCATTCCTGAAGAAGCCATCCCTTATATTTTTGAGCGCTTTTACAGGGTGGATAAAGCCAGATCCCGTTACCTGGGCGGAACAGGTTTGGGGTTGTCCATTTGCAAGGAAATAATCGAGCATTATGGGGGGGAAATCGGCCTGGAGGAAAGTCGGGAAGACAAGGGAAGCACTTTTTACTTTATCCTGCCGGTAGACAATAGTATACAGGAGCTCCGGAGCGAGTTGGAGATGCTGGAAAGCCCTGAACCGGCTTAATATGCACGATGCTGGAAGGGAAGGTAGCAGCGGGCCGGCTTTACCTGGACTGCTAAGGGGTATAGCCTTTTCGAGGAACGGTTCTGCAGCCCGGTTTTCCGCAGATAACCATAAGACTAAAAAGGCTAAAGACTAAAAGCAAAAGCCAAAAGCTTAAGGCCAGGCAAAAAGGCTAAGGCTGAAAACTGAAAACTGAAAACCGAAGAGGGTAGATTGTTATTCATACATTTATTAATCATATAAAGAAATACTCCTCAATAATCAATAAAGGTATGAAAATTAATAAAGGCATGAAGCGGGTTATAACCTTTGTATTCTTGTTAGCTCTATTATTCAATTCTGCCTGTATTCCCGGAGCGCTGACTTTCGAAGGGGAGCAGCCACCGATTGAACCGGTGGTAAGCGGCCTGGAAAACTCAGATGAGCAGTTTCTTCGCGGCCGCTTTTCGGTCGTTAATCCCGAGATGACGGTTTATGCCCTGTCAATATCGGATACGGGGGATAGCATTCTATTCAGCTTGGACTCGCGTTCTGTAAATATGATTGACGATAAAGGACAGTTGAAATGGGAATTTACCCCTGAGGGGCTTCCGCTATCCGCCGGGTTGACCCCGGACGGCCGTTACCTGGCTGTAGGCACTGATCAGGGGAAAGTGTATTATCTAAGCGAAAAAAATGGAAGTGTCCTCTGGGAAAGCTCCTATGCGGGGAAAGTTGAGCAGCTTGCCCTTGCGGAAAATGGTGATTGTTTGGCGTTTTCTCTGGCTGAGGAAGATGGATATACTCTTTATCTCCTGGATCGGTGGGGAACAACGCTCCTGAGCAGGGAAACCGGTCCACTGCTCAAGCTGGAGGTCCTCTCCGGGGGCGATCTCTGCTACCTGGAGAAAGGGGAGGATTCCAACAGCCTTGTTTATCTAAGGGGGGGCGAGGTCGTTTTTGAGGAGGAGGCTTTGCTGGCGTCTATTTCTGGGTGTGGGGATTATGCCGTTGCCTATACCGGCGACAAATTAAACTTGTATCTGCTTGATGCCCGGGCTAATCCTCGGCTTATATCAACATGTTCGATAAGCGCAGAGATAAGCTGGCTGGATATTGCGGATAAAGGAGATTGCATCTTCGCTTATAGCGCTTTTTCCGGTTCCGGGAGCAACCTTTTTGTCTTTCATAAAGAAGGCTATTTGCTCTGGGATAAGCGGATTCCAGGTGGTTCTTTATTGGATATATCCTGTTACGGGGAGAGGATTGTGGCTTCCTCCTGGCAGGAATACAGCGATGATTTTAGTAAGGTGCTTGTCTTTGACAACAGGGGTAATATCCTACAGAAGCTGGAAATGGCCAGCAAGATAGAGAAGCTTGCCCTGTCGGGGAATGGTAACATTCTCACCCTTGCCGGCAATGACGGGAATATTTTTGTTATAGATATTCCCGTTCACAAGTTCTTTTTCGAGGAGGCTGGGGTAACCGAAGAGAGCGAGATAGAGGGGGAAATTTACCGTCCGGTAGTATTTGATGCTCCGGCGGGTGAAGTTTACCTCAAGCTTTATTTTTATGATGAACATGCTGAGCATCTTGTACCTGTAAATCGCGGGATTAAAATAGACCAGATGATGGTGCAGACCGCTATTAATGAGCTGGTTAAGGGGCCGCGGCGTTTAAGCAATCTATTCCGCACTATTCCCAAGGATACCGCCATCAATATTTCTCTAGATGAAGGCGTTGCAATAATAGACCTTCCAGAAGAGCTGGGCAAATTAGGTGGAGCGGGCCAGGTTACAGGAATCATCGATTCCCTTATCTCTACCGTTTCACAGTATCCCCATGTAAAAGGAATACGTTTTCTGCTCTCAGGGGAAGAGGTCGAGACACTTGGTACCGAAGGCCTGTTTATTGACAGGGTTTTCCCTTCACGTTCGCCGGGGGATAATACAAAATTGCTTTATTTTCCCTATTGTTCCGGTGAACGGTATTACCTGCTTCCCCGCGAAGTAGTGCAGCTGGAGCACAAACCCCAAACCCCTAAAGAAATGGTTGATATTGTCCTGGCGGAAAGCAGCTTCTTTTTAGCTGAAAAACCGGAGTTGATTAAAGTTGAGCTGCTGGAGGATCGTATTATCCTGGACTGGACATCTTCAATAAAAAAATTGTTTCCTCCTGAAGCCTCACCGGAGCAGAAGGCACTGGCAGCTCTTTTTGTCGATGCCCTGCTACTTACGTTGGGGGAAAATTTTCCACAGGACCGTCTGGCCTTTTATGTGGAGGGCGAGCCCTGGCAGTTTCCAGAGGAATATAATGCACTGAACCTGCAAATCAGGCGTCCCTTCTACATTAACCCGGAGCAATAATTGCCTTAATTGCCTTATAGAATTGTATTCCTTTCACAATTAAGGTAGAATAATGAAAAGGCATATTATATTACATTCACAGCTATTATTGAATAAAATATTAAATTAAAGGAACGTGATTGGGTTTGCTTACCTTTAAAGAAGAGGTTGCCGGCTTGCTTTCTTCCCTGATAGCGATGAGCCCCGCTGAGATCGCCCCGTTGTTGGAAATTCCTCCTGAGCCGGGCATGGGGGATTATGCTTTTCCCTGTTTTGTGCTGGCACGCCGGCAAAAAAAACCGCCCCATGTTATAGCAGCTGAACTTGCTGCCCGCATAGAGCCGGGAAGTATCCCCGGAACTGTTCAAAACAGGGGTCCCTATCTTAATTTCTATATTGACCGTCCCTACCTCTTTGAAAAATTGTTGTTGGAGATAACTGGCAGGGGCATAGATTACGGAAAAGAAAAAGGGCAAAACAAGACAATAGTAATAGATTATTCAGCACCCAATATCGCCAAACCTTTTGGTGTTGGGCATTTACGTTCCACTGTTATCGGTAGTGCTCTTTACCGGATATATAGGGCGCTGGGCTATCGCGTGGTGGGTATTAATCATATCGGGGACTGGGGAACGCAATTTGGCAAATTAATTGTGGCTTTTCGCCGCTGGGGAGATAGCTCTCAGCTGCAGAAAGACCCCGTGCATTACCTCTACCACCTCTACGTGCAGTTTCACCGGGAGGCCGAAAAAGAACCGGAGCTGAATGAAGAAGCGCGTTACTGGTTCAGGAAACTCGAGTTAGAGGACGAGGATGCTGTAGGGATATGGGAGCATTTTCGCGGCCTGAGCCTAATCGAATTTCAGCGTTTATACAGGCTGATGGGTATTGAATTTGATTCCTACCAGGGGGAAAGCTTTTACAACAACATGCTCGAAGAAACCCTGGAGCTCGTGCGGGAAAAAGGTCTGCTGAAGGAGAGCGAAGGGGCCCTGCTGGCTGATTTAGAGCCTTATGGGCTGCCCCCTTGCCTGCTGCGTAAAAAAGACGGCGCAGCCCTGTATATTACCAGAGACCTTGCTGCAGCGATTTACAGATATAAGACATACCGTTTTAGCAAACTCTTGTATGTGGTTGGTGCGGAACAAACCCTGCACTTTAAGCAGTTTTTTAAGCTGCTTGAGTTGTTGGGTTTTCCCTGGGCCGACGATTGTATTCACGTACCCTTCGGTTTGATTCATTTTAAGGATGGAAGGATGTCCACTCGAGAGGGGAAAGTGATCTTCCTCGAGGATGTGATCAACAGAGCGATTGAAATGGCCCAAAACATTATTCGCGAAAAAAACCCCGGCCTGGAAAACAAAGAAAAAGCTGCAAAGGCGGTCGGGCTGGGAGCTATAATTTTTGGGGATTTGGTGAACGATCGTATTAAGGATGTCGAATTTGATTGGGAAAAAGTGCTTGACTTTTCGGGGGAGACGGCGCCCTATGTTCAGTATGCTCATGCGCGTATCTGCAGTATCTTGAAAAAGGCTCTGGGGGAAAGTGCAACGGGCTCCGGTGAACGGCATTTTGACGGTGCGCTGGCCAGAGCGGAAGGCTTGCTGGAGGCTCCCGAAGAAGAGCAGCTATTAATAACCCTTGCGCGTTTTAAGGAGCAGTTGCGGCGAGCTGCTGAAGAATACCGCCCTTCTTTCCTGGCACGCTACCTTCTTGACCTGGCCAGGGATTTTAATAAGTTTTACCATAACTGTCCTGTCCTTACGGCAGGCGGCAGTTTAAAAGAGGCGAGACTGCTGCTGATCGAAGGTGTTCGGATTGTTCTGCATAACGGGCTTGAACTTTTGGGTATAGAGGCCCCCGAGGAGATGTAATTATCGATGAAGTAGGTGGTAAAATTGTTGGATGTACGTTTTGTTAGGGAAAATATCCCGGCGGTGCGCCGGGCGATAGAGGCCAAAGGCGAAAAAGCCGCCCTGGATGATTTCCTGCTCCTGGATACGAAGCGGAGGGACCTGTTGCAGGAAGTGGAGAAGCTGAAACACCAGCGCAACGTTGTTTCCAAGGACGTGGGCCGGCTGAAAAAGGAAGGGCGCGATGCAACGGAGCTTGTGGAGAAGATGCGCCTCGTAAATGAGCGTATCAAAGAACTGGATGAAGAGCAGAAGCAAATCGAAACTGCCATGGAGAAGATACTCCTGCATATTCCCAATCTCCCCGATCCGGAGGTGCCCGTAGGGTCAACAGAAGAGGATAACAAAGAGGTCCGCCGCTGGGGGGATATACCAAAATTTAAGTTTAACGCCAGGCCGCACTGGGAACTGGGGGAAAGGCTGGGAATACTGGATTTTCCCCGGGCCGGTAAAATGACCGGCTCGCGCTTTGTCCTTTACAAAGGAGAAGGCGCCCGCCTGGAAAGGGCATTGATCAATTTTATGCTCGATCTGCATACTTCCGAACACGGCTACAAGGAGATTTTTCCTCCTTTTTTAGTCCACAGCAGGAGTATGATTGGCACCGGCCAGCTTCCGAAGTTTGCTGAAGATGCCTTCAATGTTGCCGGGACGGAGTACTGGCTGATTCCAACAGCCGAGGTCCCGGTGACCAACATGCACCGTGAGGAAATTTTGGAGAAGGAGCAGCTGCCCCTTTATTATGTTGCTTACAGCGCCTGTTTCCGGGCCGAGGCCGGGGCTCACGGCAGGGACACCCGGGGGCTGATTAGACAGCACCAGTTTAACAAGGTCGAGCTGGTTAAATTCACTACCCCTGAAGATTCCAACGCAGAGCTGGAGAAGCTGGTAGGCAATGCGGAGAAGGTGCTGCAGTTTCTTGGGATACCTTACCGGGTAATGCTTATGTGTACGGGTGATCTGGGGTTTGCCGCGGCCAAAAAATATGACCTGGAGATCTGGTTTCCCGCTTACGGCGCCTACCGGGAAGTATCGTCCTGCAGCAATTTCCGCGATTTTCAAGCCCGCCGCGCCGGTATACGCTTTCGCCCTGCTCCGGGGGTAAAAACAGAATTTGTCCATACCTTGAACGGCTCCGGCGTTGCCATTGGAAGGACGCTGGCTGCTATTCTAGAAAACTATCAGCAGGAAGATGGCAGTATTGTTATTCCGAAAGCGTTGCGGCCCTATTTTCCTCCTGATCACGAAGGAATTATCAAGCCCGGTTAAAAAAGATAGAAATTTTTACGGCTTTAAAGGGGACAGTCGGGCCGGTAAAGTCGTTTTATTTGAGCGGGTTTTATTGCACCGGAACTGTGGATTTGCGGATTTGCCCTTTGGTTGACACTGTGCCTATCTTATGCTATACTCTTTCTACGGAAACACTGACGGTTTTGCCTGGGAACAACCAGGAGGGGTGTCCGAGCGGTTTAAGGAGCCGGTCTTGAAAACCGGTGACTCGAAAGAGCCGTGGGTTCGAATCCCACCCCCTCCGCCAAAAAGAGAAAAACTAGATACAAAATGCGGAGAGATGGCCGAGCCGGTCGAAGGCGGTCGCCTGCTAAGCGATTAAGCGGGTTAAAGCTCGCTTCGTGGGTTCGAATCCCACTCTCTCCGCCATAATATGCGCCCGTAGCTCAGCTGGATAGAGCGTCTGACTACGGATCA
>DUQX01000070.1 GCA_012837615.1 Bacillota bacterium | reverse complement strand
TCTCGCCTTTATCAATGAGACCATTGAGGATGTAAAGCAGCTCCTGGGTCCGCCCGACCGCAAATGAGGGAACGACAATATTCCCTCCCCTTTGCAGGGTGGAATTAATAACGTCAGCCAAAAGCTCGCTCTTTTCATCCTCCTCCTCATGAAACCTTTTTCCGTAGGTAGATTCCATAACCAGAAAATCGGCTTCCTCTATAACGTCAGGATCAGGGATTATCGGCTGATTTTCTCTTCCCAAGTCCCCGCTGAAAACAAACTTGCGGCGGTTTCCTTTATCATTTACCCAGAGCTCCAGCAAGGCAGACCCCAGAATATGCCCCGAATTCTGTAAACGGAATGAGATTTCTTTCGATAGGATTACAGTTTCGTTATATTCAACACCCTGAAAATATTGCAAGCAATGGTAGGCGTCTTCAATGGTATACAGTGGAGGGGCCTCAGGCCTTCCTGCCCTTCTCGCTTTGCGATTCTGCCATTCCGCTTCCATTTCCTGAATATGGCCGCTATCAGGTAGCATGATTCTGCAAAGGTCAATAGTAGCCCTGGTGGTATAGATCTTCCCCTGGAAACCTTCCCTGACCAATTTAGGAATTAAACCGCTATGGTCTATGTGCGCATGTGTAAGAAAAAGACATTCAATTTCAGCAGGATTAAAGGGAAAATCCATCGCGTTACGGCGGCGCAGCGCTTTTCCTCCCTGAAACATGCCACAATCAATTAAATACTTTTTTCCCTCAACCTCCAGCAGGAAACAGGAGCCTGTTACTGTACGGGCGCCGCCACAAAATTTAAGTTTTAGCACTTTCCTCATCTCCCAACTATTTTACCGCATTTGTTTTTTATAAATGCGGCGCACTGAGAACCCGCTTTTTTTCTCTAAAACATCACTTTTATTTTCCGGAGGATCGCCGCTTTTTCTTTTTATCTGTAAAGGCCATAAACTGTAAATCTTAAGGCTCTACTTTTCACCAGCTATTATTCTGTTCATGGGTTCCCATCCACACACAACCATTATTACTAAGTATTAAAGCTGCAGTTTTTCTGCAATTTCCTCTACCGCCTGAACAGCGGGAGAATCATCCGGGAGCTCGAAAAGGGCTCTGTCGTTCAGATCAAACTCAACAACCATATCATCTGCGGGAACAGTGCCCAAAAGCTCCAGCCCTGTTTTTTCAATCTCTCCACGCAAGGTACTAACCTCCTGATTTTGTGTCTTTGTGATGATCAGATATACCTTCCCGGAGCTGATTTTTAAAGTCTTAATGATATTGTAGGCTCTCCCGGCGGAGCGCACTCCGCGAGCGGTAGCATCGCTCGTAATAAGAATATAATCCACGTTATTGATAATACGGCGGCTGAGATGCTCCATCCCGGCCTCGTTATCAACCGCTACAAAGTCATAATTTTCTCTAAGTTGCTCCAAGTACTTCCGCAGCAGGTCGTTGGGATAACAGTAACAACCGGGACCCTCGGGGTTTCCCATAACAAGCAGATCGATCTGGTCTGTTTCCACCATAGCCTGGCTGATACGCATCTCCATAAAAATATCCTTGGTCATTCCCGAAGGCACAAGCCGCGGATCCTTTATATCATCCAAAGCCATGGAAATGGTTTCCTTAACTTCCAATCCTAGCGCCTCGTTTAAATTAGCATTGGCATCTGCATCTACAGCTAAAATTGCCTTATCCTTATACTTTTTCGTAAGATGACGCAGCAATAAAGCCGTAAAAGTGGTCTTTCCCGTGCCGCCCTTGCCCGCTACCGCAATTACTTTTTCCTTTGGCATGTTTTGTCCGGTACTCATACCCTGTTTCCTCTAAGAATACTCTTTCCAAAACAAACGGGATGTTATGAGAACCGGATACCCACCTCCTTGTACAATATAGTTAGTTCTCCGACGTACTGAAAAATCAACTTTAAGCTCTTTGACAACCATATAGAAATCCTGATAACTTTTGTCTAAATTATTTTCGTAGTGATAGGAGGGTTCGAACTACCTCCTCGGGAAGCATTTAGCTGCCCAGACAGAAGCATATTATTTAACCAGATCACTTCTAACCAGATCATTTCCTCTACCTGCTGACGCAGTTTTTTCAGTTGATCTGCTGCTTCCTGGCATCAAATAATCGTCGCCGCAAACTTTCAAAACCCCAGCGCAAATTTTCCAAAATCAAACTCGTAAAATTACTTTCCTTCACCTAGCCTCCACCAAGCAGTTATAGTATCCCTGTTTTATATTCACCTACTGTTTTATATTCACTTATATTATACAGGAGTATGGCAAAAAAAACACCTTTTTTGGAGCGGTGCGGTGTGTAAAATGCGGCATTATTCCAAACTATTTTTTAAAATACATTTTTTATGCTATAATACAAGTGATGCAGCGATCCGGCTTGCATACTATCAGCATAGAGGTGAACATATAATGGCAAAGATTACTTTTCTCGGTCATGCCTGTTTTTTATTGGGGGATGAAGGGAAAGAAACCCTGATTTTCGATCCCTTTTTAAAGGAAAACCCTCTCGCAGCTCTAAAACCGGAACAGGTTAAAGCGGATTATATCCTCGTCTCCCACGCACATTCCGATCATTTGGGGGAGACTTATGATATTGCCGTCGCTAACGGAGCAACTATCATTTCTACCGCGGAAATATCTTTTGATGCGCAGGGAAAGGGAATCAATGCCCACCCCTTAAATATCGGCGGAAAATACAATTTCCCTTTCGGTTGGGTCAAAGCTACACCGGCTCTTCACAGTGCAGGCATTGAGGGTGGTACTCCCTGCGGGTTTGTAGTAAACTATTATGGAAAAAATATTTATTTTGCAGGAGATACGGCACTTTTCAGCGATATGAAACTTATTGGCGAACTAACCCCGCCCCAACTTGCACTGCTCCCAATCGGAGATAACTTCACTATGGGGATAGATGATGCCGTTATAGCAGCATCATTTCTCAACGCTCCGGTAGTAATCCCCTTCCATTACAACACCTGGCCCTTGGTTGAAGCTAATCCCGAAGAATTCAAGAAGAAAGTGGAGGAAAAAACAAACTCGAAGTGTGTTATCATCGCGCCAGGCGAAAGCTACAATTATTAGCTGAAAGAGATTCATAATCACAGATTAACAACAAATCCGGCAAAGAAAACTTGATTTAGCCGCCATTTGTGTTATAATGTTTCTTGCAGGCCGGCATAGCTCAATTGGTAGAGCAGCGGAATCGTAATCCGCCTGTTGGGGGTTCGAGTCCTCTTGCCGGCTCCAGTCCTATTGGCGAGGATGCCCACTTTATCGTGCTTTATGGGCGTCCTTTTTTTATGGACTCCCACTTTCAATAAATCTGATAAAATATGTTTAAGGTTGTTAAATAGGGAGTGTGCATTTGCTTGAATAAAGATCTTCTTTTTAAAAAAATTGAAAAATTACCAGAAAACTTAAAAGACGAGCTTTTTAACTATATTCAATACCTGAAAAGCAAAGCAGCAAAAGAAAAAAATAACCTGGCTTTATTAAGCGAATCTTCGCTGCAAATAGATTGGCTAAAACCCGAGGAGGACGAAGCTTGGAACGATTTGTAAGAGGCGACGTTGTCGTTATTCCGTTTCCTTTTTCCGATTTGACCCAGACAAAACGCCGTCCAGCGCTTGTTACATCCAGCCGGAATTCTCACCCTTGCGTGTTTTTACCGAAATCCTGTTACCTTCAGGTGTTAATACGTCATATTCAAGATCATCTGGTACAAGTTTCCCATTCAATAGTTGTCGACAGCATATTTCCCCCAGCCAAGCAACTATTTCGCCCCCTTTCAAATTCTTACCAAAGATAGAAAAAAACTTTGAACAAAAACAACCCTTTTAAAAGGTTGCCTGATATGTATTCAGGTTTTTTTTATAAAGTACAACCATTGTACAGCTATTTCATAGTGAAAAATTATAAAGATTATCCAGATAATCCACTTTATACAAAGAAGCTGATTGCTCTTGCAGCGGTATCTTAAAGGTAGTGCATCTCCACTGCCTGCTGGGTTAAACCGTAAAGCGGAATCGTAATCCGCCTGTTGGGGGTTCGAGTCCTCTTGCCGGCTCCAGTCAAATCCCGTGGCCCTGGAAATCTCAGCATAATTCATACCTTTTTCAAAGAACATTTTTCTGATACAATTTATCTGGGTCATTGTCAGCATCCTCCAATTCTCCTCCCTCATAGTCTTCTCAACTACAAGGGTAAGGGTTTTATGGGGACGCTGCAATGGCCTTTCTGCAAAACAGGGAATTTTACTCTGCAACTTCCGGGAATTCCACTTTGCAATTCCCGGTAATTATATTATGCAACAAACACCCTGACACCGTAAAATGCAGCATAATAAAAACGATTCACAGCCCCGCTAAGCAGTTTTACGCAAAACTGTGTTATCTGGATGCTCGAATTTCCTGCCACCTCTCTCTAGACATTCTAATAATGTTCGGGTCGTTAATTTTTTTATCATTAATAATATGAGCAAAAAATTTTACTGCTTTTTTATCATTTCCGATTCGCCTATTTATTTCCCCAATTAAATAAAAAACAGTTGCGGGATTTTCCAGGTCTCTATCTGATTCAATGGCTTTTTCGTAATACTCTAGGGCTTTCTTTAAATTTTTCATCTCTTCATCTTTGTTTTCCAGAAACCTGTTGAACCAGGCTAGATGCAGATACAATCCCGCAATAATAGTTTCCCTTTCTTTCCCCAGCAGGGCACATTTAAGTGCTGTTTGATAGGCAATGATAGCCTCTTCCACTGAACGGGAGCTACACAAATCCACTTCCAAGGGGTTTATGCCTATCTTGATAATCTCTTTTTCTTTTGGCGGCGTAAAATTATCGGTGAAGCCGTAACCACATTGGGGACAGACATAAACATTATAAAAAGCAGGGTTTTCACCCCTGTAATGTATACAAAAATCAGAATCCCTTTTTAACATGTATTGCTTGCTTCTTTTTACTTTGCCGCTTTTAAACTTCGCACCACACAACAGGCATTTTTTTTCTTTGAAAAATAATTCATCCATTATTACATCAATTGCAGTATATTAAACTGCTTTCCTCCCTTCCTTCAATAATAATATTTTGGAGATAATAAAGGCTATTTTAAACTAAACTTTTTATCTCTACAGGTTGGCCCCAATTGGAATAAGCATCTTCATGGGCCATGATTATAAACTGCCGCTCTATCGCCTGCTGCTGCAAAATCCGGCGGATGTTATCCTTTCTATTGGCGTCGGTGCTGGTAAACGAATCATCAAAAATTAACGGCAGCTTAACTTCTTCAGCCAGCAAATCGGCCACAGCAAAACGGAGGGCAAGGTAAAGTTGGTCGCGGCCCCCTTTGCTCAAATATTCCACTGGGCAGAGCCGCCCGCCTTCCCTCACACTTATGTTAAAATTTTCATCAAACTCAACGTATCGTTCAGGCACATTTGAAATAGCTTGACAGTAATGTGAAGCATGCTTCTCCAGGCGCTCCTTATAAGTTTTACGATATTCGCTGATCGCTTCTTCCAGTTCTTTGTGCGCCATTTCCAAAGCATCGGCCTCAATTAACATCCTTTCTTTTTGCTGCTCCAGTTCAAAAAGCTCAATTTCCGCAGCAGCAATATTGAGGGGGGACCCCCCTTCCAAAGAGGCCTGCTTTCTCAGCAGTTCACTTCGGGATTGCTCCAGCTTATTTTTCTCCGCATCAAGTTCTAATATCTCCCTTTCCAAAGCCTCCAGAAAATTGTTTATCTGCTCCAAATCGTCGGCCTGTTCGGTTCCCGGCAGTCCTGGATTTCGATCGATATGTTCTTTCCACCGGAGCAAACGCACGGTAACATCGTCTTCTTTTTTGGAAAATACGCTCTGCAGCGCATCCACATCCTCCACACCGTTGTTCTGTAAAATCGTTGCCAGCTGCAATCCCACAGCCTCTTTAATATTAATTATCTGCTGCCTCTTTTTCCAACGTTCCAGGGCAACAGCAGCGTTGCCCCCATATTTTTTTCTCACTATTTCGCGGATATCATCGTCAACCTGCCTTTTTTGGCCCAACAAATTCTCTCTTTTTTCTTGCATTTTAACCAGCTGGGCGTTATTCGAATTTAATTGATATTCAAGTTCCCCGGTGACTTTCTTAATCTCGGCCAACCTGGCGGCCTTTTCTTTCTGCTGCTGCCACCATTCCTCATGTAAGTTCCCAAGCTGTTCCATCATACCGGCCACATTTTGTACCGCAGATCCGCCTACGACCACCTGTAAAAACCTGGCTACCTCTTTCCAGTGCTCCGCCACATCCGCAAAAAAAGGGTCAACTCCGGCAGCGGCCTCCGCGGTACAACCCCAAATTTCACTTGCCCTGGAATAGAGATCGGCATCAAGTTTCTTCTTTCTTTCCAATATGCTTCGCCACTGGCCAAGCGCAGTTGAAACGTCATCATAAACCCCGGTAAGGCAGCCCATGGCACGATCAAATTGGTCTTTTTCTTCCATGGCCTTTTTCCACTCTAGGAGCAGCCTTTGCAGCTCATCTTCCGATATCTTTCGACCCTCTTCCTCGAGGCGGCACCTCTCCTCTGCATACTGGTAGAGGCGCTGCACCAGACGCCCCAATTCCGCCTCATCGGCAGATGCAAAAGGGCCGAGTTTATTGTCCAATTCCAGAATACCTTCCTTGCACCGGCGCAGCTCTTCCCGGCTCAGAGCCAGATCCCGGCGGTTATTGGCATTAATTAGAGAATAAATATAACCACCGGCCCAGTAACCGGCCAGGGCAGCCATTATAATGATCGCAACTAAAACCGGAATAGAGCCCCCCCCCAGCATGCTCAGTATGACGCCGGCCAGCCCGCCCAGAAGGGCCATACCGGCAACCCGCAACCCCGCCGGGACAGCAAGTTTCCGGGAAAGAACTTTCTCTGATTCTTCAAGTTCCTTTATTTTTTTTGCCGCAGAAAGCTTTTCGTTTACAACCTCCTCAATGTTTTCCGGCAATTCAAGCAAATCGATGTACTTGCTTTCAAATTCGGATTTGGCCTCCAGGTATCTTCCTTTCTGTTCATCAGCATTTTCAAATGCCTCTTTTGCTTTAGCTGCAGCATTGTTCAATTCGGCATGGTAGCGGTCATAATGCCGGGCCAGTTCCAATATTTCTTCAGAAGCATTTTCAAAAGGAATAAAACGCTTCTCCAGCTCATTGTTTATCTCCTCTAATTCCGCCACATCCTGCCGAAATTGCTGCCATTCCTTTTTACAGGTTTCCGCGTTTCTATATATGGTTTTGAGCCTGGTTACAGGATCCGCCCCTAGCCAGTCCCAACCGGCATATTTATTATTTTCCTCGGTTTTAAGCCTGGCAAGCTTTTCGTCATCTGCCTCCACCGACTCTTTTAGCTTGCGGATTGTTTCGTCGTTCTCCTCCAACTGTCTGTCTAACCATATCAACTTTTCAAGGGCTTCGCCGGCCTTCGGGGAAAAACCCTTAAATTCAGGATAATCTTGCTCCAGCTCCTTCTCCAGGAGTTGGAGCTTTTCCTGCAATTTCCGCAGCTCTGCTTCCGTTTGCTTTAGTTTATCGCGTTCCCGGGCAGCATTAAAGTATTCATTTTGTAAAAGCCGCCAGTTGGACCAGGCCTGCCGGGTTTTTTCCTTTCTCTTGAGCTCTTTTATTTTTCTGTTATATTCTTCTTCTGTACAAACCAGTTGTTCCCGGACTTCTTCAACTGAATCCGCCACCCGCTTACCGTCCTCAATACGTTGCCCTAATTCGGTTATTCTGTTTTCAATCTGCTCCAGCAAGCCGTCCTTGTTCATATTGCGGGCAGTGATTCCCCGGTCATTGGGTCCGGTAAATCTGGTTAACTTTTTCAGGCTATTCTCCAACCTTTTTAATGCATCATGAAAGGGTGTGCCTTTGCCTCCGGAAAGCAACCCCTGCAACTCGGCGCTGATGTTTTTGGGTTCCGGTAGCGGCTGTTCCACGCAAAACGTAGCGCTGAACAGTTCCCGGCTGTTTATCCCCAGAAGTTCCTGCAATTTTTCTTCATATGCTTTAAGCCGCCTTGTTGCTGCCGGATTATGAGTTCCTTCTACCAATAGCTCCGTTCTGGTAAAATCATCTGCAATTAACCACAGCTCAACCCGGTGGGTATCGAAGTCGCGTACAACCTGGTAATGTTGATCGCCGGCTGCAAAGAAAACTTCTCCCCGGCAGCTGGAAGGATTGTCCCAATTACGAAAGCGCTCCAGGGTAAAGGAAGAGCTGGCCCTTTGACGGTGCAAAAGACCAAAAAAAGTCGCTAGCAGGCCGGCCACCATAGTACTTTTGCCGTTTTCATTGTTCGCCACACAGCAGCTTATTCCCTCCGAGAAATTAAACTCCGTACGCTCACGATAAAGTCCAAAACCCTCTATAATCAATCTTTTAAAGGTAACCCTGTGGCCGCTCAAAGCAAATCACTTCCCTCCAGGGCAGAGAGGCCTTTTAACAAAGCCTGCTCCAGCACCTGTTTTTCCCGTTCCGTCGAGGCTTCCTTTTGCTTTTCCCGCATGCGGCGAACAAATGTCCCCCGTACAGTGGGTTCCCCGGCAATACTATCCAGGAAGCTTTCCGCAAAGAAATGGGCGGAGCTTTCGATCTCCAGGTAAAAGTAATGATCCTCAAGTTCTGCGGTTAGACTTTCCACATTAACCGGAAAACAAGGCGTTCCAGTCAACATCAGATGTGTCATCACTTCCCGATCCGCTAATTTAAGGCAGGCCTGGCGCAGTTCTTCAGGCCCGGCAAAAGTAGAAAGATCAAACTTTTGAAATTGATGCCGGCGCACTGAAACAGGTGCAGTTTCTATTTTTATTTGGTTACCGGTGTATTCCGCTACCGTTAGAAAACCGGTCCCCGGATCATTGAAACTTTTAAACTCCACGGAACCTGGATACACTGCTTTGCCGGAACCAACTTTCTTTTCCATATAACGATGATAATGACCCAACGCGATATAGTCATAGCCGGCACCGGCCAAAATAGAAGAATCAAGCGGCAAACTCCTATCCGCTAGGCCTTCCCAATCTAAAGATCCGTGAAAAGCACCGATATGTATGCCGGGGGCATTGATGCGGGGAAAAGATTTTATGGAACCCGGGCGGGTTACCCCACCTGTATATGCCAGGGAATAGATATGAACCCCGGTGCCTTTTACCTCACCTGAGAAAGACAGCGCCGGCATAGGATTACGAACCAGATAGCCGGGCCAGTTGTCGCCATACTGACGATAAACCGATTCCCGGTAGGTTATTTCATCGTGATTGCCCGGTACCGTAACCACAAGCAGCCCGGCTTTGGTCAGGCGAGCTATTTGTTCCATAACTTGCATCACCAGAGTGCCCTCAGGACGGTAATGTTCAAATAGATCGCCTACAATTAATACTGCCTGAATATTATTTTGCGGGGAAAGAGCGTAATCAACAGTTTTCTCTAGAAGCTGATCCCTTTCCCGGCGCCGAATATTACTTTTCTCTCCAGGCAAATACGCCGGCTCCCAACCCAGATGCAGATCTGCTAAATGCAATATTCGGAGCATAACCTCACCTCTAAGACAGATATAGATTTGACGCGCACACAGGGCAAGCACTGGAATTTTCGGGCTGATTGCCTAACGGCTACTCATATCTCCACAAGGGTTAATTCCATTCGCCCAACGGAACTGAAAATTATTTTAAATCATGCTAACTGCAAACCCTTGATTCTATGCTTTTACTTGCGTTGTAATCCCTTCCTTGATCATTCCGCTGATCATTCCGCAACCTTGGCGCATATAAATGCATAAATGTAAAGGCATTATCTGTTTAAAAAACCATTTCGCTTATATTTATTTATTATATTTCGCTATACTGCACAAATATCCTGTAAAGGGCTATCAAAGATAATTATCGAAATTTATTTGTGGAAGCAGGAAATTCGCAAAGAGGATAAGATTATAGTTCTCCAAGAGCGAGACAATTAAATGTGTAGAAAAGTTCCCCTTTTTTGGCAGATTGATATTTACTGGATTTACTGTATAATATGAAGTATATTAGGTTTTAACTGAAAACAACCGTGCCTTCTTTATGAGAAAAGTTTTGGAAAGGCATTTATAAAAAGGGAGCTTATCTGACTATGATTAATAAAAAAACATCACCATCTATTGATAAATGGCTTAAAGAAGCAAAAGCGGATCCCAGCGCTTCAAAGGTAGGGATGTTTTTAATCCATAACGGTGTTGTACGCCAAACACCTAAAGCAAAGGTTCGCCAAGGATTTGATGATGGTTCATCGGTAAAAGGAATGTACTTTTCCTATGATGCAAAAAAAGTTGATGAGGCAATTGCGGAAACTTATAAGATGGATGGAATATTTTATGTTAGGGTGTGGCTTAATGAAGGTCAGCTTGAAATAGGGGATGACATAATGTATGTACTAATCGGTGGCGATATCAGGCCCCATGTTGTTAACGCTCTTCAATTCCTGGTTGAAAAGATAAAAACCGAATGTGTTACGGAAATAGAACAAAAAGCATAAAATATAGATTTCCGAACCAATGGAAAATCGCGAAGCTGCAAGAGGGGGCAAAACCCGTGTTTATTAATTTCCTTTATGAATTAAAAAAGTCAGGAGTCCCTGTTTCTCTGACAGAATGGATGACTTTAATGGAGGCCCTCAACAAGGGGCTGGCTTATTCGAGCTTAACGAGTTTTTACTACCTTGCCCGGGCGGTGCTGGTTAAGAGCGAGGTGTATTTCGATAATTATGACCAGGCCTTCTATAACTATTTTAGTGGTCTGGAATCCCCAGAAGATGCATTTAAAGAAGCCCTGCAATCACTGAGAAGGAAACAGCCGTACCACTTAATAACCCCGGAAGAAGAAGAGCTTTTACTGGAGTCCAATTTAAAAAAAATGAGCTTCAAAATGGGTAAAATAGAAACCCCGGGCGCAAGGCAGCATTCCAGCTCGGTGGCCATTGCAAAAGGAGGAGCAGGTGGTGCAAAATCCGGCCAAGGAGGTTTCAACCCAAAAGGGGGAGTGCGCGTTGGCGGGAAGCCAAGCGGCGGCTCAGCTGTTCAAGTGGCGGGCGGGCGGCTTTACCGAGGCTATCGCAGCGATGAAGTTATCGGGGTAAGGAGATTTGAAGCCGCTCTGCGGATTTTACGCCAGCTGGCCCGCAATGAAGGTCCGAAGGATGAATTTGATCTGGAGGGCACCATAGACGCTACCTGCCGGAACGCGGGCAAACTGAAAATCGTCTGGGACCGTCCGCGTAAGAACAAGATGAAGATCTTGTTGGTAATGGACTCCGGCGGCTCCATGGACAGTTATATCAACCTTTGCAGCCAGTTGTTTACCGCCGTTAAGCGCTCAACTCATTTTAAAGAGCTAAAATATTATTATTTTCATAACTGTATTTATGAAAAAATTTACGTTAAACCTGCTTGCATTGATGACAACGCCATAAAAACATATGATTTCCTGCAAAAACACGATCCCGACTGGCGTCTCATTATCGTAGGTGATGCCAGCATGTCCCCCTTTGAGCTTACCAACGTAGGCGGGGCTATTGATATAGATCATAATAATAGTGAACCGGGGCTGGTCTGGTTGGAGCGCGTTATCAACCATTTTGAGCACGCGATCTGGCTAAACCCTATACCCGCTCGAAGCTGGGATGAGCGTATGAACTACAGAGCGCAGAGCATAGCGATGATCCGTAACCTTATCCCCATGTATGAAATGACCCTTGAGGGGCTTTCGCAAGCGGTCAAAAAATTAAAAGTTCGCTACTAAACACCCAAAAAATATACCTTTTGGAACTTCAATCATACTTTACTTGCCCTCCAACTTTCGCTTGAGTATTTTGCCGGTAGCGCTTTTCGGCAGCTCTTTGCAAAATTTTATAATACGCGGCACTTTATATGCAGCAAGTCTTTCCTTACAAAATGAAATGATTTCTTCTGAACTGACATTCATCCCCGCTTTTAAGACAACAAATGCTTTGGGAATTTCGCCTTTCGCCTCATCCGGTACTCCTACAATGGCGACTTCTAAAACAGCAGGATGGGTAAAAATCAGCTCCTCAATTTCACGGGGATAAATATTGTAACCCCCGCAGATAATCAGATCCTTTTTTCTATCCACAATAAATATATAACCATCCTCATCCCTACGGGCAAGGTCACCTGTATGAAACCATCCGTCAGTAAAAGCGGCAGAAGTTTCCTCCGGCATTTGCCAGTAACCTTTAAAAAGACCCGGCCCCTTGAGGACAATCTCCCCTACCTCTCCATCCGGCACCTCCCGGTTTTCATCATCAACGATCCTTACCTGCCAGGTGTGTGCCGGCAACCCTATTGAGCCGGGCTTTCTATGCCCTAAACGTTCGTATGAACAGGCAGCGCTGGTTTCGGTAGCTCCATAACATTCGCAATAGCCTACCCCAAAGTTAGATTCTATCTGTATTATATTTTCCGCAGGCATGGCCGAACCTGCGGACTGGGCAAATCTCCAGCTGCTGAGGTCATACTTATCCCTGTTTTGCTGATAATGCTGCAGCATATAAATATACATCGTTGGAACACCGCAAAAATGAGTAATCCTGAATCTACTAATCAATTCCAAGGCTTTTTCCGGATAAAAACGCGGCATAGTTACAATTGCCGCCCCTTTATATATTGGACCTAATACTGTTGTGATAAAGAAAATGTGGCAGAAGGGAGCCCCGGTAAGAATACGGTCCTGATCATTAATATGCAAAATGTAACAGCCGTTCAAATCAGCCTGTTCCCAGAAATTATAATGTGTTAGCATAGCTCCTTTGGGGAGACCGGTAGTACCGGAGGTATACATAATCGTTACGGGGTCATCCGGTTCACAATCTGTAGTTTCCAGGGTATCAGTTTCGTTATCAAGCAGCCGGGAAAAAACAAGGGCACCGTTTACCTCACCCTCTCCGGTAACGATTATGTATTTTAGGGTAGGCAACTGTTCCATGATACCGAGCACGTTTTCGCCGGCCTCTTTTGCCGCAGCAATAAGTACACTGGCCTCCGAATTATTGATTATATACTTTATTTCCGGGCCCTTATACATGATATTAAATGAAACAGCCACAGCGCCAATGCGTGCAATTGCAAAATAAGAAATCAGGTATTCCGGAGAATTTGGTAGGTACATGGCCACACGATCGCCTTTGTTAACCCCCAGCCTCCGCAAAGCATTACCAAGCCGGTTGATTCTGCTATTAAAATCCTCCCAGGAAAGCAGCTGATCTTCCGATATAACCGCATCCCAACTTGGGTTGCGCTTAGAATGCGCCTCAATCATTTTTGATATGTTCATACCTTAAACCTCCGCATTTAAATTGAAATGTGAAAAGATTTTAAATGTAATAACAATACATGCAAGTATTATGCCATTTTACTATTTTAAATAAATGGAATTATTATAATTTCGATAATCTGCAGATCAATGCGGAAATTCGGCATATTTATCACAGAGTATCCTGTAGTTTTCATCATTAAATAAACCAACGTATATGTCCTAAAAATATACAATATTATTCGCAAGATAGATAAAAGTCAAAAATCTTAACAGGTAATAAACAGGGCATTAGGAACACTTAATTTATTATGGTTATGGCATGCAAAACTTCTGTACTAGTTTTTTTGTGCAGGAAATCTTGAAAAAAAATAGAACATAGTAACATGAATATTAAATTGATAATACCTGAAAGGAGCAATATAGATGGGTAATGAAAAAACCTTATGGGAACAGGCAGTTGCTTTTCATGGACACGAATGTACCGGACTGGCAACAGGATTTCGGGTTGCAGAGGCCGCTATAAACGCACTGCAGAGCGAGCGAGACATCGATGAGGAAATGGTGGCCATCGTCGAAAACGACAGCTGCGCAATCGACGCCATTCAGGTAATAACGGGATGTACTTTCGGGAAAGGAAATCTTATCTTTCACGATTACGGCAAACAAGCTTATACCTTTATCCTGAGGAAAAACGGCAAGGCGGTACGGATAGCACCCATCAAAAGAGATAAAGAAAAGCAAAAGGATTTAACAGCCCTGCGGAAAAAAGTATTTAGCGGCAAGGCCAATGAAGAAGAAATATCGCTTTACCGAAAAAAAGTAAAAGCCGCAATCGGTGAAATGCTCTCCATGCCCCTGGACGAATTCTGCCGTGTCGAAGAAATAAATTGCGAGATACCCGAGAAAGCGCGTATTTATAATTCCGTTATCTGTTCATACTGCGGGGAAACGGTCATGGAGCCCCGGGCAAGAATTTTAAACGGCAAACTGGCATGCATCCCCTGTTTGGAAAAACATACCCCATAAAAAAAACAGAGAGAAGAAAAAAGGGCCTCAGCCAAAAAGCCCCGGCTATAACTCCCCGTATTTTTGTCAAATGCCGGGGCACTTATCCATAAAAAAATTTCCTTCACTTCTAGCCGTTTCTTTGAAAAAGAACATTATAGCCAAACATGTATTAAAATTTCTAAAGGAGATCTTCAAAGGCCGCTTCATTCCCATAAGCAATAACCCATCGCAAATTATTGCACCGTACTCTTCTTAATTTTTTCAATATCTATAGCTGCATCCGGACAGACAAGGGCGCAAATACGACAGGCTGTGCAGCGTTCGATACGCTTAGCCTCTACCACAGGGGTTCCGTAAACGCCTGTTTCCATTGAAAAGTCTATCACCTGGGAAGGGCACTTTTCTATGCATAACCCGCAGCCCTTGCAAAGATCGGGAGAAACGATAAAAATACCTTTGGGGCCTTCCCACTTCACCTTGGTAAAAGTTTTTCCCATAATTACACCTCTAAACAGTAGCCCCGCGGTCCTGGTTTTTCAGCACGCGATCTGCCGCTTCCCAACCCAGGTCCAGGGCTGAAAAATTTAATTCTTTTAAATGTGGGTCCCGTTTAAACTTGTTCAACAATCTTTTTTCCAGAGCATCTTTTATATTTTCAAGGCGAACCATCTCGATCAACCTGGCCGCCGCACCCAGGACAATGATATTGCTCACCCTGGGATGGAGCCTGGCGGATGCCATTTCGCCTGCAGGCAAACCTAATATATTTTTTATTTTATGTGAAAGCCGTGGGAATTTCCGCCTGCGTTTTGTGAGCCTTCTCTCGGCAAAAGCTTCCGGAGCAATAGTGTCGTATGCCTGCCAACCGACAACCGCATCGGATACTTCAGGAGGTGCCAGCAGAGAACTGTCATATAAAAGAGTGCTGTCCCCATCGAGGTAACCTTGGAGTCTTTCCAGGGAGCGGGCACTTAGGGCTACCGCCAGGTGCGCCAG
>DUQX01000069.1 GCA_012837615.1 Bacillota bacterium | reverse complement strand
TAAGACTAAGTAGTAATACATCTATCTATAAAATACCGGCGCAGATAACCCCATGGGACAACGGCAAATGCCCATTTTTCTGCAGAAATAGCTATTCTTATAAGTCCCGATAAAAAGAGATATTTAACGTTTTCTAAAGATTTTAGCCCATCCCCGGATTACCGCATCCGGGGATATTCGTGTTTCCGCTGTTATTCTTGTACAGCTAAAAGCTGCCGGTACAGCTCATGCAGTTCACTGTTTTCAGCAAACATTTCTTTCAGTTCGCCCGCCTTGTCTTCCTTACCGCATCGCTCATAGATAACAGCCAGGTAAACAAGTGATTTGTTATAATTTTCGTCTTTCTCGCCCATACCGGTGAAATATTCCCGGGATCGATCATAATCCCCCAGCAGGAAAGCAGCTTCTCCGAGATAAAAGTAAATTTTTTCTGCACTGTCCTGCATCTGCACCATTTTTTCCTCCAAAAGGAGAACTTCCCGCAGCTGCTCATCCGCCTCCCCTTCATCCCCTGCATGCAGGTAATGCTCTGCTGCCGCCAGCTTCGCCCGCGCCACCTGCGCAAAAGAATCCGGCTGCCGGGGATGCAGCTCAACCAACCTCTCAATATGATGCAGACCCTCATCAAGATATCCATGTCTCAACAGCATCGCCCCATAGTCCAGGTTATATCCGGCGTTAAAAGGCTCAAGCTCATAAGCCTTGCGCGTTAAACCCAGCGCCATTTCCACAAGCCGGGGCGCAGCATCCCTGTTCTCTTCAAAAGTGGAGAGGTGTTCGTAAATCCTTCCCAGGTTGGCGTAATTCGACGGCTGATAAGGATCGGCGCTGATCGCCTTTTCAAATAGCTCTACCGCCTCCTGCATCCTGTTTTCCTGCACTTTATTTTCGGCTTCCACCCCTAACCTATGCCCGTTCCAGAGGGATATCGAGATGATCATTAAAAAAACTCCCGCCAAAATACCTGCAGCGCAGGTTGACCACCCGGGAAGCGAAAAACCGACATTTTTTCTCCAACCGGGAGCAATAAAGGAAAAGTACCCTTCATCTTCATCCAGACTCCTCCCAGCCCCCAGCAGGGCAAACAGAAAAACACTCACCGCACCCAGGGAAAGGTTGAAGTCTATCGCGCTGTGGGCTCCCAGCGCGACAGCGGGAACAAAAACCGACGCCCAGCGTTCTCTCTTCTCCGGGGTTGTTTTGCTGCCAAAAAACCCGCGCAAAAAAGCCCAGATAAAGAAAACCCATATACCCGCAAAAGCGAGAAAGCCCGGCGTGCCCGCCTCTATCCAAACCTGCAGGAAATGGTTGTGCACCTCCGTCGTAAAGTAGGGTTTCTCCTGATAACCCAAATATAAAGACTTCCATGCCCCGCCACCGGCTCCCAAAAGGGGATAATCTCCAATGATTTTCAACGCGTCCCTGTAAAAAGTCAGGCGCCCCTCCACGCTGCTTTCCCCCACACCGATAGAGAAGATGCGCTTGTAAACCCTGTCCGGCAAGATGCGGTGCAGCGTAAAATTCAGCGGCCTTTCCCCCCCGCTGTCCAGCAAAAATACATTACGGGCCGAAACCGCCGTCCCGGGGAAATGATTATAGAGGCGGACTTCCATTCTTTCAGTATTCTCCCCGAGCTGCAGCTCAAATTGCCTTTTTTCCCACCCGCGCGTTGGGCCCTCCCTGTGATCCAAAAGGGTAGTCCTCTTATCTTCGAGATCATAGGCAAGGACAAGCAAGCGCCAGGCATACTCAGCTTCTTCATTACCCTCTCCACCGGCCGGTTCCTGAACGGCATCGACCTCCAGGGAGAGCAGGTATTTTTCACCGGGTAGGATCCCTCCCACCCGCTGCTCCAAATACTGGCTGGCGGGTTTTTCGCCCGGCTTTCTTTCCAGGTACAGGGGGCGCCCCAGTGCGGGAAGCACCACCTGTAACCCTGCCAACAACACAAAAACGGCTGCAATTCCCGCGACAGCGGCCTTCACCTTTCTGCTCGAAAAGAGGAATAATTCCGTGAGAATTCCTCCGAAGATTATCAAAAATACAGAAATTAACAGATACTTCCAGACCAGTGCGGGCTCATCCCCGCGCAGGGCATTATCGATTCTGACCATCAACAGCAGCGCAACAACCCCGGACAAAGCGAGATAGATAGCCGCGCGCAACCTGTTTCCCCTGCCAATCACCAGGACGAACAGCACTGCCAGAAACGGTATCAAAAGCCACGCTCCCCGGGAGTAGGTAAAAATAAAGGTGATGAAGATAACGATGGCGGGAACAAGATATACAGGACGGAGATACCATTTCCCAACCCGACTGCTCAGCCCCAGGGCAATAAAATACGCCGCCGTAAGGTAGGCCGCCGCCGTATTGGGGTACTGCAGGGACGTATGAATGCGTCCCCCGACATAGGCGCCATGAATGTCCCAAGTTCCGGCAGCGGTACCCAGCCCCCCCAGGGCCACCGCCGTTCCCGCAACGAGCAAGATATGCAAAATTATCAATAAACCCGGGCCCAAACCCAAACCCGTTGAAGATCCTTTATCAGGGCCAGGTTCACCGTGTTTACTGCCAGATTCACCGGACATTATAATCGCTTTCCCCGCCTCTTTTCTGTTCTTCCTAATTAAAAAGGCAAAGGGATCGCTTCGGCATAGATCAAACACCAGCAGGTAAATAACGAGGTAATTGGCAACCTTCAAAAATTCCCCCAGAGCGGCAGACTTGTTAACCGCCACAAAAAAAGAGAAAAAATAAAAAACAACCAGAGCAAATACGCAATAATCAAGCGGGGCTTTTAAAAGGGCGCCTTCCCCTCGCAGCAACTTGCTCGCACACCACAGGATTAAAAGAGAAAAACTGAGTATATGTACCGGCAGCAATTCCTCCGAAAAAAACAACCCCCTCTGAAAAGGACCTACAACAATAAGGTATGCCAGGACGACAAATATAGCTAACAGGATAATGTTTCCTGCTGCAATACCTGCCCCCGGGCCAGCTTTCGATTTATACTTCCCTTTATTAAATTCTCGTTTTGGTGTTCTGCTTTTCTTTACAGTCTTTTTTGCCAACTTCTAAAATCCTGCCTTTTCAACTTAATATTAAAATACCTCTTAGAAATTTCTACAAATACTTCAAATTTCCTTTATAAAACCCTTAGAAATAAAGAGCCCGACTTAAACTGGCCAGCTTTTTTTCATATTTTTATTTTTTCAAAACCCGCCATCAATAATATTTCGCATTACCGAGCTTATATGGTATAATTATTAATGATGACTACCAGTAATTGTATGTTAGGGGATGGTGCTAATGAATCAAAAATCAATTCGCTGGCGGCAAAGATTTGTAAATTTTGAAAAAGCTTATCAAAAATTGCGCGAACCAATAATAGATTTCGAAAAACTTAACAGACTTGAAAAAGAAGGATTAATACAGAGGTTTGAATATACGTTTGAGCTGGCTTGGAAAACATTAAAAGATTATCTTGAATCTCAAGAGGTTATTGTAAAATTTCCTAGAGAGGTCATAAAAACAGCATTTTATTACGAGTTAATTAAAAACGGCGAAACCTGGATGGATATGCTGGAAAAACGAAATATCTTAGCCCATACCTATGATGAAGAACGTTTTAACTTAGTCTTAACTAAAATTAAAGATGAGTATTTTAAGGAAATATCTCAAGTTTATCATAAATTAGGTGAAATAAAATGACATCTGGCATACCACAAAAAAGTTTAAATATGATTATCGAAACCATTGACAAAAGTCCTGAAATTGACAAAGCAGCTATTTTCGGGAGTAGAGCAATGGGAAATTATAAAAATGGTTCTGACGTTGATATAGCTATCTTTGGCAATAAGATTAAGCCAGAAATTATAAATAGATTAAGCGTGCTATTAAACGAAGAATTACCATTGCCATATTACTTTGATATTGTACATTATGAATCTTTGAAAGATGAGAAATTAAAAAAACACATTGATATACATGGAAAATATATTTAT